>JAFVXT010000044.1 GCA_017501005.1 Clostridia bacterium
CCGACGCCGCCTCACTTTCGCTCAGCGACCTTTCTATCTTACCACATCTTTTCCCTTTTGTCAACCCCTTTTTTGAACTTTTTTCAAGTTTTTTTGGAGTTTTTCAAGTTCCAAGCTCTGGTAAGCGCCTTGCCTCAAGCTTCGTTTCTTGAGTGAGGCTCGTCTATTATATCATCTGCTTCTCCTTTTGTCAAGGGATTTTTTGAAAAAAAGTGAAATTTTTTTATTCTTTTTTCTCGACTGCCTCTTTTTTCATGTGATAAACCTCCCACAGCTTAATATAAACACAAAAAATGCGAACAATTCATGAAGTTTTGAGTTTTTTCTGAAAAATTTTAATCTTTTGCTTTCATTTTATATAATAATGTGTTATAATGGATAATGATTAACGCAGAAATTTGAAAGGTTAACGATCCAAATGAAAAAGAACTCTTCTTCCGAAGCCTGTGCCCTCCGCGGTAAGGTCGGCGGTCAGGCTGTTTTGGAAGGTATTATGATGAAAGCGGGCGATCAGTGCGCCACCGCCTGCCGCCGCCCCGACGATCTCATTGCGGTGGACAAGTGCGAATTCCGTTCGGTGCGCAAAAAGCACAAGATTCTGAATCTGCCCATTTTGCGCGGCGTGATCAATTTTGTGGAAACTCTGCGCTTGAGCATGCGTACGCTCACGGTTTCGGCCGAGGTTGGCGGGTTTGACCTTGAAGAAGAGGAATCCAGGTTTGAAAAATGGCTGAAAGAAAAATGCGGCATCAAGTTCTTTGACGTGCTGATGGGCTTTGCTGCCGTGCTTGGCGTTCTTCTCTGTCTCTTCCTTTTTATGTATTTACCCAACCTTTGCGCCGACGGTATTGCTTTTCTTGTCGGCCGCAATCTCGGCGCGCTTGAGGCCGTCATTGAAGGTGTCATCAAAATCCTGATCTTCATATCTTATATTGTGTTGGTTTCACTCATGCCCGACATCCGCCGTACCTTTGAATACCACGGTGCCGAGCACAAAACCATCGCTTGCTTCGAGGCAGGCGAAGAGTTGACCGCCTCAAACGCTGCCCGCTACACGCGCTTTCACCCCCGTTGCGGCACCAGCTTCATGTTCGTAATGATTCTGCTCGGTATTTTTGCAGGTCTTTTCGTGCGTCTGGTCTTCCCCGGCTTGCCCCGTCTTTTGTACATTCTCGTCCGACTGCTGATTCTTCCTCTCGTTGTGGGCATCGGCTACGAATTCATCATTTTTGCGGGCAAGCACGACATTCTTTTGACGCGTATTCTTTCCGCGCCCGGCCTTTGGATGCAGCGTCTGACCACCAAGGAACCGGACGAAAAGCAGCTTGAGGTGGCCATTGTTGCCGCCAAGTGCGCACTCGGGGAGGAATACTTCCCCGACTTTGACCCCGCACCTTACCTTGAAAACGCCAAAAAGCGGTTGAACCAACAGGAAGAAGCGGCAGAGGCAACCGATTTTACCGAGGCAAGCGAAGAAGAGGGTTCCGATGCGCCCGCGGCCGAAAACGCACCGTCCGAGCCGGAAGAAGCCCTTCCCGCCGAAGAAGACACGCAAACGGCACAAGAAAGCTGACATGATCTTTCACGAAGCCATTGCCGCGCTCCGTGCGGCAGGAATTGAAGAGGCGGAAACCGAGGCTCGCATTCTCTTCACCGACCTCGGCCGTGTTCCCGCATACAAATTGCACACCGAAGATCCGTGCGTCAACGATCCGCGATTGGACGACGCGCTCCGTCGACGTGCGAACCGAGAACCGCTCGCCTACATTCTGGGCGAGGTCAGCTTTTATCGGGAGACTTACCGCGTATCCCCCAACGTGCTGATCCCGCGTGCGGATACAGAGATTCTTGTTGAGCATGCCATTCGCCTTCTCCCCCCAAATGCCTTTTTCTTTGACTTTTGCACGGGGAGCGGCTGCATTGCCATCTCGGTGCTTGCCGCACGCCCCGATTGCACCGCCTGCGCCGTAGATATTTCCGAAAAAGCACTTGCGCTGACGATTGACAATGCCAAAAGAAACGGCGTTTTTGACCGACTGACCGTCAAAAGGGCAGACCTTTTGCGCGAAAAGCTCGACGTATCGGCGGCCGCCGCCATTTTATCGAATCCCCCTTATATCGCACCAAGCGAAAAAGAGACGCTTGCCCCCGAGCTTGCTTACGAGCCGCAAAACGCGCTCTTTGCCGACGAAAACGGATTGCTTTTTTACCGCCACTTACTCTCGGCCTATCAAGACGATATCAAAGAAGGAAGGTTTTTCCTTTTTGAGATCGGCTGCACGCAAAGCGAGGCGTTGCTCTCTCTTGCGGCCGAGCGCCGTATGCTTGCCGAGTTTTTCTCGGATTACGGCGGACATACGCGCGTGGCGCTTTGCCGATCTCTTGCCGACACGCTGCGTCTCTCAAGCACCTGACGTTTCAATCTTGATTATCATATGAAATGAGATTATCTATGACAAACCGCAAAAAAATCGCACTGCTTTTCGGCGGTGCAAGCAACGAGCATGAGGTTTCTCTGCGCTCCGCCTACGCCGTTTACCGCCATCTGCCCGCCGACTGCACCCCGATTCTGATCGGCATCACCCGTGACGGTGACTGGCTTGATTACCAAGGCGATCCCGCCCTCATCGAAAGCGGCGAGTGGCAAGCCGAGACAGATAAGCTCTCGCGCGTAAGAATCACGCTCG
>JAFVXT010000045.1 GCA_017501005.1 Clostridia bacterium
CGCTGGAAAATGCAATTGCAACATTTGAAATAAAAGAAAAATTCAGATATCACCAAAGTGTTGAAGATGCGAGAGCTACTATGCTATTGCTAAAGGCTCTTCTTGAAAAAGCGAATATGAGCTTTGAAGATTATCGGACAAGCACAGATAGATGTACAGGAAAAACCAAGGCTGGAAAATCCGTCTGGGATTATACACCGCCGATGACCGAAGGCAGGCGTTTGCGCGAACGCGGACTCCGTGGAGAAAAAGGCGACAATGTGATGCTTCGTGGCAGACGAAACCACACACTCTTTCTCCGTTATCTTGATTTCGGTGAGGCTATCGGAGAGAAAAGCGATAAGCTGGCAGGCAAAAAAGTCAGCATCTCAATGAATTATGAAACCGAGCATTTTAAGGAAATGATTATACTCGCAGGTATGATCAAAGCCGCAGGCGGAGAGTATGTTCTCAAAGCATCAAGCGTGGATATCTTTGCAACCTTCGATTCTGTTGATGAAGAAGGACATTCTCGCCGTTGCTCTCGCGGTGAATATGTAAAAGCTGAAATCGAAAATGGTAGGAGCATCGAGGTCATTACCTTAAACGAACTTCTTGAACGCCTTGACACAACTCTTGAAGATCTCGAAAATGCGGAGCCGATCGATGTAGATTTCCTCGCTGATGATAAATACAAAAAATAGTGACTACTATGTGAAGTCCGTGGTTACCCTCAAGGTAACTACGGGCTTTTTTGCTTTTTCAAATCTCAATATCTGCATCGCTGTAGTCAAAGAAAACGCTCGGCGAGAAAAGCAGCTTCCGAAGGAGGTCTGTCCCAAAATGTAGGACAGACCATTTTTACGTGAAAGGCTTGCACAGATTTGATGAAAAATTGCCGTAAATTACAGTTTCTTCTTTTCTGCCGTTTTCAATAATAGCGAAAAAGCCCCGATTTTTCAAGGGATTTCGGCTTTTTCGTGGTGATTTGTGATTTTGCGTATATGGTAGGAATAGAAAAACGAGCCGTTCATCTCTTGTTTATTGCATTTTGCCGTGAAATATGGTAAAATAAAAATACAATCTCAAGGAAGGAGGGATACCGATGAAAAACGAGAATACGGCAGAAAAGAAAGAATACGGAAACCTGCGGATCGTATCGCTTGACGGAAGTCAGATCTATCGCAGAGCAGACGGCAGATGCAGTCTTGCGCCGTATAGCACACTAAAGGACGGCAAGCTGAACCCCGATGCCTTCGGCGGTATCCTTGACGAGAGTCTTGATACCGACAAGCTGTGCGAGGTGTATGAGAAGCACAAGGCAGAGTTGCCATTTGCCTACACCGAGAACGGCAACTACACTCGCGCCCTCGTCAGCGTATCCTTCGATTATGCGGTAAAGGAATTTGAACCGCATAGACAAAGATATGTCCGCTACGGCTTTTCTGTTTCGGACGAGGATATGACCGACCATATCTGTGTTCGCGCAGTGAACGGCGCTCCCATGCTCATTGCCGTTGAGGTATGGGTTCCCCTTTTTGCCGAA
>JAFVXT010000004.1 GCA_017501005.1 Clostridia bacterium
GTTGTTCGTGCCTCAAAAAAGGCCGAATCCAACGATGAAAATCACGAAGAATAACCGTTTTTTCAAATCTTTTTCGTTTGTTCACGACTTTTTTTATAAAACATCTTGATTTTTTTGAAAAGTATGATACAATAAATTAAGAATTTTATTTTAGGAGGTGTAATCATGGCTTATATTATCTCCGATGACTGCATTGCTTGCGGCGCATGCGAAAGCGAGTGCCCTACTGAAGCAATCAAAGCGGCTGACGGTAAGTATGTGATCAACGAAGATCTTTGCGTTGATTGCGGTACTTGCGCTGATACATGTCCTGTCGGCGCTCCCAAGCAGAAGGACTGATTCGGTTTTCTTCTACTTAATAGAATGGCGGAGGATGGAAACAGACTCCGCCTTTTCTTTTCCCGATCTCGATTCTGCCGCTTGCGGCATTTTATACAGGAGAAATTATGCAATTCTTTTCAGAGACGGACGAACGCATTGATACTGTCAATGACGATATTCGTCTGATTCAGAAAAAAAACGGGCTGACCTTCGGCACCGATGCACTTCTTCTCGCTTCATACATTCAAGAAAAAAGCGATTCTGCCGCCATGGAGCTCGGCGGCGGCAGCGGTATCATCTCCTTACTCGTTCTCACGCGAAAGAAGGCCGGCTCTGTCACGATTGCGGAGATCCAAGCAAGCTATGCCGAGCTTTGCAAAAGAAACGCCGTCCTGAACGGCCTCGGCGATGCAGTCAAGGTGCTTCATACCGACGTTCGCGCGCTATCCCCCGCCGAAGACGACGGCACTTATCAATTTGTTTTCACAAATCCCCCTTATATGGTCAATGCGGGTATCATCAATCAAGCCGAAGAAAAAGCCATTGCGCGGCACGAGCTTTCGGGCGGCATTGCGGATTTTTGCGCCGCCGCTAAAAAGAAGCTGAAATACGGCGGTGATTTTTATTGCGTATTCCGCCCCGACCGTCTGACCGATCTTTTCGATGCCATGCGAAAAAGCGGTATTGAGCCGAAAATGATGACCATGGTGCATCCTTCTGCCGCTATGCCCCCCTGCCTTGTGCTTGTGAAAGGAAAGCGCGGCGGAAAGCCGTCGATGCTCTGCACAAAACCGTTATTCCTTTATGCAGACGAAAAGCACGAGAAGAATTCCGCGTCTTACGAAACCATACTCAACACTGGCAACTTCCCTTCCGACTTTTTCTCTTAACTATAGAAAGGAAACACGATAGCTACGATGAAAGCACTTGCCGAATCTCTTTTAGAAAATCAAAAGGAAGCCGCCGACGAAAAAAACAAGGTCGAGGGCGGTTGGCTTTATCTCGTATCCACACCGATCGGCAATCTTGCCGACCTTTCCGAGCGCGCGATCAAGGTGCTTTCGGAGGTTGATTTCATTGCCGCCGAGGATACGCGCAATTCGGTGAAGCTCCTGCACTATATCGGTGTAAAGAAGCCGATGGTCAGTTATTTTGAGCATAACAAGCGTCAGCGCGGCGAGGAGATCACCGCCCGTATTTTGGCAGGCGAATCCTGCGCCCTTGTCACCGATGCGGGCACGCCCGCCATCAGCGATCCCGGTGAGGATATCGTCCGCTTGGCCGCTTCGCTCGGCATACCCGTCACCGCTGTTCCCGGGTGCTGTGCTGCCGTTGATGCCTTGGCGCTTTCCGCATTATCCACGGGCCGTTTTGCCTTCGAGGGCTTTTTATCCACCGCTAAAAACGAGCGAAGAGCACGCCTTGAAGAGATCAGAAACGAAATGCGCACCATGATCTTTTACGAAGCACCTCACAAGCTGATCGGCACACTCGAGGATCTTTATGCGACCTTTGGCAAAAGACGGCTCACGCTTTGCCGCGAGCTGACGAAAAAGAACGAGGAGATCATCTATACCACCACGGAAGGCGCGATCGAGCTCTACCGCGAAAAGCAGCCGCGCGGCGAATACGTCTTGGTGCTTGAAGGACTTTTCGAGGCCTCGGGCGGCCGTGCCGCACCCAAAAACGAAGAAAACGATGCACTGCTGACACTTTCTCCGCAAGAGCACGTCGCGCATTATGAAAACCAAGGCCTTTCGCGCATGGACGCCATCAAAAAGGCCGCCAAGGACCGCTCCATGAGTAAAAGTGACTTTTACCGTTTGGTTTGCGCAGAAGCAGAAGAATGACGCTTTTTTAGAGGATTCGTGCATTTTTCGGCAAAAAAGCTCAATAAAATCGGTGCTTTTGGTATTGACAAAGAATGCCTTTCTTGGTATAATAAATACATCAAAAATCTATCAAACAAAGGAGATTTTATTATGAAAACGACTTATATCCGTCTCTCTACGATTCAGGACGTTCGCAACTTTGTTGAGATCGTTTGTATGTCCGATATTGAAATCGACCTTTCTTCGGGTCGTTACGTGGTTGATGCAAAGTCCATCATGGGTATTTTCAGCCTTGACCTTCTCAACCCCATTCTTCTCACCGCACACACCGATGATGCCGACGATCTTTTCAATAAGCTCGCTCCCTTCATCGTCACCCCCGAAGCATAACGAAAAAGCAAGAAAGCTCCCTGCAACTGCACGTTGCAGGGGCTTTTTCTCGCTTTGAATCACAACATACCATCTCTTTTTTTAAAAAACCAACGAAAAAAGATAAAAAAGATTGAAAAACCTCTTGATTTTTTCGAAAACATATGCTATAATATCATCGTTCCGCAAAAAGGCCCGTTGGTCAAGAGGCTAAGACATCGCCCTCTCACGGCGAAAACATGGGTTCGATTCCCGTACGGGTCACCAACAAAAGGCATCAGCAATCGCTGATGCTTTTTTTGTTGGTGCCCTTACCACGGAATCGAATGTCAAGCCGAACGTTATCTCATTTTCGAACTTCCTTCCAAACGGATTGACGAGTTGGGTGTGTCATGCGAGCATAAATCCGATACCCGCGCAGGAGCAAGGATCACATGATGTTGTTTCTCATCAGAATATTCAGAACTTAAAGACATAAAGTAAAAAGCACTTGCGAATGCAAGTGCTTTTTTCTGGGGTGAGTAGTGGGGTTCGAACCCATGACCTCCAGGGCCACAACCTGGCGCTCTAACCAACTGAGCTATACCCACCATATAAAAAATGGCGTACCTTGAGGGACTCGAACCCCCGACCTACTGCTTAGAAGGCAGTTGCTCTATCCAGCTGAGCTAAAGGTACATACCTTTGTTACAACGATAATTATTTTACCAAAGAAAAGCGATTTTGTCAAGGGGTTTCAAGAAAAAATAATCGCAAATCTTTGAATTTCTTTGAAAAATTTTAAAAAAGAAAAATGCATGCCGAAAAAGAGGCGATTTCTCACTCTTTTTCGGCTGTTCATCAAATTCTCGTGCATTTTTTCTTACTTTTCAAGTGCCAAAAGCTCGGAGACTGTCAAGAAGGTATAGCCTTCCTTTTGCAAGGCGGGAATGATCTTCCGAAGTGCATCAAGCGTGTGTCCGCGTCGGCTCACGTAATCGTGAAACAGAAGAATATCGCCGCCGCGCACGCGCTTCATCACACCTTTTGTGATGACGTCGGTGGGCGTACCTGCCCAATCTCGTGTATCCACAGTCCACAAAATCACCGAATAATCCATTTCCTCTGCAATTTGGCAGATCTCATGCGAGCAAAGCCCCTCGGGCGGACGGAAAAGCCTTGGCTTTTCGCCCGTCAGCTCGATGATCTTTTTTTCCGCAGTTCTCATTTCTTCGGCAATGCCGTGACTGCTGACATGACGAATGCAGGGGTGCGTATCGGTATGGTTACCGATCTCATGCCCTGCTTCAAAGACCATTTTGGCACTTTCGGGATAATTGGAAATATTCTCACCGATCATAAAAAAGGTCGCGCGGATGCCGTGCATGTCAAGAAGCTCCAGAATCTCCTTCGTATAGCGCGGATGCGGTCCGTCGTCAAACGTTAAGGCAATGACCTTTTCGTCTGTATGCGAGCAGTGATAAACGTTTTTCACCGATTCAAGTGCGCAGATCGGGAAGGAGAAGAGGGTGAGTGCCAGCAAAAAAGAAAGTATTCGCAAAAGCTTACTGCGCCGTGAGTTCATCAAGCGTTCCAAAACGGTATCCCTCCGCCTTCCATTCACGAATCAGTTCGGGCAATAAAAGTGCATTGGTTTTAGAGGTCGGGTGCAATAAAAGAACTGCGCCGTTGTGGAGATTATCGGTAATTTTCTTTTTGGCTCTCTTGAGTTCAGGCTGTGCGCCGTTATCCCAATCGGCATACGCAAAGCTCCAAAAGACCGTTTTATAGCCAAGCTCCTTTGCCCACGCAAGATTTTCTTCCGAATACTTCCCTTCGGGCGGACGGTAATATTTTTTCATCTCGCACCCCGTCAAGGCTCGGTAGGTGTCAGCAAGGCCGTTCAGCTCGGAGACAAACTCCTCACGGCTGACCTTGGTCATATCCTTATGACGCATTGTGTGATTGCAAACGAAATGCCCGTCTGCCGTCATTTGCTTGACGGTATCCGCATTCTTCTTCAGAACGTGCTGAAGAACAAAAAAGGCGGCCGGAACCTTTTCCTTTTTTAAGGTATCAAGAATGGAAAGAACGTTTTCGTTCACGTATCCCGCATCAAAGGTCAGGTAGATCACCTTTTCCGCGCAGCTATCACCGTGACGGCGGTCAATATAGTATCCGTCATATTTTTCAATCATTTGCTGCCCTGCATCAAGTTTCGGCTGTGTGTGATCGCTTGTGCGCTTCACGTACCACCCCTGATGTGCCGCACTGATCGGCTGTGTCAAAAAAAGGGCGGCAAGAACAACCGTAAAAAGGATCGTTCTGATGCCGCCTGTGTGCTTTGGTTTCATCTTTTGTCGCTTCCTTTCTATCATCGTACAGAATTATCTTCTGACGCGCGGCACTTTTTTAACCGATGTAATTGATAGAAAAGAAGACAAAAGATAGAAAAGAAAGGAGCTTTTGTTTATTTTTCAAATTGCGCACGGCTCGCATGGCACGTAAAATAGAGAATCTGTGTTTTTTTCGAGAGTGCCGCAACAGTGCGCAAGGCTTTTTGCAAATGCTTCTCGTCCAGATGGACAAAAGGATCGTCAAGAATGAGAAACGGCAGATTTTCGCCATAGATCTGCTCGGACAATGCCAATCGCATGCACAAAGCGGAAATCGCATACTGCCCCGCGCTCAAATGCTTATCCGAACGAAGCTCGCCGCCGCGCTCGAAGCTGATGCAAAACTCCTTGTCCATGCGGATTTTTTCACCGAGCGTGCTTTCAAGGGCCGAAGCATAGGCACAAAAGGAATCGCGCACGGGCATGACGTAACGATCCATCAGATTCTGTTCGGCCTTTTGCAAAAGCTGTACGGTTTGCGTAACCGTGCGATAGGAAAGCTCATACTGTGCTAGCGTTTCTACTGCGCGCGCACGCCGATTTTCAAGCTCGGGCAATTCCTCAAGCTCGAATTCAATCTCGCGGATACGGCTTTCAAGCTCGGATTCGCGCATTTGCGCTTCCTTGCTCGCTTCGCGGTAAAACTGAAGCGATTCTTTCAGTCGCACATCCGAGTGCTTGTCAAGACCGTAAGTATTTTTGTGCTTTTCGGCTTCCTCTTTAAGCGACGAAATGCTTTTCTTCAATGCACTTTCCTGTGCGGAGAGCTGTGCAAGCGTTGAAAGAATATCCGCGTTGAGCGTTTTCGGCTCGAATGAGATTCCGTACGTGAGACCGAACTCCTTGACCGCTTCGAAAAGCTCTGTGACACGCGCCTCCGCTTTTTCCTTTTGCTGCAAAGAAAGATCAGTTTCGGCAGAAAGTCTTTGATATTCCCCCAAAGCATCAAGGAGAAAGCGCAATGCTTGCCGTTCGTTCATCGACATTTCAAGCGGATAATCGGCAAGAAATGCTTGCAATTCTTGGCGCGCGATTTCCGCAAGACGACGCTTTTCTTCGATCCTTTCCTCTGCTTTTTGCAGCTTTTTCAAAGAAAGGCGATAGCCTTCAAGATCGTGGCAAAAGCGTTCATAGGTCAAATTAGGGTCGTTTTCTTGGGGATAATTATAGGCAGATAGCATTTGGAGTAAGACTTGGCGTAAGGACGCGTTCTTTTTCTGCAAGGAAAGCAGCTCACCTGCACGCGCACGCCCGTCCTTTTGCTCTTTCTTTTTGCAAGCAAAATACTCATAAAGACCAAAGGCCAAAGCACCACCGCCCACCAACAGTGCACCGAGCCCGATCGGCCATAATAAAAACAGGAAAGCAAAACCGAAAAGAAGAACAGCCGCACCGACCGAAGAAGAAATAGCAGCCTTTTTTGATACGGTCTTTTGAGGCGTTATCCGCTCATGAAAAGAATGCAAAAGCGTTTGGTTTTCGCGGTAAAGCTTGGCTCTTTGTTGCAAGACGGCAAGCTCGGCATCGCTTGGCATCTTTTTGTGAAAGGGAGAGTCACTCAAAGCAAGGCGGTCGGATTCTGCTCCTTGCCGCAACGTCTCGATCTCCACCTCCAGATGCTCGAGGTCAGCGTTTTTCAAATCAAATTCCGAAAGCTCGGCATCCGACGGTGTTTTCTTTTCAAAAAACAAGGCAAGCTCGGCCAGTCTTTTTCTTTTCTTTTCGTCCTCCGAGGCTTTGACAAGCATCAGGCAATCCTTGAGCTCACGAAGAAGCTCAGCCAGCCGTTCACGCTCTTCGGCTGTCGGTATGCCCTTGGGGTATTCTGCGTGCAAAGCAGCCAGCTCTTCTCTTTTCTTCTCGAGCTGAGTGATCTTTTCGTCGTAAATATCCCAGTAGCTTTGCTGCATGGCCTGATTCAGCAATGCGTGTGCCACCTCAGATGCCCGATGCGCTTCTCTTTTTTCGGCATAGCGCTGTTCAAGCTCCTTTTGATGGATGTTCTTGAATCTGCCGATTTGCTCGTCAAGTGCGCGGATCTCTGCCTTTTTCTCGGGAATCAAGCCGCGATTGCCGCGATCGGTATGCAATTCCTTACGCCGCTCGGTCAAACGCTTGATGGCTTGCTCAAAATTGCGGTCATCGTCGGTATCGTCAACCAAGCGGTTTAAGGCAACGCCAAGATCGGTCGTCATTGAAAACTCGGAGGAAAGATCCTCGGCAAAAAGCGTTCTGACAAAGGAATCCTCGTCAAGCTTCAAAAGCGTTCTGCCAAGCAACTCGCCATTCTTTCCAAATTCCTCGGTTTCAAGGGTATCGCAAAAAATGCGGCATTCGTCCTTGGTCTCGGATTTTTTATCGAAAAAGCGTTCGACACGAAAGCTCTTCCCTTCATGCTCAAAGGTCAGATTTCCGCCGAATTTTCCGCCGTTGAAGGGATAGAAATGCTGTCTTTCGGGAAAGCCCTTGCTGGTGGCTTTATAGGAAGGCAAGCCGTAAAGCATCGCCTTCAAAAAGGAGACAAGCGTTGTTTTGCCGTAGCCGTTTTCCTCACAGAAAACCGTCAGATCTCGCTGAAACTCAATGCTTTTCTCGGAAAGCGCACCGTAATTCTCTATATAACAGGAAAGTAAGATCATTCCTCCACCTCCCGTCCGTCAAGGGCACGGATGCCAAGCGCAATAATCGCGTTTTTTTCTTCCTCGGAAAGCTCCTCGCTTGCAAGAACCGTGCGGATAAATTCACCGCGCAAGGAAAGGTTGTTTTCATATTCGCGCGGATCGTAATGTCTGACAGTCCGATCCTTCACCGAAACGAAATAGAAGCTATCCGCAAGAAAGTTTTTGATATCGTCGGCAAGGCTTGTCTTTTCAAAATCGATCTCGCCCGTCAGCGTGAGGCGCAAAAGGTCCTCTTTTTTCACCGAAAGCTGCTTTTTAACCTCTTGCTCGGCCGCATAAAGATTCTCGCAAGAAGAAAGATCCACGGCAGCCTCGCAAACCGTGCGCGAAGCAAAGGCCACGAATCGGCTTTGAATCTCTTCGCCAACGTCGAGCAAGACAAACCCCTTTTCACCAAGCTCGTCAAAGCCGCGCCCTTCAAGGCAACCCGCATAAACGTACATTCCGCGCTCGTCCAGCCTTTCCGCCTGATAGCTGTGAATGTGCCCGAGCGCGAGATAATCGATATTTTTTGAGCGAAGCTCGTTCAAATTGACAAAATGCTGATCCGAAACCGTACCGACCTGTCCGTGCAGCATGACGATATTTTTGCGCGCCTTGTCGGCATGAAAAGAGGAATACATCGTAAAGGCATTTTCTTTCGTGCTTTCAATTCCGTATATATCGATATTCTCGTAAGAATAAGAGGTCCAACTCTCGCCGAAAAGCTTCAGATTGGGCAATTCCTGCATATTCTCCTCGCGACGGTCATGATTGCCGCGCAAATAGAGAAAATCAATATCGGGATTTTGCCGTACGGCATCGTAAAAAAATTCCTTATCCTTCATTTTGGGCAATTCGGAGTCAAAGACGTCCCCCGA
>JAFVXT010000046.1 GCA_017501005.1 Clostridia bacterium
CTGATAGCTGTGAATGTGCCCGAGCGCGAGATAATCGATGTTTTTCGAGCGAAGCTCGTTCAAATTGACAAAATGCTGATCCGAAACCGTACCGACCTGTCCGTGCAGCATGACGATATTCTTGCGCGCCTTGTCGGCGTGAAAGGACGAATACATCGTAAAGGCATTTTCTTTCGTGCTTTCAATTCCGTATATATCGATATTTTCGTAAGAATAAGAGGTCCAACTCTCGCCGAAAAGCTTCAGATTGGGCAATTCCTGCATATTCTCCTCACGACGGTCATGATTGCCGCGCAAATAGAGAAAATCAATATCGGGATTTTGCCGTACGGCATCGTAAAAAAATTCCTTATCCTTCATTTTGGGCAATTCGGAGTCAAAGACGTCCCCCGAAAGCAAAATCACGCGCACGCCCTCCTCGCGGGCATATTCGATCATACGCCCAAAGGTCGCGCGAAGCTCCGCTTTTCTTTCCTTTGCCTTTTGGTACGGCAATACCGAATCCATGGCTGAACCGAGGTGAATATCTGCCGTGTGAATGATTTTCATAGCACATTCCTTTTTCTTTGATAAAAATATTGTACCATGTCCCGCGCGAAAAAACAAGATAAAACGAGAAAAAACTGCATTCTTTTTTATACCTGCTTCTTGCAAAACAAAGCAGAATATATAGAAAACGGTACGCTCTGCGTTTGATCTTCAATGCCACCACGTCAAGTGCTGGTTTGTTTTCGCTAAAGGCTACAAAAAGAGAAAGCCCCGCCGTTCCTTTCGACGGAGCTTTCCTTGGGGTGATCGAGATTTATCTGATACCGTAACGTTCAATCACGTAATCCATGTCCTTATCGCCTCTGCCCGAAAGACAGATCAGAACAGAGCCCTTGCCCATTTTCTCGGCGAGCTTAATGCCGTATGCAACGGCGTGCGCGCTTTCGATGGCAGGAATGATACCTTCAAGGCGAGAAAGCTTGAAGAAGGCGTCGATGGTTTCTTCATCGTCAACGACGTCATACTTCACGCGGCCGAGATCGTGCAAGAATGCGTGCTCGGGGCCCGAGGACGGATAGTCAAGGCCGCTTGCAACCGAATAGACGGGGGCGGGATCGCCGTTTGCGTCCTTGAGCATGATGCTGTTGAAGCCGTGCATGATTCCCTCTTCGCCGTACTTCAAACTGGCCGCATGATCGCCAAGCGCCGTGCCGCGGCCAAGCGGCTCAACGCCATAAATATCCACGGGATCGTTCAAGAAGCCCGAGAACATACCCATGGCATTCGAACCGCCGCCAACGCAAGCAACAACGGCATCGGGAAGCTCACCCGTCATACCGACAAACTGCTCTCTCGCCTCACGGCCGACAACGCTCTGGAAGTCACGTACCATGAGCGGAAACGGATGCGGACCAAGCACAGAACCGATGCAGTACATGCTCGTCTTATAGTCGCGTGCATACGCATCAAAGGCTGCATCAACCGCTTCCTTCAGGGTTTGCAGGCCTTCCTTAACCTCAATGACGTTCGCGCCGAGGATCTTCATTCTTGCAACGTTCGGAGCCTGCTTTTTGATATCGACAGAGCCCATGTAAATATCGCATTCAAGACCAAAATATGCGGCAGCGGTGGCCAGTGCCACGCCGTGCTGACCTGCACCTGTTTCGGCAATCACCTTTTTCTTGCCCATATACTTGGCAAGAAGAGCTTCGCCCATGCAGTGATTGAGCTTGTGTGCGCCCGTGTGGTTCAAATCCTCGCGCTTGACGTAAAGCTGCACATTGCCAAGGCTTCCCGACAGACGTTCCAGATGGGAAAC
>JAFVXT010000047.1 GCA_017501005.1 Clostridia bacterium
GAAATTCGGAGTCGGTCGAGCAGGAAACGTAGAGGTAATAGTTGTCGCCATACTTGATTACGGACGGCGCCCAGTAATCGCGACGCCCTTCAAACGAGGCCACGATGCCCTCGTAATGCCAAATGCCAAACAAGTCGTCCGCACTGTAGGCCTCCACACCGCGGGGGGCGGTCACGTATAAGTAAAGCTTACCGCCGTCCTCGAAAATAAAAGGATCAGGCTGATGCTTGCCCGCAACGTCAAATTTGAGTTTCATAATCATCTCTCCCTACGCTGTAACAACCGGTTGATTTGCTCTTGGTAAAAGCGATCCTCGTGCTTTTTGATCACAAATCTGTGCTTTCCGAAATCGTCCTTGACAAAATAGTTCTCTCCGCTTTCGGCATCGACCGACGCCGTGCCCGTCACGGTCAGATACCCGGCCGTCTCCTCGTCACCGATCAAAGCCATAAGAACCAGCATCGGATCCCACGAGTGGCGTCCATGCTCGGAGCCGTGATCGCACAAGGCCGCATAAAGGTGGTCGTCATGATCCAGGCCATTGCCCGTGATCACGCCGTATCCGACCTCCCAGCCCAAAAACGTCACAGGCACGGAGCACAGCTCGCAAAACTCCTTGCCTGCCACGCGCGAGCGCGCATTTCTGCAAAAATTGTTTTCCTTTTCTCCGTCCGCATCCCATTTTCCTGCCATGACCCACACGCGGCTGACCTTTTCCTCAAAAAGCGCAAGTCCGCTTTTTTCGGAAATATCGTCGGCTGTGCTTTTGAGCACCGAGGAGATCACCTGCAAATACCCGATCTCTATGATTTCAATCGGCTTTTGCGCATCGGCAAGGATGCGACGGTAAAGCCGCACCGCGTCCTCTGCATCCTCGTTGGTCACGTGCGGCAAGAGCGCCGCCAGACGCTCCTGATACGGTGGATTGCCGCCAAAGTCGGTGGCGTCGCGGTCAATCCCAAGAGGAATGAAGTCAAGCCCTTCGCAAGAAAAAAAGGCCTTCAGCGACGCGACGGAATGCTCCATGCAAGCGTTGATCCCGATGCCGAGCAGTTGGATTTCTTGTGCCTTGACCGCACGTGCAATCAGGCGCAACGCTACCGCGTCGTCGCAATCGGTCCACCAATCGGTTCCCAAAATAAAGGATCTCAAAAAAACACACCGCCTTTCTGAATTCATTGTATCACACTTTGGAGCGAATTACAAGATTTGAGAAAATATTTGCGGTAGGGCGGGGGCTTGCTTGCGCCGCTATCCCGGAATTTCGCGCTTTGCGCAAGAAAACCCAACTTGATGAAGGGGGGAACCTCAACACAAAAGGCACTGCATGCGCAGTGCCTTTTGTGTTGGAACGCGTTGACAAAAAAGATGCCAATATATTTACACCGTTTTTCGATCAATCAAGATCATACATATCGGGATCGATCAGATTTAGCGGCGCGCCATACATTTCATGAAGCTGCAGCTGATCGTTGTTATATGCCTCGATATATGCTCTTTTCGATTCATAATGTCGCCATACACACCATGCACATTGCCCTTGCGTGGGATTAGCATGTGGAAGAAATGCAACCGTTATATCCAGGAATTTTCGCACGTTTCCATTGGGTGTAAAGCGGACACCAAAGCGTCTTTCGCTCGTCTTTTCCATCAAAGTCCTTGGGGGCAGATTCGAAGAAGGCGCTGCAGGAATTTTGAAATCGGGGCAATTTGCCACAAGTGCAGGGGTGCCATCGCGAAGCTTTGTTTTTTCAAATGTAAGCGGTTGATTGACGTTTTCTCCGCGTGCATTTTTATAGAATAGCTCCGCGTTGTCAAACGTGATCTCATCGTTTTCCAGATATGAGCCTACAAATATCACATGAAGACCATGTGATTCCCCGCCCTCATTGAATACAGAACAATATGTCGATTC
>JAFVXT010000005.1 GCA_017501005.1 Clostridia bacterium
CTTTTACGAAGGGCGCGCTGCAAAGGAAGAGGTGATCGACGCGCTTTCCTTCCTTCTTGACTGTGCCAAAGAAAAGCCGCTCTTACCGAAGATAGAGCAAAAGCCAAAAAGGGAGACCGTCCGTTTCATCGAAGAAGCGGTACCTGCAAGACAGGCACGGCTTGTGATCGGCATGCGCTACCGCCCCGCCCAAACGAAAGAAGAATTTTCCGCTTTCTTGCTCATGCTTGAAGTGCTTGCCTATTCACCCGTTTCCAAGCTCTTTACCCGTGTGCGTGAGCAGCTCGGGCTTTGCTATTCCTGCTCCGCTGTCAACGATGGCGTGCGCGGCATGCTCTTTTTAACGGCGGGCATCGATTCGGAGAAGCGCGAAAAGGCCGAGCGTGCCATGCTGGCGCAGGTGCGTGCCATTGGCCGAAAGCGCTTTACGGAAGCAGAGTTTTCTTCTGCCAAAAAGAGCCTTCTCTCCTCTCTTTCTTCACTTGCCGATATGCCCGACAGCATGGAGCTTTTCCTGCTTCGCCGCCGCATGATGGGCTTTGCGACCACGCTTGAAGAAGAGATTGCTCGCATCGAATCGATCAGTGAAAAAGAAGTTGCCGCCGCCGCGCGCAGGCTTTGGCCCGATACCGTATTCTTTTTGCGTGCCAATTCGTGCGAAGAGGAGGATTCCTGTGACGATGAATAATTTTCAATGTATAAAAAGTGCTTTGCTCGGTGAAGAATCCTTCACGCTCAAGCACGAAAGCTCTCTGACAGTCACCGTCACCCAAAAGCCCTTTCAAACCGCCTATGCGGTTCTGGCTGTCGGATATGGCTCCTTGGATACCGTCTTCACAACCGATGACGGGCGTACTCACAAAACGCCTGCGGGGATCGCGCATTTTCTCGAGCACAAGCTTTTTGAAATGCCGAACGGCACCGATGCCTTTGAGGAATTTGCCGCACTCGGTGCTTCTGCCAATGCCTATACCTCGGCCTCGCGCACCTGCTATCTTTTCTCCTGCACGTCGAATTTCGAAGAATCGCTTGAGGTTCTTTTGCGCATGGTGTTCACACCGCACTTCACCGATGCTTCTGTGCGCCGTGAAGCCGATATCATCGAGCAGGAATTTCTTGCTTATGAGGATCAGGCCCCAAGCAAGCTCTACAGACTCCTGATGAACAATCTGTTTGAAAAGCACGGTCTGCGCGAAAACATCTGCGGCACGGCCGAATCGATTCGAAAAATCACCCCCGAATTGCTTTATGAATGCTATCGCGCGTTTTACCGTCCGTCCAATATGGTTCTTTCGGTTTCCGGTAACGTATGCCCCGATACCGTCAAAAAAGTTCTCGACCGCGTGCTGCCCACGCTATCAATCGAAAACGGAGAGGCCGCAAAATCCGAAAAGGTTGACGAGCGCGGTGCGGTGGCGTGCACAGAGAGCCGGATTTCCATGCTGATCGCTCGCCCGATTCTGCAGATCGGTATCAAGGACGTCGGCTACCGCGAGGACCAGATTTTCATGACGCGTCGGCATCTGCTTATGAATATCGTGATGAACGCGCTGACAGGCGCCTCCAGTCCGCTTTACGAGCGCTTGCAGGACTGCGGACTTTTACAGGACAAATTCAGCACCGATTACGGCGACGAGGCGGGGTGTGCCTATGCACTCATTGCCGCGGAAACAGACGAGCCTGACCGCGTGATCGAAAGCGTCTACGAAGCACTTGAAAAAGCAGCCGAGACGCCACCCGATCAAAGAGAATTTGAGCGTTTGCGCCGCTGTGCCTATGCCGACTTTGTCAGACTTTTCGATTCAAGCGAGGAGATTGCCGAGGAAATGCTCGACAATTTCTTCACGGGCGTGCATCTTCTCGACGTCGGAGAGATCATTCTCTCACTGACCTATGAAGAATTTACCTCCTTGATCAAGGAGGTCTTCCGCCGTCCGTATTTGACGTCGGCTGTCGTTTACCCTCTGCAAGAAAACCGTTAAGAAAGGATTTTTTATATGACCACAACCATTTCTTTTCCCGGCCTCGGCATTGACCGCTTCACCATTTCCAGAACTGCCATCTCTTTTGGGAAATTCAGTGTGGCATGGTACGGCCTCATCATCGTCATCGGTATGATCGTTGCCGTTTCCTACGTCATGTGGCGCGCAAAGCAAAACGGTATTTCCACCGATTCGATCCTTGATCTTGCCATTGCCGTTATCGTTTCGGGCGTCATTGGCGCACGGCTTTATTACGTCCTGACCTCGCTTGACCATTATGACAGCTTCTTTGACGTTTTCAAGATCTGGGAAGGCGGTCTCGGCATTTACGGCGGTATCATTGCAGGAACGCTTGCCGTCCTCGTAACCGCGCGTGTGAAGAAAATGAATTTTCTGATGCTCGCCGACATGGTGATGCCTGCCGTTTTGATTGCCCAATCTATCGGACGTTGGGGAAACTTCATTAACGGCGAGGCCTATGGCTCCGAAACCGCCCTTCCCTGGCGCATGGGTTTGCACGGCGACTATTTTTCCATCTACGTGCACCCGACCTTCCTTTATGAATCTCTTTGGACGTGCGCCGGCTTTATCCTTGCCAATCTGCTCTACCGCCGTCGCCGTTATCACGGACAGGTTTTGCTTTTCGGGTTCGCCTGGTACGGATTCGGACGGATGTTCATTGAGCTTTTGCGCACCGACAGTCTCTATATCTGCTCCTACCACGCATGGTTCACCAAAATCTCGGTGATCGTCGGATTCATTGCCTTTGCCGTTTCCGCCTTTTTCCTGATTTACTTTGCCGTCAAAGGCCGACGCGATGAGATTGCTCCCCCGAAAACGAAAGAAAAAACGCTCTGATACAGAAAGGACTTGTAAACATGGCTACTATTATTGACGGAAAGGCAGTATCTGCCGCCATCCGCGAAGAAATTGCAAAAGAAGTTGAGACCTTTAAGGCACAAACAGGCGTTACCCCCGGTCTTGCCGTCATCATCGTCGGCGAGGATCCCGCCTCGACGGTTTACGTGCGCAATAAGCACAAGGCTTGCCTTGACGTTGGCATGTTCTCCGAGGTGCGCCGCATGAAGGAGGAAACCACCGAAGAGGAATTGCTCGCGGTCATTGACGAAATGAACCGTGACGACAAGCTCCACGGCATTCTCGTGCAGCTGCCGCTTCCCAAGCACATTGACGAAAAGAAGGTCATTCGCGCCATCTCCGCCTCCAAGGACGTTGACGCATTCCACCCCGAAAACGTGGGAAAGATCATGATCGGCGACTACGATCTTCTCCCCTGCACGCCCGCAGGCGTCATGGCATTGCTTGACTATTATAAAGTAGAGATTCAAGGCAAGGAATGCGTGGTGATCGGCCGCAGTAATATCGTGGGCAAGCCGCAGGCACTGCTCTTGCTTGAACGCAATGGCACGGTGACCGTCTGCCACTCGCGCACCAAGAATCTTTCCGAGGTCACGCGCCGCGCAGATATTCTGGTGGCCGCCGTCGGCCGTCCGCGCTTTGTCACAGCCGATATGGTTAAGGAGGGTGCTGTTGTCATTGACGTGGGCATCAACCGCGATGAAAACGGCCGCCTTGTCGGTGACGTTGATTTTGAAGCGGTGGAGAAAAAGGCCTCCGCCATCACCCCCGTCCCCGGCGGTGTCGGACCGATGACCATCACCATGCTCCTCAAAAACACCTTGACCGCCGCACGCGTGGCACTCAAAAAATAATTCAGATAAAATAAAGCGGAGCTCAAGCCTTCAGGCCTGAGCTCCGCTTTATTGATGCTTATGCGGTTTCAAAACGCCCAGTTTCCGTTACGGAAGATCGCCACGGTCCTGCCGTCTGCGGTCTCGGCATCGATCTCAAGGTCGTCTGTACCAATCATGAAATCCTCATGGATCATGGAATCATTCACACCCATGGCATGGCACTCTTCAAGAGAATACCTTTCGGCATGGCGAATGGTATCGGTGAAGCCGCGGCCGAGTGCCAGATGGCAGGCGGCATTTTCATCGAAAAGCGTATTGTAAAAGAGGATACCCGACTCCCTGATGGGCGAATCGTAAGGAACGAGCGCACATTCACCGAGATAAGCCGCCCCTTCATCCATAGAAATCATCTGGCGGAGCAATTCCTCGTTCTGCTCGGCATGCACCTCAACCGCGCGCCCCCCCTCAAAGCGAATCGAGAAATTGTCGATCAGCTGCCCTTCGTAGGAAAGAGGCTTTGTGGAATACACGATGCCCTCCGCTTCGCCGCGCTTGGGCGTGATGAAGCATTCCTCACTCGGAATGTTCGGATTGCACACGTAGCCCTGCAGCGTTGTTTCCGCGCCGCCCTTGAAAATAGCCTCGGGAATCATGCCGACACGCAGATTCGTGCCGTTTTGACTGCGGTAGACAAGCGTTTTGATGGAAAGCGCATTCAGATAATCACACCGTGCAAGCAGCTCACGGTTGTGCTTCTCCCACGCCTCGTTCGGATCGCCCTCCTCGCTCACGCGCGAGGTCTGCAAAATCACCTCCCAAAGCCTTTCAACGGCACGAGCGCGCGAAAGCTCGGGAAATACCTTCTTTGCCCAGGCAACCCCCGGAACGGCGGCGATGCACCATTGGTCTTTGTCATTTAACTGATCGCGGTAGGGCTTGATAACCTGATAGCGCATCTGCTGTCCCTTTGCGTACTTTTTCAAATTGATGCCGCGCAAGCCATCGGGATCCTCGCTGATCAGATAAATACGGCACGGAACAATCTCAGTATAATGGCGCAGGCGTTCCTCTTCCCATTTTTCAACGCGACCGAGCACAGAGAGCTTGCGCCCGCGCACGTGAATTTTGGTAAGCGGCTGATAATTCCACTCAACCGTCACCTTCGATGCCCCCGCGCGGTAGCATTCGTCCACCACCATGGTAACAAATTCAGGCTGATCGAGATCGGCATACAAAAGAACCTCCTGGCCCTTTTGCACGCGAATACCCGTGCGAACGATCAGCGACGCATATTTTTTCAAGATTGTTTTTTTCATGATTAACCTCTTTTGATCAAAAATTAAAAATCAAAGCTTGCGCAAATCGGGAAATTGGAAAATATGAAATTATTATATACAAGTTTACCTCAAAAGTCAATCACTTAAAAAGAAAAAAGAGGATTTTTTCCAACAGCGGGAAAATCCTCTTTTTGTTTGATCCGCTTCAGCGGATCTCCACTGTGACACGCTTACCGCTTCCTGCGGCAGCAGCTCTCATGACCGTGCGGATCGCCTTGGCAATTCTGCCGTGGCGGCCAATGACCTTACCCGTATCGTCGGGAGCAACCGTCAGGATCAAGGTGATATCGTCCTCGCCCTCACGCTCTTCCTCAACGTTGACTTGGTCGGGGGTGTCAACGATGGCACGCGCCATGTCTTCCAAAATCTTCTTAAAATCCATTTTTTCGTTCCTTTCGGTCGTGATCCGAAGAGGAATTACTTCAGAATGTCGCTCTTCTTGAGAAGAGATTTGACGGTTTCAGTCGGCTGTGCGCCCTGGCCGAGCCACTTGCTTGCCTTATCTGCATCGATCTTGATCTCTGCAGGGTTGGTCAAAGGATTGTAGTAGCCGATCTCCTCAATGAAACGACCGTCGCGGGGATATCTGCTGTCTGCAACCACCACGCGGTAAAAGGGAGCCTTCTTCTGACCCATTCTTCTCAATCTGATTTTAACTGCCATTTGTTTTTCCTCCAAATTGTTGTTTTATATTGTTTTTTATTTATAAAAATCCGAATTAAAACGGAATTTTCATCTTTCCTCGACCGAACATGCCGCGCTTACCGCCGCCGCCCGTCATTTGCTTCATCAGCTTTTTCATTTGGTCGAACTGCTTCAGAAGACGGTTGACGTCCTCCACGCGGCAGCCCGAGCCGTCTGCAATGCGTTTTCTTCTTGAACCGTTGATGATCTGCGGATTGTCGCGCTCGGCTTGCGTCATCGAAAGCACGATCGCTTCGGTGCGCGCCATTTGCTTTTCATCAATCGACATGCCCTTCAAGGCGCTCGTATTTGCTCCCGGCATCATAGCCAGGATCTGGTCGAGATTGCCCATTTTGCGAAGCTGACGCGACTGCTCGAGATAATCGCTCAAGGTGAAAGTGGATTCGCGCATCTTGCGCTCAAGCTCCTTGGCCTGCTTTTCGTCAAAAGCTTCTTCCGCCTTTTCGATCAGCGAAAGCACGTCGCCCATGCCGAGAATGCGCGAAGCCATGCGGTTCGGATGGAAAAGCTCGATCTGATCCGACTTTTCGCCCGTACCGACAAATTTGATCGGCTTACCCGTGATATAGCGCACGGAAAGCGCCGCACCGCCTCGGGTATCGCCGTCCATTTTGGTCAGCACCACGCCCGTGATATCGAGAAGCTCATTGAAGGTTTGCGCCACGTTCACGGCATCCTGGCCTGTCATGGCATCTACCGTTAAAAGAATTTCGGTGGGATTCACCGCTGCCTTGATGCGGCGAAGCTCTTCCATCAGCTCTTCATCAATATGCAAGCGACCTGCGGTGTCGATAAAGACGAGATCGTTGCCTTGGCGAATGGCGTGCTCCACGCCCGCCTTGGCAATTTCAACGGGCGAGATCTTATTGCCCATCGAAAAGACGGGAATGTTCAGACTGTCGCCCACAACGTGCAGCTGGTCAATGGCGGCGGGACGGTAAACGTCGCAGGCCACGAGCAAGGGATTCTTCCCTTTCTTTTTATACATGGCGGCGATCTTACCGCAATGCGTGGTTTTACCCGCGCCCTGCAAGCCAACCATCATGACGACAGTCGGCGGATTTGAGGCAAGCTCAAGCTTGGGGCTTTCTTCGCCCATCAAGCGGCAAAGCTCTTCATTGACGATCTTGACGATCTGCTGCGCGGGCACAAGGCTTTCCAGCACCTCCGCTCCCACGGCACGCTCGGTGACCGTCTTAACGAACGCTTTGACGACTTTAAAGTTGACGTCAGCCTCAAGCAACGCAAGCTTGACCTCGCGCATGCCTTCCTTGACGTCGGCTTCGGTTAATTTTCCTTTGTTACGAAAGCGTTTCAACGCCCCCGTCAGTTTCTCTGTCAAACTCTGGAACACGGCTTTCCTCCTGTTCTGTCGGTTTGGATAAAAGTTCGGCGGCACACCGACGCATTCTTACGGAAAGCGTGGCGGCACGCGTGTGATCTTCGAGTGTGGCAAGCTCTGCGGCCAATGTTTCCATTTCCTCGGCTGTCTTTTTCAGCTCTTCAAACTGGGCGGCAAGTCCGAGCCTTTCTTCTAAAAAGCGCAGGTGATCCTCGGCCGTCTTTAAAATATGGCGCACGCCCTGCCGCGAGATCCCCTCGCTCTCGGCAATTTCCGCAAGCGAAAGATCGTCCGCATAATAAAGCTCCATCATGTCACGGTGCCGTTCGCTTAAAACGTCGCCGTAAAAATCAAGCAGCAGTGCCACTTTCATGTCCTTTTCAAACATAGCTCACCTTGGTGTAAAGCAAAATCCTTTACAGAGTATACCACAAGTCTTTCTGTTTGTCAAGTGTTTTTTTCACTTTTCTTTATTTTACTTTTCTTTTGACTGCGCTACGCACGAAAAAAGAGAAAACGCATGCTTTCCCTGAGATCGGTTTGATGATTCTGCGACGGGAAGCCCCGTCACTTCGCTTTCGTCCGCTATATCAAAGGGAGCGAAGCAAAGAATGAGATTGCTTTTTCTTTGTTAGAATACCTATTTTTCTCTTTTGAGAGCAATTTTTTCCGTCAATATGACAGTTTTTTAACAAAGTCGTGATTTTTGATGAAAAAATAACGCTTTCTACTTGACGAACGGCAAAAAATATTGTATAATTTGAAATATGATTGCTTTCGAACTCTTTTATGAAGGAAGTTTTCCTTTTTCCTTCATAAAAATCAGAGAGGATATTGAAACAACCAAAAAAAGAAAGGAGTATGCTAAAAGCATACAAAAGGTCTTTTAAGATGAACCGCGTTTATAACTTTTCCGCAGGCCCTTCCATGTTGCCCCTTTCCGTTCTGGAAAAGGCACAAGCCGAGCTTCTCTCTTACGGAACTTCGGGCATGTCCGTGATGGAAATGAGCCACCGTTCCGCAGATTTCAAGCCGATCATTGAGGGTGCAGAGGCTGCGCTCCGTCAGCTGATGAACATTCCTTCTAATTATAAGGTGCTTTTCCTGCAGGGCGGTGCGTCCACGCAGTTTGCTTCCGTGCCGATGAATTTGCTCCGTCAGAGCAAGCGCGCCGATTACATCATCTCCGGCCAGTTCTCGAAGAAAGCATACGAAGAAGCGAAGAAATACGGTGATATGGCTGTTGCCGCTTCCTCGGCAGGTGCAGATCCCATCTTCTCCACCATTCCCGCCACCACCCGTGCAAGCTTCCGTCCCGATGCGGATTACGTGCACATCTGCTATAACAACACCATTTTCGGTACGAAGTTCCCCGAAATTCCCGATACGGGCATGATTCCGTTGGTTGCCGATATGTCCTCCTGCATCTGCAGCGAGCCCGTTGACGTTTCCAAATTCGGTATGATCTATGCAGGCGCACAGAAGAACGTTGCGCCCGCAGGCGTGACCATCGTCATCATTCGCGAGGATCTGCTCGGTGAGCGCGATGCAAAGGGCAAGTTTGTCGGTACGTACGTTCGTCCCGATACCCCCGCTATGCTCAACTACTGCCAGATGGCAAACGAAGATTCCATGTATAACACGCCTCCCTGCTGGTGCATCTACATGGCAAAGCTGGTCTTCGAGTGGATCCTCGACATGGGCGGCCTTGAAGAAATGAAGCGCCGCAACGAAAAGAAGGCTTGCCTGCTTTACGATTATCTTGACAATCAGGATTACTACATTGCACCCGTTGAAAGCAAGTGCCGTTCGATGATGAACGTTGTGTTCAAAACCGGCAACGAAGATCTCGATAAGAAATTCGCTTCCGAGGCAGCAGCGGCCGGCCTCAAGAATCTGAAGGGCCACCGCTCCGTCGGCGGTATGCGCGCATCGATCTATAACGCTATGCCGTACGAGGGCGTGGAAGCACTCGTTGCATTCATGAAGCGCTTTGCCGAGGAAAATCCCAAGGACTGATTCTTTCATCAGGCATGCCCCTTGTGGCATCAATTCCCTTGAATGATTCTTCTTTTTAATAACGAAAGGACTAAAAAATGATCAAAATTCAACTTTTGAACAAGATTGCGGCCGTCGGTACCGACCGTCTCCCGCGCGACCGTTATGAAGTCGGTGCGGATATCGCCGCCCCCGATGCGATCATGGTGCGCTCTGCCGCCATGCACGATATGACCTTTGATAAGAATTTGCTTGCGATCGCCCGTTGCGGTGCAGGTGTCAACAATATCCCCGTTGACCGTTGCGCTGAAGAGGGTATCGTGGTATTCAATACCCCCGGTGCGAATGCAAACGGCGTGAAGGAGCTGGCGATCGCCGCTTTGATCCTTGCCGCGCGTGACGTTGTGGGCGGTGTTGAATGGGCCAAGACTCTTGAAGGTCAGGAGGATATCGCGAAGAAGGTCGAAGCCGGTAAGAGTGCTTACGTCGGCAACGAGCTTGCGGGCAAAACGCTCGGTGTCATCGGTCTCGGTGCCATCGGCGGTATGGTGGCCAACACTGCCGTTCATCTCGGCATGCACGTCATCGGCCATGACCCGTTCCTCAGCGTCAATGCAGCTTGGAATCTCTCCCGTTCGATCGGCAAGGCTGCTGATTACGCGGAAATTTTCAAGAATGCCGATTATATCACGTTGCATGTTCCCGCAACCAAGGATACAAAGAAGATGATCAATGCCGAAACCATTGCCACAATGAAGGACGGCGTGCGCATCATCAATCTTTCCCGTGCCGATCTCGTTGATGCGGAAGCAATGAAAGCAGCTCTTGCGTCGGGCAAGGTTGCCTCCTACGTCACCGACTTCCCCACGAACGAAACGGTTGGTGCGAAGGGCATCGTGAACATTCCTCACCTGGGCGCTTCTACCTATGAATCCGAAGATAACTGTGCAGTCATGGCTGCAGATCAGCTTAACGAATATCTGACCACGGGTAACATCAGAAACAGCGTGAACTTCCCCGCCGTTTCGATCCCCCACACGGGTGCATCCCGCATCTGCTACCTGCACAAAAACATTCCGAACGTTCTGTCCGGCATTACCGCTCTTGTTTCCGCTGAAGGCGCAAACATTGAGAATATGGCGAACGGTTCGCGCGGCGAATATGCTTACACGATCGTCGAGCTTGCTTCTCCTGCTTCGGCAGAAACCATTGCCAAGTGCGAGCAGATCGAAGGTATGATCCGCGTCAGAATGATCTGATTTTTCATCAAGGAGCGAACCGCAGTTTCCTGTGCCTTCGCTCCTTGTTTTTTAAGAAACGGAGATCGCTATGCAACAAGATTCCCTGTTTATCAGCCTCCTCTATCCGAATGCGGCGAGTTACCGCCGCCATAAAGATGCCGAGAACCGCCCTCGCATCTCCATGCAAAGCTGTGAAGAGCTCGGTCTTTCCACGCTTCTTTCTTTGAAAAGCAGCCGCCTGACCGATTTTTTCACCATGGACGAGGACGTGATCGTCTACCGCAAGCAAACGCTCGATGAATTGAGTGCAAGACCCGAGCTTTCCGAGCTTTTGCGCGAGGTTCAGCCATGCCTTGAAGACATTCTCGAATTGCGGCGGCTTGACCGCGAGCACGATAGCGACGGCGGCAGCTCTTATCTTTACAGCATCACCGAAATTGAGCTCTATGCGCGCTGTGTCAAGACCTTGCATGAAGGTCTTCTGCCCTTGCGTGATTCTCTGGCCTCGCCTGCCTTCCAGCGGCTTTGTCTCGTGATTTCCGAATTTGCAGAAAGTGAAAAATACCGCGCGCTGATGAAGGATTTGTCTGCTTTGACCGAGCACGTTCACGAGGTGCGCAGCATCACGGTCGGCGTCAACCTTGACGCGCAGTACAGACCGACCGAGGCGGGTGTGATCTCGGTCAATGCCGATCCCTTCAAGTCGGGCAAGACGCTGGATAAGATCCTGCGCTTGAGCTTCAAAAACGATGCCATGACCTGCATTGCGCCCTTGACGCCCTTCGGTCATGCCGATTCCGAGAACCGCCAGGCGGCGCTGACAGGTGCCTTCCGCACCGCAATGAATGACGTTTTCAAAAGCTCGGTCAAGGGCTGGCGCAAAATCGTCAGCGAATACGTTCTTGAAAATTCGGATTTTCTTTTGCGGCTTCTGCCCGAGATCGAATTTCTCAACCGTGCGGCTTCGCTCATGCGCCGTCTCGGTGAAAAAGGGTATCCCCTGTGCACCCCCGAGGTGCGCCCGATTGCCGAAAAAGCATTTGATACCACCGCCCTTTACAATCCCGACGTGGCACTCCGCATTGATACCGCGATCGTTCCAAACGACCTCACCTTTGACAAAAACGCTCGTTTTTACGTGTTGAGCGGACCGAACCGCGGCGGAAAATCTGTTGTGACCTGCGCCGTTGGGCTTGCACAGTGTCTTTGCCAGCTTGGGCTTGGTGTTCCTGCCGAGCGAGCGGTGATCAGCCCCATTGATGCCATTTTTACACATTTCCCCGAGGGTGCTGAAGACACGATCGACAAGGGCAGACTTGGTGAAGAGTGTGCGCGCTTGCGTGAGATCTTCGACAATTCAACGCCCGACAGTATGATCCTTCTTGACGAATCGCTCTCCTCGACCGGTTCTTACGAAGCCTCCTTCATTGCGGCGGAGATTCTTTCGGGATTTGCCGCACGAGGCTGCCGCGGCATTTTCTCCACCCACCTGCACGAGCTTGCCGCCTCCATTGACGAGATCAACCGCCGTTCGGCCGAAAAGGGCGGTATTGCCGTTGATACTTTGGTGGCTGATATTGAAGAAGAGGGAAAGCGCTCTTTCCGCATCAAGCGCCGCAAGCCCGACGGCAAGAGCTATGCGCGCGATATCGCGCGCCGCTACGGCCTTGATTTTGAAGAGTTAACCAAATAAAGATATTTGAAAGGACACGCCTCGGCGTGATAAACTCATGAAAAACATTCTTGAACTGCTTGAATCCGACAGCCGTCTGACGCATGAACAGATCGCCGCTATGTGCAACAAGGAGGTCGGTGATATCCGTAAAATGATTGAGGACGGAGAACGCGACGGCATTATCCTCGGCTACAAAACCATCATTGACTGGGATAAAACCGACCGCGAATACGTCAGCGCCCTCATTGAGATCAAGATCGCACCGCAAAAGGATCGCGGCTTTGACCACATGGCTGAGCGTATTTACAATTACCCCGAGGTACAGAGCCTTTACCTGATGAGCGGCGGCTTTGATCTGGCTGTCATTATTGAAGGCCGTACCATGAAAGAGGTTGCCTATTTTGTGGCGCGCAAGCTGGCAACTCTTGACGACGTCGTTTCCACGGCAACGCATTTCGTTCTGCGCAAATACAAGGACAAGGGTGTCATTTACGGCCCTGCCGTCGTTGATGAAAGAGGAAACTGTCTGTGAGTAACTTCAGTGCTGATAAGGTACTCTCAAAAAAAGCCACAGGCATTAAGCCGTCGGGCATCCGTAAATTCTTCGACATTCTGGAGGAAATGAAGGACGTCATTTCGCTCACGGTCGGACAGCCCGATTTTATCACGCCTTGG
Source organism: Clostridia bacterium (assembly GCA_017501005.1). GTDB lineage: Bacteria > Bacillota > Clostridia > Oscillospirales > CAG-272 > UBA1740. The sequence continues at coordinate 12,671 of JAFVXT010000005.1, forward strand.
CACATCCGCGCCGCAGGTATTGAGAGCCTTGAACAAGGAAAAACCTATTATACGTCCAATAGCGGTACTCTTGAATTGCGCCGCGAGATCTCCCGTTATCTCTCGCGCCGATTCAATCTGGAATATGCCCCCCAAAACGAGATTCTTGTCACCGTCGGCGGCTCGGAGGCCATTGACGTTTGTATGCGTGCTTTGCTGAACCCCGGTGACGAGGTGATTATTCCCGAGCCTTGTTTTGTTTGTTACGAGCCCTTGACCACGCTCGCGGGCGGTATTCCCGTGTCGATCGCCACGCGTGAAGAGGACGATTTCAAGCTGACACCCGACGCATTGCGCGCCGCCATCACCGAAAAAACAAAGCTGCTCATCCTTCCCTTTCCGAACAACCCGACAGGTGCAGTGATGACACGCAAGGATCTCGAAGCTATCGCAGAGGTGCTGCGCGACACGAACGTCTGCGTGCTTTCGGACGAGATCTACGCTGAGCTGACCTACGGCGAAGAGCGCCACGTTTCGATTGCCGAGCTGCCCGATATGCGTGAGCGCACCATCATTGCCAGCGGCTTTTCAAAGGCTTATGCAATGACAGGCTGGCGCCTCGGCTATATAGCCGCCCCTGCCGAATTTATGGCAACCATACTGAAGATCCATCAGTTTGCCATCATGTGCGCACCCACAACCTCCCAGCTTGCCGCCATCGAAGCCATGGCAAACGGCGATCCCGACGTTGCGGCCATGTGTGCCGAATATGACCGCCGCCGTAAATACGTTTTACACAGATTGAGAAAAATGGGGCTTCCCTGCTTTGAGCCGCACGGTGCGTTTTATATCTATCCGCGCATCAGCGACACAGGCTACACAAGCGAAGAATTTTGCGAAAAGCTTCTCTACGATTACGGTGTGGCCGTTGTGCCCGGCTCGGCGTTCGGTGCAAGCGGCGAGGGCTTCGTGCGCATTTCCTATGCTTATTCGGTTGCCCATATCGAAAAAGCGATGGATCGCATGGAAAGCATGCTTGCTGATCTGAAAAAACAATAAAGGGGGTGTCTCATTAAAAACACAGATAAATAGCGTAAAAAAGCGAAATTTTGTAGTGTTTTTAATGAGATACCCCCTGGAGGTTGCCAGATTTAGAGCAGAAATCGTTGATCTCGCGAACGTCGGCGTACTTGGTACGA
>JAFVXT010000048.1 GCA_017501005.1 Clostridia bacterium
GAAGGAGTTTCTTTTTTAGGGATCATCTCAAGCAGTACGGAGGACAGTGCATTCGTTGCCGCCGTCAGCTCCTCTTCGTTTTGCTGCCAAAGCGGCTTGAACGTCAGCGTGATATACCGTCCCTTCGGCTTGCCGATCGAGCGTGCGCCCTCCTCGCTTTCAACCGTGAGCGCGCTTTTGAGAATATTGCCAACCTTTTCTTCGCTATACGTCACACCGGGCAGGGCGGTGTCTGCGCGATGCCGTTCGCATGCGAGGTCGGTTCGGATATAAGAATTTCGGAGCTTGTTTTCGGGCATGGAGCTTTTTCCTTTCCTGTTAGATTCTTGCTTTTTTAGTGTTTCCCGTCGCTTTTGCCTTATGCGTCTTCAATGATGCGATTCAGAGACTGAAAGAAGTCAAAAATATTGGCAAAATGCACAGAAAAAACGGTTATTTTTTGTGCATTCATACAATGTTTTTTTGGGTTTCATTTTTGCTATTGATATCCCAAAAGAAAAATGGTATAATATCATGTAAAAGTTTTGTATACATAATTACTGGAGGAACCTTAGATTATGAAGAAAACATTATCATTGTTGTTGGCCTTGGTGATGCTCTTGACGGCGATTCCCATGGCGTTCACGTCTTGCAGCGACGGAGAAGACGACGATCCCGGTGCGGATATTCATCTTTTTTTGAGCAACAGAATTTACGATTTGGACCCTACGCTCGCAATGGTTGATGACGATGCGGCACAGGTCCTGTCGCTTCTCTATGAGCCTCTTTTCAAGTTGAATGCAGACGGCAGCGTCGGCTATGCACTTGCCAAGAGCTATAAGATCGACAAAGCCAACCGCGAAATGACCATCACGCTTCGCAAGACCTATTGGAGCGATTCCAAGCGCGTAACGGCCGATGATGTGGTCTATGCATGGAAGCGCATTCTCAATCCTAACTATGAGAATCCCGCAGCGGCACTTCTTTTTGACGTTGAAAACGCACTGTACATCAAACAGGGCGGAAAAGACGAAGAAACCATGTCAATTTCGACGCTGGGTGTAAAAGCCGACGGTGTTGATAAATTGGTCATTTCCTTCCGCAAGGATCTTGATTACATCGACTATGATGAATTTTTGCGCAACCTGACCTCTGTAGCACTTGCGCCTGTTCCCGAAAATACGATCGGAACCAATCCCGCGGTTTCCGACAACTGGTCCAAGCGTGTGGCAACCATCGTGACGAACGGTCCGTTCACTTTGTCCGCCCTTGCGCATCTTTCCGGTGAATTTGCATTGCAGCGCAATCAGTACTATCGCCGCAGTAAGAATAGCGATTCCTCCATTTCCAAATACGTAACGCCTCAGCTTCTCTCGACGACTTGGCAGACCATGGATATGTCGTATGAGGAATATGAAAAGTTTTTGACCGAAAATGTCATTATTCACTTTGCCGATGACGAGGGCAACCAGAATATGAAGGATAGCTTCTATTTCATCGGTGAGCTTCCGATCGCAGTGCGCGCTTCCGATAAGTATGCGGGCAAGGTGATCACAAACGATCTTCTTTCGGTTTCCAGCTGTGTTCTGAATATGACGGCAAAGGGAAATCCCGCTTTGCAGAATGCAAAGATCCGTCAGGCGCTTTCTTTGATCGTTGACCGCGATCAGCTGGCAAAGGATCTTGTCTATGCCAAAGCCGCAACCGGCTTTGTGACGCCCGGCGTGCTCGAGCCCGGTAAGAAAACCGATTTCCGTACCGATGCAAACGCATTGATCGCCACAGGTTCAAAAGCAACCGAAGCCGAGAACTTGATTGAAGAAGGTATGCAGGAGCTCGGCTATACCGATAAGGCACAGCTCGGTGAGCTTCGTCTCCTTTATTCGGGCGAAAGCATCAATGACGGTTATACCGCCAAGGTGCTGAAGGCCGCATGGGAATCTCTTGGATTCACCGTGATTCTTGATGCCGCTTACGGTCAGCAGCGTACGGTCGCAAATGACGTTTTGGTTCTCGATTCTGTTTTGCAGATGAACTTCAACTCTAATTGGAGCGACTGCCGCGTAGATGAAGATGACCTCGAAGAGCCTGAAGAAGAAACCGAAGAGGAAACGCTTGAGGAAGGCGAAACCGTCGAAGGTGAAGAGGGCGAAGAAGAGGAAGAAGAGATCGAGGGCGAAGAAGGCGAAGAGGACGTCGAAGGGGAAGAAGGCGAAGAAGATTTCGAAGATGAGGAACAGGAAGAAATCGTGATCGTCGATACGACCGCTGACGTCATGCTCATTGACTATCAGATGCTCGCAACCAATGCTTTGGCAACTCTTGCAGGCTTTGCGCTTGAAACGTCGGGTAACGGTTACGATAAGACTGACATCAGCTCCGACGGCAGTAAAGAGTATTCCTACTCGCTTACTCCCCATGTTTCCGGTTATAACAGCGAAGCCTATAACGCGCTGATCGATGCCGCTTACAATGCGAAGAATGCAGAAGAACGCGCTGCGGCCTTGCACGAAGCAGAAGAGCTTCTCTTGCAGGATATGCCTGTGATTCCGCTGGTCTTCAATCAGGACTACTATCTGATCAGTGATACTCTGACCAAGATCACTGCAAACGAATATGGTATGCCCGTCTTTACAAAGGCATATCAGAAGGGTTATAAAGACCTTCTTCTCTACGGCGAAGCCGAAGGCGAGGACGAAGATCAGTAATCTGTACATGATATGGGGCATTTTCTCCCGAACGGGAGGAAATGCCTTGCTTATTTGACGGTAGAGAAATGCAGCTACCGTTTTGATAAACGATTTATGCAAGAGCTGATTGGCTCAACGCATAGAAACGGGATTTGCGTTTCTGCATTTATGATAGGCGACGAATGGAGAATGATATGAAAGGACCTTTGCAGAATAAAATCGATATCAAGATTTTTATTCTTTTTCTGCTTGACAATTTGAGTTATCCATTAGATGACGAAAGCATCATCAATATGATCGTTGAAAACGGTTACGTCGGTTCCTTCGATTTTACCGAATGCTTTTCCGAGCTTTTGGAGCTTGGCCACGTAGCATCCGATGAGGTGGAAGGGAAGACCTACTATACCATTTCCGAGAGCGGCCGTCTTGTTTGTGCAGATTTGCAGGATTCGCTTCTTGAATCGATTCGCGAGGCAAGCAGCCAAAGTGCTTCCCATCTTCTTTCGCTTCGTAAGCGAGGCGCACATCTTGAAGCCGAGATCAAGGAACGCGAGGATAAAAAGCTCTATGTGGAATGCCGTGTTGTTGAGGCGCACGGAATCCTCTTTTCGTTTGGCGTGACGGTCACTTCACGCATGCAGGCGGAGCATATCATGCGTTCTTTCCGCGAAAATCCCGAAAAAATATTCCGAGGGCTTTTGTCCGTTGTGACGGGAAATGTTGATTATCTTTTGGATTAAAAACACAAAATTTACTTTTTTTTCAAAAAAAATTCAAAATGTTTTTCAAAAAATACAAAATCCCTATTGACAATCGGCATAAAAATGGTATAATAAACATAGTTATTCTGTACGATTATATGCCCCGGTAGCTTAAGGGAGAGCGTTGTGATCATTCAAAGGTGTCGGTTGGAATCCGTCTAAGGGCAAAATTTTTTAACCTATCAAAGAGAGGTAACGCACATGTATCAGGACAAGACAATTGTATGCAAGGATTGCGGAAATGAGTTTGTATTCACCGCAGGCGAGCAGGAATTCTATGCAGAGAAGGGCTTCCAGAACGAGCCTCAGAGATGCAAGGCCTGCCGCGATGCAAGAAAGAATGCAGCTAAGGGAGCAAGAGAAATGTTCACCGCTATCTGCGCAGAATGCGGCAAGGAAGCGAAAGTGCCCTTCAATCCGACCGAAGGCAAAGCTGTTTACTGCAGCGAGTGCTACGCAGCAAGAAAAGCTCAGTAATGATTGTCAATCAAAATGCGACGGTTCACAAACCGTCGCATTTTTTTTAAAATAACCGTACTTTTTTGATGGGTAAACTTGCAAATACGTCTCGTTTATGGTATACTGTTTTCAGATAAGGCTGTGAGCAGAGCCGTGCGGGACACGGTGTTTCACAAACTGTCAGTCATTCAACTGAGCTTCAGCGCGATATGTATCGCATCACACTTGCATCAAAAATACGGAGGAGATAAACCATGGAAATGAATGAACAAGCACCCGAATACAGTGTTGCCCTTTCGGATGTTATTGCCGAATTCAATCTTCGTTGCATCCATTTACCCGATCAACCCGAAAAGATCTTGATTTCCAATAAGGGCGTGAACCGTCCGGGTTTGCAGTTGGCAGGATTTTACGATCATTATGAGTCAAAAAGAATCCAAATCATCGGTAAAGTAGAGTATCTTTATTTGCAGCAGCTTCAAACCGAGGAACGCTTGAAGACACTGGAGCGTTTCTTTGCCACCAAGCCTGTTGCTATCGTTTTGACGAGCAATCTTGAATTCGGAGAAGATACGGTTGCTTTTGCTGAAAAATACGGAGTGCCGCTTCTCGGTGTTGCCGACAAAACCAGCAGCTTTCTTGCGGCAATGATCGCTTTTTTGAACTTGAAGCTTGCACCGCGTGTCACACGCCACGGCGTTCTTGTGGAGGTGTACGGCGAAGGTATGCTCTTGCTTGGCGATAGCGGTGTCGGTAAAAGCGAAACCGCCATTGAGCTTGTCAAGCGCGGTCACCGTCTGATCGCCGACGATGCCGTGGAGATCAAGCGCGTCTCGGCCAAGGCTTTGGTTGGCGAAGCGCCTGAAATTATCCGTCACTACGTGGAGCTGCGCGGGATCGGCATCGTTGACGTGCGACGCCTCTTCGGTATGGGTGCCGTCAAGCTTTCCGAGAAGATCGACCTGATCGTCAATCTCGAGCCGTGGGTGCAGGGAAAAATGTACGATCGGCTTGGTCTTGATAAGCAAACTACAAACATTCTCGGTATTGAGGTCCCTTCGATCACTATTCCCGTGCGTCCAGGCCGTAACCTTGCCATCATTCTTGAAATCGCGGCAATGAACAATCGCCAGAAGAAGATGGGCTATAATACAGCTGAGGAATTTAATAAGCGCTTGATGGAGCAGATGGGTATCCCGATACAGTAAAAGAAAAAGTGCCTTGTCAAATGGGTGATGTTCTTAGCGGAGAATTTGAAAACTCTACTAAGTGCGAGCATCGCATTTGTCTGGACAAATGCAGTATGGGCTAAGCCCCAACCCATATAACGGACAGAAAGAGAGAACAAATCGGTTTGCAACCGAAATGTC
>JAFVXT010000049.1 GCA_017501005.1 Clostridia bacterium
CTGCCCCGCCCGTCGCATGCAGACTATACGGCAAGAATGCGCTTTGGGGAAACCGTTGACCTGCGCGGCGGCGGCCATTTTTCAGCGCGCTTGACTGCGGCCTTGTGTGCCGTCGGTTATCTTTGCATCGAGGCACTCGAAAAGGAAGGCATCTTCATCGGTTCGCATCTTGCCTCTGTCGGCCATGCATCCGACGCACTCTTCGATCCCGTCAAGGTATCGAAAAACGATTTTCAAAGTGTGCTTGCCCACGACTTCCCCACTCTTGACACTTCGGCTGCCGAGCAGATGAAAAAAGAGATTGCCGAGGCCTCGCTCGGCGGTGACTCTGTTGGCGGTACGGTCGAATGTGCGGTGATCGGCATGAAGGCAGGCTACGGAACGCCGCTTTTCGACGGCATCGAAAACAAGCTCTCCGCCGCACTCTTCGCCCTCGGCGGTGTGCGCGGCATTGAGTTCGGCTCCGGCTTTGAAGCCGCTTCCATGCGCGGCTCGGCACACAACGATGCGTTTCGTATGCAAAACGGTGAGATCGTGACCGAGACCAACCGTCACGCAGGCATTCTCGGCGGTATGTCGAGCGGCATGCCCATCATTTTCCGCCTGGCGTTCAAGCCCACCGCATCGATTGCTCTGCCGCAAAATACCGTTTCGCTCTCAAAGGGTGAAAACGCCGTGCTCGAGCTGAAGGGACGCCACGATCCCTGCATTGCCGTGCGTGCGCTTCCCTGCGTGGAGGCCTTGAGTGCCATCGTCATGGCCGACATTCTCTACGGACAGAAAGGAACTGCTCCCTTATGTACTATCTGATCGGAAATCCGCTCGGCCACAGTCATTCCCCCTTCATTCACCGTGCCCTTGGCCGCTATGACTATGCCCTCAAGCCGCTGGAAGCAAACGAGCTTGAAGCATTCATCAAGGAGGGCGACTATGAAGGGCTGAACGTCACCATTCCCTATAAGCAGGCGGTGATCCCCTTTCTTGACGAAATTGACGATGCCGCCAAAAAGATCGGCTCGGTCAACACAGTCGTGCGCCGCGACGGTAAGCTATACGGCTACAATACCGACTACCACGGCTTTTTTATGATGTCCTACGTGAAGGGCATTTCCTTCAAGGATCAGAAGGTGGTCGTGTTGGGCTCGGGCGGTACGTCGCTGACCGCTTGTGCCGTGGCACGCGATCTCGGCGCCGCCTCTGTCACCGTCATCTCCCGTTCGGGCGAAAACAATTACGGCAATTTGCACCTGCATGCCGATGCCGATATACTGATCAATACCACGCCCGTCGGTATGTTTCCCCATAACGGCGAAAGCCCCGTTGATCTTTCGATATTCAAGCGTCTTTCGGGCGTGCTTGACGTGGTCTATAATCCCTTGCGCACCGCACTGATCATGCAGGCAGAAGAAAAAAGCATTCCCGCAGTTGGCGGCCTTTACATGCTGGTAGCGCAAGCCGCCGTTTCCTGCGGCCTTTTCACGGGTGACAAGCCGCAACGCAAGGAGATCGACGATATCCACCGTGCCATTGCCAATCACGTGGCAAACATCATTCTGGTCGGCATGCCCGGCTGCGGCAAAAGCACGGTTGCCGAAATCCTCGCACAAAAGGAAGGGCGGCGCGTGATCGATACCGATGCGCTCATCACCGAGCGCACAGGCAAAACGCCCGCCGACATCATCAAGGAAGACGGCGAGGAGACATTCCGCCGCTATGAAAGCGAGGCCATCAAGGAAGCGGGCAAGCAATCGAACGTCATCATTGCCACAGGCGGCGGCGCCGTCACGCGCGAGGAAAACCTTGCACCCTTGAAGCAAAACGGCAAAATCGCACTCATTCTTCGTCCGCTTGATCTTTTGGCGCGTGCCGACCGTCCGCTCTCGACGGGCGATTTGCGCGCACTTTACAGAAATCGCCTGCCCAAATACGTACGCTTTGCGGATTTTTCGGTGGAAAACATCACCACCCCCGAGGAATGCGCTGACGAAATTCTTCGCAATTTTCATGCGTAAAAAAGAGGTATGATCATGAAGATTCTTGTTTTAAACGGCCCGAATCTCAATATGCTCGGCATTCGCGAGCCTGCCATTTACGGCAGAACCTCTTATGCCGATATCGAAAAGGCCATCAAGGAAAAATGCGCGGCCTTGGGTGTTGACTGCGAAGTGGTGCAGTCCAACCACGAAGGCACCTTGGTCGATGAAATCCAGCGTGCGTATCACGAGCGTTTTGACGGCATCGTCATCAACCCCGCCGCCTATACGCACACCTCGGTTGCCATTGCCGATGCGATCAAGGCAGTCTCCTTGCCGACGGTCGAGATCCATCTTTCGGATCCCGACACGCGCGAAGCGTTCCGTCACGTCTCTTACATCCGTCCGCTCGTCATCGATACGGTCAAGGGTGAGGGCTGGCAGGGCTATTTGCATGCGATCGACATTCTTTACGCACATATAAGCAAATAAGCATCAACCAAAAACACAAAGAAGGGGGTGTCTCATTAAAAACACAGATAAATAGCGTAAAAAAGCGAAATTTTGTAGTGTTTTTAATGAGATACCCCCTGGAGGTTGCCAGATTTAGAGCAGAAATCGTTGATCTCGCGAACGTCGGCGTACTTGGTACGA
>JAFVXT010000050.1 GCA_017501005.1 Clostridia bacterium
CTTTGCGCCAATTCGATATGGGATCAAACACAAAGGTTTGATCCCGATGCGTGTGATCCCGATGCGTGTGATCTTTAAAGGAGCACACGCAAGCTTAGCCGACCCTTCTGAAATAGGTTAGCTTTTCAAGCGGTGTTTTGACCGTGTGCGTGCCCTTTTCGTAGACGTTGCCCTCGTCGTCCTGCCACTTGCCCTCGGGGAAGACAACGTCCTTTTCGCGCGTGCCCTTTGTGATGACGGGACAGACGAGGATATCAGAGCCGAGCATGAACTGGTCGGCAATGTGCTCATAGCCGCAATGCGGGAATTCATATTCCATGTGGCGCAGCACCGGCTCGCCGGAGGTTGCACTTTCCTCGAGGATCGCCATGATCTCGGGCATCATGCGCTCATGCAGACGCGCGGATTCCAGAATGATCTCCATTTCTTCGTCGTTGAGAACACGCCAGGGTGCCCAGGAGAACTGCATCATCGGGAAGAGCGAGGACACTTGCGCCATGCGCAGGAAAAGCTCGTGGTCGGGGATAACGTCGGGATAGATGCTGTAGATCCATTCGCCGCCGCCGATCATGTCGGGGCAGATGAAGGGATAGCCGAGCAAGCCTTGGAGCAGCGAGTTCGGAATGATGCTGGTGATGCCGTCCTCCTTGGTCCAGGAGTGCGCACGGTCAGCCAGACGCTGAATGACGGGCTTGCCGCCGCCGCGGAAGGAGTCCTTGTATTCGTGGAACTTGTAGCGTGCGCCGAATTCGTTCCAGGCGATATTCTTGTTCATGGCAAAGTGCGTGTCGTCCGATTCGCCGCGGTAGGGAGGATTCAAGAGCTGTCCCGAGGTATAATGGCCGATCGTACCGCCGTCGAATTTGAAGCCGTCAATGCCGTAGTCTTGCATGAGCGCGCGCAGCTGGCTGTCAAGAAATTCGCGGTCAATGGGATTTTCAAAGTCGAGAATGGCACTGTAGCCGTTCCACCAATCGACCAGCGCAACCTCGCCCTTTTCGTTGCGCATGCAGGTCTTTTTATAGGCTTCGTCCTTCGGGTTGTAATCGGCGCGGCAAGTCTGAATGAATTTGAGGCCGTTCGGCGACACGAAGGGCGTCACCCAGAGCATGACCGTGAAGCCGAGCGCGTGCAATTCGTCCACCATGGCGCGCGGATCGGGGAATTTCGCGCGGTCGAAGGTCCAGTCGCCGTAGGGATTGTGCCAGCCCTCGTCAATGATCAGAATGCCCGGCTTGAAGCCGTGGTCAACGATGGCGTGCGCGTAGGCAAGCACCTTGTCCTGCGCCTGGTAATAGGTAAATTCCATCCAGGTGTTGTACTGTGCGGTTTCGAAAAACTCCTTCGGAGGCAGCTTGCCTGTGAAGGGGAAGTGCGCTTTCATGGCATGCAGGTATGCGTCGCGCAGACACGAGCCTGCCTCGGTCAGGGCAAGATCGTCCGCACCCTCGGCCGTCACGCGGCCGTGGTCAAAGGTGATCTTGAAGGGAGCATCACTCCAAAGGTACCGCCCCTGATTCGAAAGGAAAAGCGGCATGCCCTGGTTCTGGCAATCGCGGCGCAGATCCTGTGCGAAAAAGTCCTGCGCGGACACGGGCATCTTCATACCCACAAAGGTCGAGCCGCCCCAGAAATATTCGCTGTCCTTCATAGAAAACTGCAAAGTCATTTTTGTTTCTCCTTTTGCAAAAGTTTTTTCTTTGATTTTATCATAGCACGGAGAAGCAGGCTTTGTCAATGGCAAAATCGTATGTCTTTTGCGAAAAACATACGATTTTACACAATTTTAGTTGACAAAAAGATAGGGTGGCGCAAAACGCAAGTTTTGCGCCACCCCTGATTATCACTTTTGCAGTCCGATAAGCTCTGCAAATTCCTCGAAGTGCTCGTCGGGCACTGTGCCGACCAGCAGATTGTCGCGGTAGACGAACGCTTCGTCAATGACGGCCTCGTCCCAAAAATACCCCGTGAGGATCACGGTATGCTCGCCCGCCTTCGGCGCGCGGAACTCGATCATGTCATATGCGCGTCTGACCTTTTCAAGGCCGTCTTTACCTGAAAAATACGCCCATGCGGTTTCGCCGTCCGCTTGGTGCACCGTGAGGCTGAGATCATAGCAGTCGGCGATCTCGTCCTTTGCAAGAGCGTTGCGCACCGCCTCTGCGCGCCCCTCGCTTGCCTGCTCCTCGGCGATCATGGAAAGAAAGCGCTCGTTTGTGCGCGGAAAGTAGTCTTGCGGAACGAAGAGGAAGAGGCGCACGCTCTTCGTGCCGATCTCCACCGAATAATAGAAGTAGAAGTTGCTTTCGCCCACGTCTGCGTTCGGCTGCCACCACTTGGCCTTATCCTCGTCGCTCAAGGCCGCCATCTCCTCGGAAAAGAGGGCAAAAAGCTCGTCGGCACGCTTGCCGCGGAAGGATTCCGTATTGCCCGAGGCCGCGACTGCCAGGGTGTTCTTGATGGGCGTGGGCGGCGCAGAAAGTGCTGCCTTGTATTCTGCGTTTTCGGCGATCTCGGCAAAGAGGTGCGCGGCATCGGTGTGGGGAAGATAGACCGTGCGGTAATGCGTGCCGCTCTTCGTGCGAATGGCGAGATTCACCCTGTCATAGCCCTCCTCGC
>JAFVXT010000051.1 GCA_017501005.1 Clostridia bacterium
GCCTGTCAGAATGGCGATATCGCGGAGCATTTCCTTGCGGCGGTCGCCGAAGCCGGGCGCCTTGACTGCAACGCAGGTGAAGGTACCGCGCAGCTTGTTGAGCACCAGCGTGGTGAGTGCTTCGCCTTCAACGTCCTCGGCAATCACGAGCAGCTTCTTGCCCGACTGCAGAATCTGCTCAAGCAGGGGCAGAAGATCCTGAATGTTCGAGATCTTCTTATCGGTAATGAGAACCAGTGCATCGTCGAGCACGGCCTCCATCTTGTCGGTATCGGTGACCATGTAGGGCGAGAGATAGCCGCGGTCAAACTGCATACCCTCTACAACCTCGCAGTAGGTTTCTGCGCTCTTGGATTCTTCAACCGTGATGACACCGTCAGCGGTGACCTTTTCCATGGCGTCTGCGATCAGCGTACCGATGACCTCGTCACCTGCGGAGATCGTACCGACACGAGCGATATCCTCGCTGCCGTTCACGCGCTTGGAATTGCGCTTCAGAGCCTCAACGGCTGCATCAACTGCCTTGGCAACACCCTTGCGGAGAATCATGGGGTTGGTGCCTGCGGTCACGTTCTTCATGCCCTCGCGGATCAGCGCCTGGGCAAGCAGGGTAGCGGTGGTCGTACCGTCGCCTGCCGCGTCGTTCGTTTTGGTGGCAACCTCGCGCACGAGCTGTGCGCCCATATTTTCAGCCGCGTCCTCAAGCTCGATCTCCTTGGCGATGGTCACACCGTCGTTGGTGATCAGGGGCGCGCCGTATTTTTTGTCGAGAACAACGTTTCTGCCCTTCGGGCCGAGTGTGATTTTCACGGTGTCGGCCAGCTTGTCGATACCGCGGAGCATCGCATTTCTTGCTTCGATGCCGTAAAGAATTTCTTTAGCCATGATAGATTTACCTCTCTTTTCGATTCTTACTCAACGATTGCGAGAATATCGCTCTGTCTGACGATGTTGTATTCGATACCGTCGCACTTCACTTCGGTGCCCGCATATTTGCTGGTGATCACGCGGTCGCCAACCTTGACGGTCATCGTCACTTCCTTGCCGTCAACGTTGCCGCCGGGGCCTACTGCCACAACCTCTGCAACCTGGGGCTTTTCCTTCGCCGTTCCGGGCAGGATAATGCCGTTCTTCGTTGTTTCTTCTGCTTCCACGGGCTTTACGACCACGCGGTCAGCCAAAGGTTTCATTGTCATTGCTTGTTCCTCCGTATCAATCCCGTCATGACGGGTTATTGTGCATCTGTTTAGCACTCGCAAAACAAGAGTGCTAACGACTATTATTGTACTACATTCAGTGGAAAAATCAACCCTTTTTAGCAAATATTCACATTTTTTTCACAAATGCAAAAAAGAGCCGCGGAAAGCGGTGTGCAAAACGCGAAAAAGAGGTGTCGGACGGCGGAAAAATGCGCGGAATACGCGTCCGCAAAGCCGCTTTTTCACATGGCAAGCTCGCGCCGCAGAAAGGCGAGAATCTTTTTTTCGGCGCGGGAGACCTTGACCTGTGTCAGGCCGAGTGCGTGGGCGGTCTTTTCCTGCGAAAGGTCGCGGTAGTAGCGCAAAAGCAATATCTTACGTTCAAGCGGCGGCAGCTTGGCCATGGCCATGGAAAGGGCAAGGCGGTCAAGCGTGCGTGTTTCTTCCTCTTCGTCGTAAAGCGTGTTTTCGAGTGCGAGATCCTCTTCGCCGTTGATCGGCTCGGAAAGCGAAAGGGGCGGGGAAGAGGCGTCCAAGGCCGCTGCCGCTTCTTCGGGGGAGACGCCGCACCGCTCGGCGAGAAGCGAAAGCGGGATCTTCTCCATGCCCGCCTTTTGCAAGCGCTCGCGCTCGGCGAGCAGGTCAGCCGAGAGCTTCTTTTGCGCGCGGGAGACCTTGATCGGCCCGTCGTCGCGCAGAAAGCGGCGGATCTCGCCCGAGATCAGGGGCACGGCATAGGTCGAAAGCGCACAGCCGCGCGCGGGATCAAAGGAGCGCACCGCCTTCAAAAGTCCCATCATGCCGATCTGTGTCAGATCCTCAAAATCCGTGCCGCGGCCGCAAAAACGGCGGGCGATCGAATGCACGAGCGGCGTGTTGCAGCGTAAAAGCTCGGCCTCGGCCTCGGAGTCTCCTTCCGCCGCCGCCTGCAAAAGCGCGGCGTTTTTTCGGTAATCTCCTGTCAAGATCTTACCCCTTTTCAGACTAATTTTTTGGTCATGGTCACGCGCGTGCCGCGCCCCACCCTTGAGGAGACCGTCACGCGGTCGCAAAAGGTCTCCATCACCGAAAAGCCCATGCCGCTGCGTTCGCCGTCGGTGTCGGTCGTGTAAAGAGGCTGACGGGCGAGCGCAACGTCGGGAATGCCGCAGCCGCAGTCGCGGATCTCGATGCGGATCTCGCGCCCCTCGTAAAGCGTGACGTTTATGTAAAGGTCGCCGCCCTGACAGCGGTAGGCGTGCACCACGGCGTTTGTCACCGCCTCCGAAACCGCGCATTTGATGTCCGCGATCTCTTCAATGTTGGGGTTCAGCTGTGCCGTAAACGACGCAACGATCGCACGGCAAACGCTCTCGTTTGCCGAAATGGCGGGCAGCTTCACCTGCATTTTGTTCAAAGCCTTTTTTCTCATGAAATGTTTTCTCCTTTTCCCGAATCTTCGATCACGAGGTTGTTGATCCTTTTGAGACCTGCCAGATTCAAAAGCCGCTTCACACGCAGGTCGGCGTTCGTGATCTTCACGCGGCACGAAAGTGCCTCGGCCAGCGTAATGCGTCCCATCAGCAGGCCCAGCCCCGAGCTGTCCATAAAGCTCACGCGCGCAAGGCTTAGAACCATCTCCTTCGGTCGGTACAGGTAGAGCAGACGGTCGATCTCCTCGCGGATCGGGCGCGCACTGTGGTGGTCGATCTCGCCGAGAATCTCCACCGTCAGCGTCTCTCCCTCAAGTTTTCTTTCCAAAAAGGCGTTTTCTCTCAGCATGACTTCGCTTCCTTCTTTTTTCGTTTTCTTTTGCTTTTTTCTTCCAAGTAGGCATACTTTACTCTTATTATAGCAAAGGCACGGCACGCTTTTTGTCACATAGCGCGAAAAAAAACGTCTTGTTTTGTCAAAAACGCGCTTTTCTCTTTTTCGGGCGGTTTTACTATAGGACGCGTCGCGCAGAGTGTAAAATTTTTTGAAAACTATTGAAAAAAAGAAAAAATATGCTATAATCAAATCGCTAAATTCATTGAATCACGTATTTTTGGAGCATTTTTACAAAGGGGTAAATAGGCTCTTTTTCACTTTGCTTTCAATGGAGAATTTGATAAAAACGCAAATTCCACCATTGGAAGTGTACAGTAAAGCGCTCTTGCATGATCATGAGTTTGGCGACTAACGGAGTTTGCGTTTTTTGGGCGCTTGTTTCGGTGAGCGCCTTTTTTTAATGGAAAATTCCAAAAAATACGACGTACAGTTAGGAGAAGAAAGTTGAAAAGATCAACAAGACTATTCCTCGCGGTTATTCTGTGCCTTGTCATGCTTTTATCGGCTTTTTTGACAAGCTGCGGAGACAGTGAAAAAGCGACGGACGCGCCGACGCTTGAGCCGAGCGAGTCGGCAAGCGAAAACGCCTCGACCGAGAAGCCGAGCGAAAGTGAGTCGTCAACAGAAGAGGAAAGTGTAACAATTGATCCCGGTCTTGTTTTTACAAAGTACGGAGATGCTTATACCGTTACTGATTATACCGGCAACGCAACGAGAGTGGTCATTCCTTCTACGTATCAAAATTTGCCTGTAACGAGCATCGGCGAAGAAGCGTTCTATCAGTGCACTGGCTTGACGAGCATCGAGATTCCTTCAAGCGTGACGAGCATCGGTTCATATGCGTTTAAGAATTGCACTGGCTTGACGTGTGTGACTTTTGGCGAGAATAGTCAGTTGACGAGCATCGGCGAAAGTGCGTTCTCTAGTTGCCGTGGCTTGACGAGCATTGAAATTCCTGCAAGCGTGACGAGCATCGGCGAAAGGGCGTTCTCTTACTGCGATAAATTGGTACAGATCACCAATTTGAGTGATCAGCCCTTAAGTGACTTGCCTTTCAATCCCGATCAGGAGATTCGTACGTCACGTGAAACTGCATTTAAAAACGTATTGGCAACAGACGAAAACGGTGTGATCACCTATACGGTTGGCGATACCGTCTATCTGATGGGATATATAGGCAAGGAAAGTGCGCTTGATCTTTCTTCGTATACAAATCTTACGGAAATTTATCA
>JAFVXT010000006.1 GCA_017501005.1 Clostridia bacterium
GGTAGGCTTGCCAAAGAGACCCTTGACTGCAGGGAACGGAGGACGGGGACGGGGCTCACCGCGGTTACCCTCGATAGAGGTCAGAAGAGCGGTTTCCTCGCCGCAGACGAATGCGCCTGCACCCAGACGGAGCTGAATATCAAAGTTAAAGTCAGTACCGAAAATGCCCTTGCCGAGCAAGCCGTATTCACGAGCCTGTCCCAAAGCGATTTCCAGACGGTGAATGGCGATCGGGTACTCTGCTCTGACGTAAACGTAACCCTGATCGGCACCGATTGCATAGCCTGCAATGGCCATTGCTTCGATCAGTGCATGGGGGTCACCTTCGAGAATCGAACGGTCCATGAATGCGCCCGGGTCACCCTCGTCGGCATTACAAACAACGTATTTCTGACCCTTGGGTTGAGCTGCGGCAAACTGCCATTTCGTACCGGTCGGGAATCCTCCGCCTCCTCTGCCGCGCAAGCCGGAAGCCTTGATCAGATCAATGACCTCCTGGGGCTGCATTTCGGTGAGAACCTTACCGAGTGCCAGGTAACCGTCGGTTGCGATATACTCTTCGATATCCTCGGGGTTGATGACACCGCAGTTACGAAGAGCAACTCTCTTTTGCTTTCTGTAGAAGGTGGTATCGGTCAAGGAGTTAATCGCGCTCTGAACCTTTGCGTTTTCTTCTTCGGTCGCCTCGGTGTAAACCAAGCGGTTCACAACACGGCCCTTCAGAAGGTGCTCACTGACGATCTCGGGGATATCCTCAACCGTTACGCGCGAATAAAAGGTTCCGTCGGGATCGATGATCATGATCGGACCGAGTGCGCAAAGACCGAAGCAACCTGTCTGAATCACCTTGATTTCTTCAGAAAGGCCCTGCTTTTTGATTTCTTCTTCAAGTGCCAAGCGAATGTTGACACTGCCCGACGAGGTACAACCCGTACCGCCGCAAATCAACACATGTGAACGAATCATTTCGTGTTCCTCCTCAATTATAATTTAGAATTGCCGATGGTATATTCGGAGATCACGACGCCGTTTTTAATATGCTTCTCGACGACTTCGCGAGCCTTCTCGGGAGTCATTTTAACGTAGGTGACCTTTTCTTTACCGGGTGCGTAGATCTCAACAACAGGCTCATACTGGCAAATGCCGATGCAGCCTGTCTGGGTAACGGTAACGTCACCAACGAGACCTGCATTGTTGATTTCTTCCACGAACGCATTCAAAACCGGTCTTGCACCTGCGGCGATACCGCAAGTTGCCATACCGACGACGATGCGTGTGTCGGAGCTACCTTCGCGAAGAGCGATCTTGCCCTTCATTTTTTCTCTGATCGCAGAGAGTTCTGCCAAAGACTTCATAAGATGAATTCCTTTCTGCATTTATTTATTTTTATTTTTTGACGACAATGGAAAGTGACAGAAGGATCAGCGATAAAGCTCTGCATATCCTTCGGTCAGGTATTCGCGCGCCCACGCAAGAACCTCGGGCGAAGACAGGGGAACCTCGTCTCCGAGCATCTCACGCATTTCGCGCGTGGAAAGCATCACGGAACGCTCACCGTATTCATGCAAAAAGAGGAAATCAACCTCCTCCGCACCGTGAATCAAGGTGCAGACGGTATCAATGATGTTTCCGAGTGGGATATAATCAATATGATTTTTGAAGAATCGCGCCGTCACGACCGTGCCGTGATCTTCATGCTCTTCCTCACTTTTTGAAGTGATATCAAGTGAGCCACCCGTCATCTCGGCTTCCATTTTGAAAAACGGAAGGCCAAGCCCCACCTTGCGCGTGGTGCGCGTGGTGGAAAACGGATCGGTCACGCGCTTCAGAAAGTCGGCCTTCATGCCGCAACCGTTATCCGAGACCGTGATGGTCAGCGTTTCGGCATCCTCCTTTAAGATGATGTCTACGTTCGTGGCACGTGCGCGGATAGAGTTTTGCGCGATATCCAAAATGTTCAAAGAAAGTTCTTTCATGATCTCATGTATTCGAAAAATCTGCGTCTTACGAGATCTGAGCTGTATGGCTCATCATCAAGCTCCAGATAAGGCCCTGCCTCCTGGATATCCCACAGATGATGCGCATCCGAGCTGATCACGATCTTTTTATCGGCAAGTGCATATTTTTCCTTGTAATCATTCAGCTTATCGGCATCGTGCAGCTCTGCACAGGAGAAAATCGGCTTGTCCGGGAAGGTACCGAGCGTGGCAATGATCCCGTTTGCCTCACGGTCAATATGTGCAGGATACACAAGCGCACCGTGTGCACGCGCAAGCTCGACTGCCTCGTCAAGCGAAAGCAGGGTTGCGTTGATCAGGAGATATTCCTCTTCACCGACAAGTTCGTCCTGATCGTTCATCAGAAGCTGATCGCCGAAAACCTCTTTTTTGTTTTTATAGGGGATTTTTCGATCTGCAATCGAAGCTTCAAAGGCTTCGGCCTCTTCAAGGCTTTCAAAAAGACAGATGATATGAATATCCTCCGCCGTTGTCAGCTCCATGCCCGCAATCGGAATCAAGCCCTGCTTGCGGCATGCGGCATAAAACGGACGGCAGTTTCTGACACTGTTATGGTCGGTCAGCGCAATCATCTGCAGACCTGCCAAAACCGCCATGCCCGCAATATTATGCGGCGTCATGTCGTTATCGGCACAGGGAGAAAGACAGGAATGAATATGCAGATCGTAGTAATAGCGGTTCATGAGAGCAGTCCGCCCAGGCGCACGCAGATCTCGTAGCTTGAAGCCTTCGTTCGCGCCAGATTGACGCCCTTTTCTTTTGCCAGCGCAAGCGTTTCGGGCGGCATTTCACTGCCGTCTGTCACGATGACCATCGAAACGTCGGTCAAGGTCGCCACCGCCACTGTATTGGCGTTGGTCATCACCGTCACCCACACGTTATCGGCATTGGCACGTCCCATCACCCAGCTGAGAAGGTCGCCCGCATAAGCACCGCACACCTCGCGTTCAGGCTCGGGCAAGGACAGAACCTCAAGTGCAAGACTTTCGGAAAGTTGGCGTACCGTCATTCGGTTTCTCCCTTCGTTTCGACGTTTTTCGACTCTCTGTGCTCAAGGCGCTCGGCCAAGGCGTTGTACTGCGCACGCAAAAGGAAGACACAATCGTCAATGTGCGCTTGACCGCATACGACGTCGGTTGCAAACGAAAAGCACGTGGGTGCGCCGCAAGAACCGCAGTCAATACCCGGCAAGGTTTCCGCCAAGCGCTCGATCTCCGCCATTTTGGAGATTGCCGCCGCACGGTCGGAATCCAGTGCACTGACAGGTCGGTAAACAGGCCCTTCGCTTTCAAGGTACTTTTCGGGAACTGCCTGCTCGCCCGACTCCTCTGCCGTATTTTGTGATACGGGGAGATAGCGTCTGAGCGAATGCAATCTTGCCTTGGCAATGAAGGGATTGACGACCGTCATAGATCCGCCGACACAACCGCCCGTGCAAGCATTCAACTCCACAAAGTCGAGGTCGGGCATCACGCCGTTATCAATATCCTCCAGCACGCGCATGACGTTTTCAATGCCGTCAGCCGCCAGATATTTGTTGTTGAATACCGCTCTTGCCTCACCGCCGGAGGAAGCCCAACCGATACCGATCATACCCGTATGGGAAAGCGGGATCGGCGGAATCTCGCGGCTCATGTGCGAGAGCAGCTCAAAGGCCACGTCACGCATAGACACAACGTAATCCACGTGGGATTTTTCGCCGTCGCCGCGATTATTGACGTAGCTTGCCTTCGCAGGACAAGGAGAAATAAAGACAATGGCAATATCCTCGTCGCGCAAAGACGGATTTTTCTTTTTTGCCTTTTCCCGCGCTTTCATGGCAGCAAGCTCCATGGGAGGGAGGATCGGCAAAACATTTTCGCATAAGTAGGGGAATTTCAAAGAGATCAATCTCACGATAACGGGGCAGGCTGATGAAATGATCGGCTTTTTATCAGGGTAGGCTTTAAAATACCGCCGCGTATAATCGGAAACGATCTCTGCCGCGGCAGAAACCTCATATACGTCATCAAAGCCGTAATCAAGAAGCCCCTGCAATACTGTGTCAATCTCTTCAAGATTCTCAAACTGTCCAAAAAGCGCAGGTGCGGGAAGTGCCACCTTATACTTATCGGCAGGAAGATCGGAGAGCTTATGGCACACCGCCTTCTTTGCCTGATGAGGACAAGTGATAATGCACTGACCGCAATCAATACACCGCGCAGGATTAATGACCGCATGTCCGTCGCGGATACGGATTGCTTCCGTGGGGCAACGCTTCAGACACGTGGTGCATCCTTTGCATTTTTCGACATCAAGAGATACCGAGTGATTGTATCCATTCATGGCAGCCTCACTTCCGACGGTCAACCGTCAGAGATTGATGATCATTTTAATGGTTGTACCTTTGCCGAGCTCGGTTTGAATCTCCATGGAATCCGTGTTCTTTTTCATGTTGGGAAGACCCATGCCCGCACCGAATCCGAGATCGCGGATATGATCGGTGGCTGTGGAAAAGCCTTCCTTCATGGCAAGCTCAACGTTGGCGATACCCGGGCCGTGGTCTTCGAGAACAATATCAATGCGGTCCTGCAGTACGGTAACAGTGGCAACACCGCCGCCCGCATGAATGACCATATTGATCTCACCCTCGTACATCGCCACAGAGACGCGGCGAATGATTTCGGGAGGAAAACCGAGCCAACGCAATTTCTTTTTGACGGCTACCGATGCGTTACCGGCTGAAGTGAAATTCTCACCGTCTACCTCAAAGGTAAACACAAGAGGTTCGCTCATAAATACACCGCCCTTTCTTTTGAAATGATCGCAAGATCACGCTTCTGTCGTACTCGCTTTCAGACCGTTCACGTAAAGAATCCCGCAAGCTTCGTACATACGGATCGAAGTGGAAAGAAGGACAATGCCGCTTTCCTCTGCCAGTTCGATCATTTCTTCGGTCGGCACTTTGTTTCGTACGAGGACGACGCATCGCATATCCATCATATCGGCGGTTCTGATCACTTGCGAATTGACAAGACCGGATAAAAGCACC
This sequence comes from Clostridia bacterium, assembly GCA_017501005.1. Lineage (GTDB taxonomy): Bacteria > Bacillota > Clostridia > Oscillospirales > CAG-272 > UBA1740. The sequence goes on from JAFVXT010000006.1 coordinate 5,050, forward strand.
GCTTGATTTTTGACGAATGCGAGCACGTCACTCATCATATCACTGCCGCACGCCTCGTTGACTTCGGAGTCAAGAAGATCTGCTCCGCTATGTACCTTAGCATTCAGAAGTGACGCAATTTTTGAAATCTTCATGTTTTTTCAGTGCGGAGCATTCTCCGCAAAAACCTCTCGTAAATTAAGGGTTCTCTACCGAATTATTCGTATTTTGCAAGGATATCCTTGACGTCGCCGACAGCAAGTCTGCCGTAAACGTCATCGTTGATGGTCAAAACGGGAGCAAGACCGCAAGCACCGATGCAACGGGTTGCATCAAGGCTGTACTTACCGTCGGAAGACGTCTGGCCGGCTTCAATACCGATGATCTCGATTACTTTGTTGATCAGATCGCCCGAGCCCTTGACGTAGCACGCGGTGCCAAGGCAAACCGCAATGGCAACC
>JAFVXT010000052.1 GCA_017501005.1 Clostridia bacterium
AAAACGCTTTTGGTATATAATTTTGAACGTAAGATATAAAAGGAGTGTGTGCCGTGCGTAAAAAAGAAGAAAGAGGAGAGGGAAGATTGGGGGCCCTTACCTATACCGTCATCAAAACAGACAGACGGAGCATCTCGCTTTCTGTTGACAGAGACGGCAAGGTGAGTGTGCGCGCACCTCGTAAAATGTCCGATCGGCAGATCGGCGATTTTGTTGCCAAGCATGAAAGGTGGCTTTTGGGCGCACTTTCGCGTGCTGAAGCGCGGCTCGCCGTTCCCGAACCGACAGAGGAAGAGATCGCTTGCCTTCGCGCACGCGCTAAGCGTGAATTACCGCCGAAAATTGCCCAATACGCGGCCTTGATGGGGGTAAAACCCACAGGCTTTCGCGTCACGAGTGCCAAAACGCGCTTTGGCAGCTGCAGTCTGAAGAACAGCCTTTGCTTTTCGCTTTACCTTATGCGCTATCCTGAGGCGGCGATCGATTACGTGGTCGTGCATGAGCTTGCCCATATCATTCATAAGAACCACAGCGCTGCTTTTCACCGAGAGATTGAAAGGATTTTGCCCGACCACCGCGCACGACGTGCGCTTTTGAAGGCGCCGCCGCTAAACGGAGAATAAGAGTACCGCCTGCGCAAAACGCAGGCGGTACGATTTTTAACCTTGTTTTTTCTCGGGTAATACACGCGCACTGGTTTTTCCCTCGGGGGTGATTTCTCCCGCACGGGTGAGCGCGATCTTGGTGAGAAGCGGACCGACCAGCTCATAAACGAGCACCGAGAAGAGCGTGATATTGGCCACGATCAAGCCGTCCGCGCCGAGCTCCTGGGCCTTGAGCGCCATGCCGAGCGCAACGCCTGCCTGAGGCAGGAGGGTGACGCCGAGATATTTGACGATCGTAGGTTCGCAATGCGTTGCCTGTGCGCTGAAGCGTGCGCCCAGGTACTTGCCGCAGGAACGGAAAATGATATAGATCACACCGACCAGGACGATCAGAATGTCGGCGAAGACCGAAAGCTCAAGCTCTGCACCGCTGATGACGAAAAAGAGAATGAAAAGAGGTGCGGTCCAACGGTCAATACGGTCCATCAGCTCCTCTGAAAAATCGCAGATGTTGCAGAAGACCGTGCCCATCATCATGCAGACGAGCAGAGAAGAAAAGGCGATATGAATGCCGCCGATCTCGAATTTCATCATGGAGATGGCAACCGTCAGAAAGACGAAGGTGACCGACATGGCAATACGCTTGGATCTCGAATGGAAGAACTTTTCGAAGAAGGTGAAAAGCACGCCCATTATAGCGCCGAGCAAAATGGAAAGCGTGACCTCAAGGAGCGGCTCGACAACGATGGAAAGCACGTCCACACGTCCGACGATGAGCGCCTTTGCCACACCGAAGGAAATGGCAAAAAGAATCAGGCCGACCGCGTCGTCCAGCGCAACGATGGGAAGCAGAATATTGGTCAAGGGGCCCTTGGCCTTGTACTGCTTGACAACCATCAGGGTGGCGGCAGGGGCTGTGGCCGATGCGACAGCACCGAGCACGATGGCGGCAGGCAGAGGAAGCTTATCGGGGAAGGCAAAATGGAAGGCGATCAGCGCGCCATCCACAAGGAGCGTTGCGACAACGGCCTGTATAATGCCGATCACGGTTGCCTGCTTGCCCGTTTTTTTCAGATCCGTAAGACGGAACTCGTTACCGATCGAAAAGGCGATGAAGCCGAGGGCAACGTCGGCAAGGATCGTATATTGCTTGACGTCGGCCATGCTGGTAAAACCAAGACCTTCAACACCAAACGCGCCGAGCACATAAGGGCCGATCAGGATTCCCGCCACAAGATAAGCTGTGACGGCAGGTAATTTGACGATTTTTGCCACGCGCGAAAGCATAAGGCCTGCAAAAAGCGCGATGGACAAGCTGAGAAGCGCTTGCATGATGATACTCCTTTGGTCAGACAATGATTTGATATGTTAGATTTGATAATCATGATAGCCACGCGCTATTATAGCACTTTGGTTTGGCAAAGTCAAGGGGTTTTTAAAAATAAAGGAGAGAAAGAAAGGTCAACTTGAAAGCGTCAGCCTTCGTGCTTGTTCAGTATGGTTTTTGATTGTCAAAAAGTACAGCACCCATTGGTGCTTCTGTCAAGAAAATCCTCTTCTTAAAAACACGAAAAATATTGTTGACAAAACAACAAAAGCATGCTATAATAATCACAACGCTTTGATGGGCAACATGGCTTTTGCACAGTGAAAGGAAAAATATGGAAGAGAAATTTCAAAGATTCAGTCTTTTGATGGCGAATATCAACCGTTCGATCCGCCGCATCAAGACTGAAGAAACGGCGGAATTCGATCTGAAGAGTCCGCACGTATCCTGTCTTTATTATTTATACAAGGAAAAGAAGCTGACGTCGAAAAAGCTTTGCGAGCTTTGTGAAACCGATAAGGCGGGTATTTCCCGCTCGATCGATTATCTCGAGCATAACGGCTATCTGCGCAAAAGAATCAAAAAGCAGTACAAAAATCCGCTTGAGCTGACCGAGCGCGGACGAGAGGTTGCCGAGAAGATTGCCGAGAAGATCGATGCGATTTTCGCCGCCATCGGTGAAGGGCTTTCGGAGGAGCAGAAGCGCATCATGTATGAGGCTCTGGAAACCATCAGCTTGCGCTTGCGCGAGGTTTGCGACTGCTACAAAATCGGTGATGTAAAAAGCACACTTGCCGAAGAATTTTGAGTGAAAACCTGAAAGGATAGACAGAACTATGAATCAAGTGATTATTGCCAGCGATAGCACGACCGACCTTTCCCCCGAGCTGATTATGCGCCACGGTGTCAGAATCCTGCCGCTTGGAGTCACGCTCGGTGAAAAGCAGTATACGGACGGCGTGGATATCACCCCCGAGGATATTTACGAGCATTACGAAAAGTGCGGCGAGCTTCCGAAAACCTCGGCCGTCAATATCGGTCAGTTTGAGGAGTTTTATCAAAAATGCGCGCAAGACGGTGATTCTGTTGTCATGTTCACCATCAGCGCCGAGATGTCCTCCACCTGCAATAATGCTCGTCTAGCGGCAGACGGATTCGAAAACGTCTACGTTGTCGATACGAGAAATCTTTCTACGGGCGGCGGCCTCCTTTTGCTCCATGCGTGTGATATGCGCGCTGAAAGGAAGAGTGCCAGGGAAATTGCCGAGGAATGCACGCGTCTTTGCGATTACGTTGATGCTTCTTTTGTCATTGACGATCTTGAATTTTTACATAAGGGCGGCCGTTGCTCGGCCTTGGCGCGGTTCGGTGCAAACGTATTGAGCCTGAAGCCCTGTATTGTGGTGCGCGGCGGCAAAATGTCGGTCGGTAAAAAGTATCGCGGTAAATATATCGCCACGCTCAAAAGCTATATCGCCGACCAGATCGGTGATGCTTCGGATATCGATCTTTCGCGCGTGTTTGTCACGCACGCAGGCTGTGACGAAGAAATCGTATCGGCGTGTGTCGAGCGAGTCAAAGAGCTTGCACCCTTCGGTGAGGTGCATATCACCCGTGCGGGCTGTACGGTATCCTCGCACTGCGGACGCAATACCCTCGGTGTGCTCTTTATGAGGAAAACACCGTTTTCTTCCAAGGCGTAAAATAGAAATAAAAAAAGCGTTTGCATGACTCTTTTGAGCCGTACAAACGCTTTTACAATAAAATCTCGGTTTCGCGCGAAACCGAGAAGACAAAAAGCTTTCACTGTCGTTTCACAGCGAAAGCTTTTTGTTTATTTGCAAGCAAATTCTTTTTCTGTAGACGTTATTTCTGCGTCAACACTCACGCGCTTCATCGGCGCAATCAAACGGCGCATGTAAACGAGCAGGCAAAGAATGACGGCAATCGTCAAAAAAGCGAGTACTTGCTGGGCATAGAAGGTGATGCCGAAGAAGGAAAAACCGCCGTTTGCCTGAATTGCTGCGAGCAAAGCACCTGCGCCGAGCGCGGTGAAGAAGCTGACGATACCGCCGAATGCGTTTTTGATGCCGAGTGCCGCCGTGCGCTCTTCGGGCACGACGTAATCGTAGATCAGATTGATGACACCGCTGTTGACGCCGCCCATGGCAAAGGAATGCAAGCATATGTAGCCAAGGTAGAGCCAACGTGCGTTGCCGGGAAAGGTGAAGAGAATGCACGTGTATGCCAGCGCCATCACGGCAAAGCAGAGCGTCATTGAAAAGGCAAAGGAGCGGCGGTCGGCAATGCGGCCGAGCAGAGGGGAAGCGGCAATGCGGCAAAGCGAGCCTGCCATCGTCAAGACCGTGATCACGGTCATGGAAAAGGCAAGCTCCTCGCGCAAATACGATGCGAAGAAGGAAGAAGAGAGGGCAGATGCAAAATTCCAGATGACACCGACGCCGATGACCTTTAATAGATCCTTACTTGATAAGATCTTCTTTGCTACCTGCCCGACGGGGACGCGTTTTTTCGGTGCGGTCGGCTCTTTTTCATGGGCAACGAGCAATGTGACGGTGTGCAAAGCCGTGAGAAGGAAAAGCACAAGACAGCAAATGCGGTAATAGGTAGGGGTGGGATTGCCCGCACCGTCACGGAACGTATCAGCCACGAGGCCGAGTGATACCGAAAGGACAATGCCGCCCGCAAGTGAGATCATTTCCTTGACCGCGGTAAAGGAGCCGCGCTTACCGTCGGGTACCGATTGCATCAGCCAGTTGATCTTGGGCGGATTGACGGCATTATTGAGAAAGTGGCCGAGAAAGAGAAAAAAGAGCAGCAAAGCCGTTTTGAGCGCGGGCGGAATCGAGAAGATCGGCAAAAGATAGAGAAGCGTAAAGCATAGCTGATTGATCGTATGGCCGATTGTGACGATTTTTTTGACACGGTGATTCGAAAAGAAGAGGGCAAAAAGCTGTGCGGCACAAGAAAATGTTGCCACGTTTAAAATGATGCCTTGCCATGCATCCGAAATGCCGACAGCATCAAGAATATAGCCGAGAAACGTGGACGTGACGAGAAGCAGAGCAAAGTATTCAAAGCCTGCTTCCAATATGTAAGATATGCGTGTTTTGCGGTCGGTGTTGTTCATGGTGTGTTCCTTTTCTTCGTGTTTTCCTTGAACGCTTACAGTATAGCATACTTTTTTGCTTTTTGTTAAAAATTTTTACGAAAATTTTTCGTAAAATTGAGTTTTTCTCTTGCGCAAGCCGAAAAAATCTGTTACAATGAAAAAAACACCTCGAAAGGTACGGTTTGAAAAATGACGCTTCAGGAGATCGCCGCCTTGGCGAATACGTCGGTGAGTACTGTATCCAAGGCCTTTTCGGGCGGGCGTGACGTGGGAAGCGAAACGCGCGAGCGCATTTTTGCGATCGCACGGAAAAACGGCTGCTTTGAAAAGTATTATAAGGGGCCGCGTGAAAAAAAGGTCATTGCCGTTCTTTGCCCCGAAACCGAAAGTGAGAATTACGGACGCTTGGTCGGCCTTTTCGAGCAGGCGCTTTCCCTGCGCGACGCCGATACGATTCTGGCCATCACGCGCTTTGATCCCGCACGGGAGGCGCGCCTCTTTTCCGAGCTTGTGTACCGCTTGAGAATTGACGGCATGATCCTGATCGGGGGCGGCTCGGAGATCAAAAACCCCGATGAGCTGCCGCTCGTCATTCTCGGTCAGTCAAAATCAAAATGTCGGAACAACGCCGATTACGTGAGTAACGAAATATCGCAGGCCATTGACGAAGCCGTCAGAACGCTCAAAGAATACGGCCATCGCCGTGTCGGCTTTATCGGCGAGGCGCTGACCGAAAGCAAAATGAAGGCATTCCGTCAATCCATGCGCCGTCACGGTCTGCCGCTTTATGAAAAATACCTCGTTACCGACAGCGCACGCTTTGCCGAGGCGGGCAAGGGTGGCATGCAAACGCTGCTTGACCGTTGCAGCGGCGGTGAATTGCCGACTGCCGTTTTGGCAGCCTACGACCAGATTGCCTTCGGTGCCATGCGGTGCGCGCAGAAAAACGGCTTGCGCGTGCCCGAGGATATGTCGTTTATCGGTATAGACGATATCTCGGTCACCGACTATCTCGGCGTGCCGCTGTCCTCGATCCGCGTGCGATTGGAGGACGTTTGCGAGCAGGTGATCGATCTCTTGTTCCGCCGCATCGAAAACCGTTACTACCGTGAATGGCAGGAGATCGTGATTCCCGCGAGGTTGCAGTTGAGAGACTCTGTCCGCAAGCTGAATTAACAAAAAAACGAACACTCCAGTGTTCGTTTTTTTGTTTTATAAAGAGTCAGATCAGAATCCGAAGTAACGGCGTGCGTTTTCGCAGCAGACACCGCGGACGATGCGGGAGAGCGTTTCGCGGTCATCGGGATATTCGCCGTTTTCAACCCATTCGCCGATCAGATTACAGAAGATACGGCGGAAGTATTCGTGGCGAGGATAGGAAACAAAGCTGCGGCTGTCGGTCAGCATACCGACGAAGGCAGAGAGCATGCCGAGGTTGGCAAGAGCACGCATCTGCGCTTCCATGCCGTCGCGCTGATCGTTGAACCACCAGCCTGAGCCGAACTGGATCTTGCCCATGATGCCGCCGCCCTGGAAGTTGCCGAGCATGGTGCCGAGGACATAGTTATCCTTCGGATTGAGGGTGTAAAGAATGGTTTTCGGGAGATTATTTTCCACGTCAAGGCTGTCCATGAAGCGCGAAAGCATAGCGGCGATCGGAAGATCGGCGATCGAGTCAAAGCCCGTGTCCGGGCCGAGGGCACGGTACATACGGGAGTTGTTGTTACGGAGTGCACCGAGGTGAAGCTGCATGGTCCAGCCAAGCTTGGTGTATTCGGCGGCACAGTGGCGCAGAACTGCGGTGCGGAAAAGATCGGTCTCGTGCTCGGTGAGCGCGCCGCCTGCCATTTTCTTTTCGAAAACGGCGCGGGGATCGCCTTCGGCATAGGGAACCGTTTCAAGGGCATGGTCGGAAAGACGGCAGCCGTGTGCATGGAAGAACGCAATGCGCTCGGAAAGGAAACGGAGAAGGGCGTCGTAAGAAGAAACGCCGCAGCTTTCCATATAGGGAACGAAGGTTTCCTTGCCGATCTCTACAGCCTTATCGGGGCGGAAGGTGGGCAGGATCTTGGTCGGGAAGTGGGAAAGCTCCTCGTGATAGCGAAGATCGTCGATCGGATCGTCGGTGGTGCAGATGACTTCAACGTTTGAACGGCGAATCAGCGACTGTGCGCGAAAATCGTCGGTGGCAAGAAGCTTGTTGCAGTGATCCCAGACCTCACGGCAGTTGGCGAGGGTGAGAGGCTCGTTCACGTCAAAATAACGGGCAAGCTCAAGATGCGTCCAATGGTAGAGAGGGTTGCCGATGAGAAGCGGCAGGGTAGCGGCCCATTTCTCCCATTTTTCATAGTCGTCACGGTCGCCTGTGATGAAGGCTTCGTCAACGCCTGCCGTGCGCATCTGACGCCACTTGTAGTGGTCGCCGCCGAGGAAAAGATCGTATGCGTTTTTAAATTGGTAATTTTCTGCCATTATGCGCGGTTGCAGATGGCAATGATAGTCGATGATGGGCATCGCTTGCGCATCTTCGTAGAAAAGACGCTCTGCGGTTTTGGTACGAAGCATAAAATGAGAATCAAGAAATGCCATAAATAATTCCTCCCAAATGCAATTTCAATATATATTACATTTCAGTATACAACATTTTTTTCATTTCGTCCTTGAAAAAACAGGAAAAAGCAGTGGAAATCTTTGTTTTTTTGATATAAGACAAAAGAAAAGATCAAGTCAAATAAAAAGCCGAAAAAAAGAAGGAAAATTTTGAAAAAACAGGTGACAAACCCGAAAATATCTGCTATAATAAAGGGGTAGATATGGGCAAAAAACCGAAAGTACGTTTTGAAAAGAATGAAAGGACGAAAAACAATGGCAAAGGTAATTACGTTCGGTGAATTGATGCTCCGTCTTGCACCCGAGGGCTATCTTCGTTTTGTGCAGGCAGACAAATTGGGCGCCACCTTCGGCGGCGGCGAAGCAAACGTGGCGGTTTCGCTGGCAAACTACGGCGTTGATGCCGCATTCGTCACCAAGTTCCCCAAGCACGATATCGGTCAGGCGGCTGTCAACTCTCTGCGCAGATTCGGCGTGGATACGTCCATGATTACGCGCGGCGGCGACCGTGTCGGTATCTACTATCTTGAAAAGGGTGCGTCTCAGCGTCCGTCAAAGGTTGTGTATGACAGAGCTTATTCCGCCATTGCACTGGCAAAGCCCGAGGACTTTGATTGGAACAAGATCTTTGAGGGTGTGGAATGGTTCCACTTCACGGGCATCACGCCCGCTTTGAATCCGAGCGTTGCCGAGATCTGCCTTGAGGCTTGCCGTGTGGCAAAGTCGAAGGGTGTCACGGTCTCCTGCGACCTCAACTACAGAAAGAAGCTCTGGACCCGTGACGAAGCACGCGAGACCATGACCAAGCTCATGCCTTACGTTGACGTTTGCATTTCGAACGAAGAGGATGCACACGACGTCTTCGGTATTGATGCCGAAAATACCGATATCGATGCAGGTAAGGTCAACCACGAGGGCTATAAGAGCGTTGCCCGTCAGCTGATGGATAAATTCGGTTTCAAGCTGGTGGCCATCACGCTCCGTTCCTCGATCAGCGCAAACGATAACGACTGGGCGGCTCTTCTTTACGACGGCAAGGAATACTGCTTCTCCAAGAGCTATCACATGCACATTGTTGACCGTGTCGGCGGCGGCGATAGCTTTGGCGGCGGTCTGATCTATTCTCAGCTCATGGGCTATTCGACGCAGGAGTCCATTGAATTCGCCGTGGCGGCAAGCTGCTTGAAGCACTCGATCGAGGGCGACTACAATATGGTCTCGGTTGACGAGGTCAAGGCTCTTGCAGGCGGCAGCGGCAGTGGCCGTGTGCAGCGCTGACAAGTATAATCATTCATAAATTGAAAGGTGGATAAAAACAATGTTAATAGGTGTACCTCCGATTCTTTCTCCTGAGCTTTTGAAGGTTCTTGCCGAAATGGGTCATAGCGACCGCATCATCATCGGTGACGGCAATTTCCCCGGCGAAACCATGGGTAAAAACGCCAAGGTCATCCGTTGCGATGGGATGGATGTTCCCGCACTTCTCGATGCCATTCTTACCGTGATTCCGCTCGACACCTACGTTGAGCATCCCGTTCTCCAGATGGCTCTTGTGCCCGACGACGTCGGCAAGATCGAAACGCCTATCTGGGATGAATACATCAAAATCATTTCCAAGCACGATAAACGCGGTGCGAAAACCATCAAGCATATAGAACGCTTCGATTTCTATGAAGAAGCCAAGAAATGCTATGCAGTAGTGACAACAAGCGAACGCGCCGTCTATGCAAACATTATTTTGCAAAAGGGCGTTGTGGAGCTTTGATTTTGTAAAGCTCCAAAAGAATGACACCGCAAGACTGCCCTCGGTGGCGCTTGCGGTGTCACACTTGTTATCGAGGCAGGGGCGGAAGATCAGAATCCTTCAAAGGGCGGCTTTTCTTCTTGCTTTTCCTGCTTTTCCTCTTCAAAAACATAGCTTTGGGCTTCTTCGTTTTGGGGGTTGCCCGATTCACTTGCGCGGAAATTGTCATACGCTTCCTGCTCGTTCAGAAGCTGGAGGCGGCAGGCATGACGGTAGATGGTTGCAATGGCCAGTAACACAAGACCGGGAATCAGCATGCCTGAGGAACCCTCAATCAAGGTGCTTGCATTGCTTGCCATGAGCTCAATGACAACGGGGAAGACAAATTCGATTCCCGCGGAAACCAGCATCATGATGGCCACGCTCTGTACGCCGTTTGCATATTCGGTGCGCAGAATCGAATAGCGCTCCTCGGCAAGCGAGGCGAACAGTCTCTTCAGGAAAAGGAACATCAGAATCGACGTGATGCCGTCTGCCAAAAGAAAGATCGCCATGGTGACCGTGACGTAGGTAGGCAGATCTGCATAGTCGCGGAACAGGGCAATGGCTTCGCGTACCTCCTGCGTCTGCTCCACCTGCGGACTGTCCAGCAGGGAAAGGAAGGATTCGGCCAAGGCGGGCAGAGCCAGCTGCATGACAGTACCAATCACCGTCGCGACAATCATCACCCAAAAGAAAATAGAGCAGAACGTGCGCAGAATACGCGCGGGCTTTTGCATATGAGCAACGATTTGTTCTCTATTCATACGTAAATACTCCTTCTTTACTGTCAAAATATCTTGTGCTTTCAGTATAACACTCTTTTTTTAATTTGTCAAGTTTTTGCAATGATTTATCATTGCTGTCTATCAATTAATGAATAAGAAATGAGATGAAATGATGACCGAGCTTTTATGTCGGCTTTTCGTGCGGGACCGTGAGCGCACAAACGATGCGCGGGTACGCTCTTCATACGGAACGCTATCGGGTGTCGTTGGCATTTGTGCCAATTTGTTACTTTGCCTTTTTAAAATGATATTCGGCTTTTTGACAGCCTCGCTTGCCATCACGGCAGATGCGTGGAACAATCTGACCGATGCAGGCTCCAGTGTGATCTCGATGGTGAGCTTTCGCATTGCCGCCAAGCCTGCTGACCGCGATCACCCGTTCGGGCATGCGCGCATTGAATACGTTGCCTCGATCCTTGTGTCCTTTTTGATTTTGCTGATCGGTGCGGAGCTGCTCCTTTCCTCCTTCGGCAAGATTTTTTCACCCGCAAAGCTCGTCTTCCGATGGGCGGCTGTTGCCGTCTTGGCGGTGTCGATCCTCGTCAAGCTCTGGCTTGCGCTCTTCAACCGCACGCTTGCCCGCCGTCTTGATTCGGAGATCTTGCGTGCGACCGCCTCCGACTGCATGATGGATGCGCTTTCAACGTCGGCCGTTCTGGTCTCCCAGATCGTTTTCCACGTCTTCGGCCTTAATCTCGATGCGTATATCGGGCTTGCCGTGGCAGTCCTCATCTGCATTGCGGGCCTGCGGATTCTGAACAGCACTAAAAACTCGATTCTCGGTGAGGCACCTGTCGAGGAGACCGTGGAGAATATCCGCCGTATCGTTTCGGAATATCCCGATGCGCTCGGCATTCACGATCTTTTGGTGCACAGCTACGGCAACGGCCATTTGTTCGCCTCCTTGCATATCGAGGTTGACGGCTGTAAGGACATCTTCGAAACGCACGATACCATTGACTGCATCGAGCGCCGTATTTCCGAAGAGCTCGGCATTGCCTGCACCATTCACCTTGATCCGATCGTGACCGACGATGAGAAGGTCTTCGCTCTCCGCCGCGAGGTAGAAGCGGCGGTCAAGGTGGCGGACGAACGCCTTTCGGTGCACGATTTCCGCTTTGTGGCAGGACCGACGCATACAAACGTGATCTTTGATCTGGCAATTCCGTTTGAATTGCGTGATGATGCCGAACGGCTCAAGGACCGCATCGGGCAATTGATCACCGAGATCAACCCCGATTATTTTGCGGTCATTCAAATTGATTTTATTTAAAAGAAAGGACTATTTTATGGAAAAGATTCTTGAGGTGACAGGCCTTAAAAAAACCTTCACGCTCTCCAAAAAGCAACAGGCCATTGAAAAGACCAAGACGAAAAAGCGTATTGCGGTCAACGGTCTTTCCTTTACCGCTTACCGCGGCGAAATCTTCGGCTTGCTCGGACCGAACGGTGCGGGCAAGACCACCACGCTCCGTATACTTTCGACCTTGATCCGCCCCGACGAAGGCGACGCTACCCTTGACGGCTATTCCTTGAAGGCGTCACCGAGTGAGGTGCGTGCACGTATTGGCTTTCTGACGAGCGAGAATAAGCTGGACGAATTCTTCACACCGCGCTATCATTTTGACTTTTTCTCGGATCTTTACGGCGTGCCGAACGACGTGCGCGACCGCCGCCGCAAGGATCTTTTCGGTCGGTTCGGAATCGACCGCTTCGAGGAGGTGAAGCTTGCCAATCTCTCCACGGGTATGAAGCAGAAAACAGCCATTGCCGTTTCACTTGCAAACGATCCCGACGTCATCATTTTCGATGAACCGACAAACGGACTTGACGTTCTGACGGCACGCACGGTCACGGATTTTCTTCTGGAGCTGCGCAACCGCGGCAAAACGGTTCTTCTCTCCACACATATCTTCACCTTGGCCGAGCGCGTGTGCGACCGCGTGGGAATCATCATTGACGGACAGATGGTCAAGGAAGGCGCGCTTTCCGACGTGATCGGTGATGAAAAGACGCTTGAGGACGCATTCTTTTCGCTTTATGCCGCAAGAAAGGTTGGTGAGGAATGATGAAAAACGGAATTCTGACCATAGCCAAAAAGGAGCTCGCGCGCTTTTTCCGCGATCGGCGTATGGTGCTGACCACCATCTTTTTACCGGGCATCCTCATTTATCTTATTTATTCATTCTTGGGCAGCGGTATGTCTGCGCTTCTGGGCGATGATGAAACGGCACCGTATAAGGTTTACGTTGAGAACATGCCCGAAACGGTTGGTATGCTGATCGATAGCACCCCTATGCTTGATACGGTGACCTATCCTTCCAAGGAGGACGCCTTGCTTTCACTTGAAGAAGAGAGGTGTGATCTTGTTCTTCTGTTTGACGAGGATTTTGATGAGGAATTGGCGGCCTCGCTTGCAGGTGGAGACGTGCGCGTCACTCCGCCGACTCTGCATTATTACGGTGCCAGAGCTCGCTCGAGTGAGGCCTATGCCACGGTAATGTCCTTGCTTTCTGCTCTGGAAACAAAATTAAATCCGCCGCTCATCGATATGAGTGAATCGTCAGTCGATCTATCTACGGAGGAAGACGTGCAGGGCATGCTTTATTCCATGCTTTTGCCGATGCTTCTGATGGCCATGCTCTTCAGCGGCTGTTTGGCAGTTGCGCCCGAATCGATCGCGGGTGAAAAGGAGCGCGGTACGATCGCCACCATGCTGGTCACCCCCCTGCAAAGAAGCCATCTGGCGCTCGGCAAGATCCTGTCGCTCAGTCTGATCGCGCTTTTGAGCGGAATGTCCAGCACGGTCGGTATCTTGCTGTCACTGCCCAAATTGATGGGTGATGCCATGAGCACATCGGGCTTTTCCATGCTCGGTGTGCCCGATATGCTTTCTCTTGCCGCCGTGATCCTTTCTTCCGTTTTGGTGATCGTTGCGCTGGTGTCGCTCATTTCCTCCTTTGCACGGAGCGTGAAGGAGGCATCTACCTACGTCGCGCCGCTCATGATCATTGTGATGCTGCTCGGCGTGACCACCATGTTTTCCTCGGGGGACTTGATGACGGTCGCTTACGTGATCCCGCTTTACAATTCGGTGAACTGCATTGCGGGAATCTTTGGCGGTGACTATTCCTTCCTTTCAATTGCCGTGACTGTACTTTCCAATCTGGCGGTGATGGGACTTCTCACCTATGCGCTCACCCTGATGTTCAATCACGAGCGCATGATCACCGACAAATCCTGATGCTTGCAAAATCTTTTTTCGGAAAAACACCGAAAAGTCTCAAAACCGTTTGACAAAGGCAAAGATATAAGGTATAATATACATATCAATCATATCATTTTAAGAAGATTTCTGGAGGAGGTCATATGGGAAAATCCTATGATTCGTTGAAAGAGACTGCGCGCCGCGTGCGCGTGGGCATCATTGAAGGTGTCTATCACGCCGCCTGCGGCCATCCCGGCGGTTCTTTGTCGATTGCCGATATTCTCACCTATTTGTATTTTGAAGAAATGAACGTTCGTCCGAACGAGCCGAAATGGCAAGGCCGCGACCGCTTCGTTCTTTCGAAGGGCCACACGGCACCCGCCCTTTATGCAGTTCTTTCCGAACGCGGATTTTTCCCAAAGGAAGACCTCAAAACTCTCCGTCATATCGACAGCTATCTGCAAGGACACCCCGATATGAAGGGCACGCCCGGTGTGGATATGTCCACGGGCTCGCTCGGCCTCGGCATTTCCTCCGCCTGCGGCATGGCACTCAGCGCCAAGATCTCGGGTGACGATTATCGCGTGTATACCGTGCTTGGCGACGGCGAAAGCGAAGAAGGACAGGTTTGGGAGGCTGCTATGTTTGCCGCCCACTATAAGCTGGACAACCTTTGCGTGATCCTTGACTGGAACGGCCTGCAGATCGACGGCCCGATCACCGAGGTCATGAATCCCACACCGCACGATAAGAAATTCGAAGCGTTCGGCTTCCACGTGATCTCGATAGACGGCCATGATTTTGCGGCCATTGAGGCGGCCTTTGAGGAGGCTAAGACGGTCAAAGGAAAACCGACCGCCATTATCGCAAAGACCGTCAAGGGTAAGGGTGTCTCCTATATGGAAAATGCCGTTGAATGGCACGGCGCCGCACCCAAGGAAGAGAAGTATCTGCAAGCATTGAAGGATTTGGGGGAATGAGCTATGGAATGGAAAGATAAAGCAGCAACGCGCGAGGGCTACGGCAACGCTCTCGCAGAGCTTGGTGAAAGCTATGATTTTGTGGTGCTGGATGCAGACCTTGCCGCCGCCACCAAAACAGGCGTTTTCAAGAAGAAATTTCCCGAAAGATTTTTCAATTGCGGTATCGCGGAAGGGAACATGATGAGCGTGGCGGCAGGTATTGCGGCCACGGGCAAGATCCCTGTTGTTTCGAGCTTTGCCATGTTTGCGGCAGGCCGCGCCTTTGAGCAGGTGCGCAATTCGATCGGTTATCCTCATCTGAACGTCAAGATCGGCGCAACGCATGCGGGTATCACGGTCGGTGAAGACGGCGCAACCCATCAGTGTAACGAGGATATCGCCCTGATGCGTACCATTCCCGGTATGGTGATTCTGAACCCTGCCGACGCGCGTGAGGCGCGCGAGGTCGTTTGTGCGGCACTCGAGCACGATGGCCCCGTTTATATGCGATTCGGCCGCTTTGCCGTTCCTACCGTCACCGATCTTCCCGACTATCGGTTTGAGATCGGACGCGGCGTGACGCTTGCCGAAGGTACGGACGTTACCATTGCCGCCACAGGCTATATGGTGCATTTGGCGTTGGAAGCACGTGAGGCATTGGCCTCGGAAGGCATTTCCGCACGCGTTTTGAATATTCATACGATCAAGCCGCTTGATCAAGAGATCCTTGTTCGTGCGGCAAAAGAAACGGGTGCAATCGTCACCGCAGAAGAGCATAACGTGAACGGCGGCTTCGGCTCTGCCGTTTGTGAGGCACTTGCCGAAAGCTGCCCCGTTCCCGTTCTGCGTGTCGGTGTCAATGACCGCTACGGCAAGAGCGGTAAGGTACCGTCCCTTCTTGAGGAATACGGCTTGACAGCGGCGCACATTGCGGAAGAAGCACGCCGTGCCGTTTCCATGAAAAAATAAGCTTTCAAGATATTTTCTATGAATTTTAAGGATCGCCTTTTGCCTGTCCGCGTCGACCGAAGGAAACCAAATTTCCCGAAGGATAGTGAAACCACGCTGACAGGCGGCGAGACTGGAACATGGTGCAAAAATTAAGAAGAGAAAATTAAGAGAAAATGCACTGTTCGGGAAACATACGTCCGAACGGTGCATTTTTTATAAAGGAGGCTTTTATGTCTTACTTGGCATCTCCACAACGCTATGATACGATGGTATACAATCCCTGCGGAGAAAGCGGCCTTTGCTTGCCCGCCGTCTCGCTCGGCCTTTGGCACAATTTCGGAGCGGGCGAGAATTTTGATAATATGAAGGCCATGTGCTTTACCGCCTTTGACGGCGGTATCACGCATTTTGATATTGCCAACAACTACGGCAATCCCGCCGTTGGCAGTGCGGAAGAGAATTTCGGACGCATTTTGCGAGAGGAAATGAGCGCGTACCGTGACGAGATGATCGTCAGCACCAAAGCGGGCTATTTTATGTGGAAAGGGCCTTACGGCGACTTCGGCAGCCGCAAATATTTGCTTGCCAGCCTTGATGCGAGCCTGAAGCGCTTGGGGCTTGATTACGTGGATATCTTCTATCATCACCGCCCCGATCCGCAAACGCCGCTTGAGGAAACCATGGGTGCGCTTGCACATGCGGTGCATAGCGGCAAGGCCCTTTATGCAGGCCTTTCCAATTATGACGGCGAACGCATGGTGCGTGCGGCCGAAATACTGCGCGACTTGCATTGTCCCTTCGTTATCAATCAGAATCGCTATTCGATCTTTGACCGTACGGTCGAGCGAAACGGCTTGCTTGAGGCGGCGGAAAAAGAAAAGAAGGGTGTCATCATTTTCAGCCCTCTGGAGCAGGGGCTTCTCACTGACCGTTATTTGCATGGAATCCCCAACGATAGCCGCATCAGAACAAGTGGCATCTTTTTGAAGGAGACTTCGGTCACCGAAGAACGCCTTGCAAAAATCCGTGCCTTAAACGATCTGGCACGCGAGCGCGGCGAAAGCCTGGCGCAGATGGCCCTTGCCTGGCTCTTGCAGAAAAAGGCCGTCACGAGCGTATTGATCGGCGCGTCCAAGCCCGAACAGATCAAAGAAAACCTCAAGTGCGTTCATGCCGTGCCCTTCACCGAGGAAGAGCTGAAGCGGATTGATACAATCGCGCTTTGAGGACTGAAAAAGCAAAAAAGAAGAGAATAAAAGATAGAACCCGAGGTTACAGATTTGAGCCTCGGGTTCTATCTTTACAAAATA
>JAFVXT010000053.1 GCA_017501005.1 Clostridia bacterium
GCTCGACACGGTTGATGCCATCCGCTACCTCGGTAAGGACATTAAGCTTCTGCATCTGAACGACAACAACGGCTATTTTGACCAACATCTCCCGCCCTGCTATGCGGGCTCGGAGCTCGGTCTTGTCTGGAAAAATGTTTTTGCCGCACTCGACGAGATCGGCTACGACGGCGTTTGCAACTTTGAGCTGACGCTCGGTCACTACGGCAAGGTGCTGAACGAGACCGTCGCCTTCCTCGGCAAATACCTGCGCCGCGTGGCAGACGGAACGATGAAACAAAACAGCACCAAAAAGAATATCCATATAAAAGCAACGGTTCGGCCGCAAATGCGGCCGAACCGTTCTTTTCATATATTGATTTTGATTCAAAAGCGCTCACCCAAAGCACTCTGCCGCAGCAACAATGCGCAAGCGCTCGTCATCGACAAGCTCGCGTCCGTAGGCATCGAAAAAGTACTGTCGATAGGCATCGGTGCCCAAATTGTAAGAAAGCGTCCACGCGCCCCAGAAAAGATCGATATGACGGTCGGCGCGCCCGCCGTTGCCGAGGTCGATCAGGCCAGAAAAGCGCCAGCCGTCCAGCATCACGTTTGGAAGACATGCGTCGCCATGAATGAGCGTATGATTCTCAAGCAGATGCTTACGCGCCGTAAAAAAGGCGTACTCACCC
Organism: Clostridia bacterium; assembly: GCA_017501005.1. Taxonomy (GTDB): domain Bacteria; phylum Bacillota; class Clostridia; order Oscillospirales; family CAG-272; genus UBA1740. The sequence continues at coordinate 672 of JAFVXT010000053.1, forward strand.
TCCCGATCCGAGAGCGTCATACCGGGCAAAAGGATCGATCGGTCAAAGCGAGTGCTTGTATACCCTTCATCGACCGAACGGACGTAGCTTTCGGTGCGGTCAACGGGGCAATCCGAGGAATCAAGCGAATGAAGCTCGCGTAAGATCTCCGCAAGCGTTTCTGCCAGCCGCTTCGGCGCGGCAAGATAGGTTTCGTGCGTGCAATCCTCGCCCGGAACACGCGAGGTCAAGAGAAAATCACAGTCACCGCTTTCATAAAAAAGCACCTCGGCGGCCAGGCCTTTTTTGTGGAAATAACGCGTCATTTCCGCTTCCTTTTGCAGACTTCCCTTTTCGCCTTTTTTGAGGTAATAACCGCCGTCACGCTCCAAAAACCACACGCGTGCTTCGGGCGAGCAGCTGCTATCGTAGATTCTCGCATTTGAAAGCCACGGCTGCACCTCGCGCGGGAAATCGGCGGCGTTGATTGCAACTTGCGTTCGTTTCATCGCAGTGTCCGTCCTTAAAAATCAACGGTGTCGGGATGCCGCCCCGATTCACCAGAGAGCCCCATATCGGCAATCGCTTGCATATCTGCCTCCAACAGAGCAAAATCGAAAACGCGCATATTCTCCTCAATACGTGCAGGAGTGACCGACTTCGGGAGCGGCAAAATGCCGTTTTGCAGACAAAAGCGAAGGCAGATCTGTGCCACGCTTCGGCCATAGCGCGAGGCCATCTCACAAAGAAGCGGATTCTCAAAAACGCGGGTGCGCCCGAGCGGACTCCACGCCTCGACCAACACGCCGTGCTGACGGCAAAAAGCGACCGTTTCCTCCTGCAAATACCCCGGGTGATACTCAATTTGATTGACCATGGGCACGATCCTTTCCTTCACCAACGCCTTCAAGTGATGCACAAGAAAATTGGAAACGCCGATCGCGCGGATCACCCCTTCCTCGTAAAGCTCGGTCATTGCGCGCCACGTGGCAAGGTTGATCTCCTCCCAATCGTCAAAGCGGCTCGGGGAGGCAGGCCAATGAATGAGATAGAGATCAAGATAGTCAAGTCCGAGCGCGGAGAGCGAACGGTAAAAGGCCTCCTTGGTGCTTTGATATCCACGGTCAGAGCACCAGACCTTGCTCGTGATAAAAACCTCTTCCCGCGCAATGCCCGACGCACGCACTGCCTCGCCAATTTCCTTTTCATTACCGTAATAGGCGGCGGTATCGATATGGCGATACCCCTTTTTGAATGCAGTGAGCGCTGACTCATAAGCCTCTTCACCGTCAGCACGCCAGGTGCCGAAGCCGAGGCAGGGGATCCGAACACCGTTTGATAAAACGAAACAATCCTTCATACTGTTCATTGAAAGCTCCATTCACTCATCAATAGTTTTATAGCTTCATTTTACCACAATTGAAACAAAAAAGCAATTCCCTCAAAAAGACAAAACCGATTATTCAAACATTTTTCACTTTTTTTGGTCAATTTAACGCTTGATGTTTACTCTCTTCCGTGCTATAATAAGTAATTGAACGTATTTTTGAACATATAATAATGCGCGGTTTTCACCGCAGAAAGAGTTTGAAGCTATGAGTATGATCAAAAAGCTCGCGCGATGTATACGCGAGTACAAAAAAGCGACAATTCTGACGCTCGTCTTCATCGTTGGCGAAGCGATCATTGAAACGCTGATTCCCTTTATCACCGCCAATCTGATCAATTCGATCCAGAAAAACGGTGTCGACATGGCAGAAATTATCAAAACGGGCGTGATCCTGATCGTGATGGCGCTTTGCTCGCTCCTTTGCGGCGGCATTGCAGGCTTTACCTGCGCCAAGGCGTCAGCAGGCTTTGCCAAGAATCTGCGCCGCGATATTTTCGGTCAGGTGCAGACCTTTACCTTTGCCAACATCGACAAGTTTTCCTCTTCCTCGCTTGTCACGCGCATGACCACCGACGTTGCCAACGTGCAAATGTCCTTTATGATGATCATTCGCACGGCCGTGCGCTCGCCCCTGATGCTCATTTTCTCGATCTTCATGGCATTTTATATGGGCGGTGCGCTCTCGGCAGCCTTTGTGATCGTCGTTCCCTTTTTGGTCTTCGGGCTGTTTCTCATCAGCCGCAAGGCTATGCCCGCATTCCGCCGTGTTTTCCGCAAATACGACCGCTTGAACGAATCAATTGAGGAAAACGTGCGCAGCATGCGTCTGGTCAAGGGCTTTTCGCGCGAGGAATACGAAAAAGAAAAGTTCGATTCCGCCGCCGAGGACATCCGCCGTGACTTCACGCGCGCCGAGCGCATTGTTGCCTTGAACCGCCCCATCATGCAGATCTGCGTTTACTTCAATATGATCTTTGTTCTGATCGTCGGTTCCTCCATGGCCATCAATAAGGTCGAGGTCTTCGGCCGCGTGATGAACGTCGGCCAGATCTCCGCCATGCTGACCTACGGCATGCAGATCCTCATGTCGCTGATGATGCTTTCCATGATCTACGTCATCATCACCATCTCGGTCGAATCGGCCAAGCGTATTTGCGAGGTGCTTGACGAGGTGCCCGCGCTTGCAAATCCCGCAAAGCCCGTCTATGACGTCAAAGACGGCTCGATTGATTTCGATGCAGTCAGCTTCAAATATGCCAAGGAAGCCGAAAAGTTCGCCCTGGCCGACGTTTCATTGCATATTGAGTCGGGCATGACCGTCGGTATCATTGGTGGCACAGGCTCGAGCAAATCCTCTCTCGTACAGCTGATCCCGCGTCTTTATGACGTCACCGAGGGCAGTGTGCGCGTGGGCGGTATCGACGTGCGCGACTACGACGTGCAGTCCTTGCGCGATTCGGTGGCGATGGTTTTGCAAAAGAACCTTCTCTTTTCGGGCACGATCAAGGACAATCTGCGTTGGGGCAACGAGCATGCCACCGATGAAGAGCTGATCGAGGCCTGCCGTCTTGCGCAAGCCGACGAGTTCATTCGTACCTTCCCCGACGGCTACGATACGGTGATCGAGCAGGGCGGTACGAACGTATCGGGCGGTCAGAAGCAGCGCCTTTGCATTGCGCGTGCGCTCCTGAAGAAGCCGAAAATCCTCATTCTCGATGACTCAACCTCTGCCGTGGATACCAAAACCGACGCTATGATCCGTGCAGGATTGGCTTCTTACATTCCCGAAACCACCAAGATCATCATTGCCCAGCGTATTGCCTCGGTGCAGGATGCCGACCTGATCCTGATCATGGAAAACGGCAGAATCATGGCCAAGGGCAACCACGAGGAGCTTTTGCAAGCAAGCGAGATTTACCGCGAGATCTACGAACAGCAAACAAATGGAGGTGATGACAATGAGTAAAAAGCCCATGCCTCCGAAGAAGGATTCCGTCAAGATCGTTTTCCGCATTTTGCGTATGCTCTTCTCCTTCTACCCTGTCTTGCTCCCCATCACCATCGTCTGTATTCTTCTTTCGGCCGTCACGGCGGCCATTCCCGCGCTCTTCATGCAGAAGGTGCTGGCCGTCATTGAAGCATCGCTTCTGAACGGCACGTCTTGGGAGGCGGCCTCGAAGGAGATTCTGCCGCTCGTGATCACGCTTGCCGCGCTTTACGTGCTTTCCATGATCGCCATCACGCTCTATACGCAAATGATGGCCTATATCACGCAGGGCTTCCTTTCCCGTGTGCGCGGAAAAATGTTCTCGGGCATGCAGAATCTGCCCATCAAATATTTCGATACCCACAAGCACGGCGATATCATGAGCCACTATACAAACGATATCGACGCCATCCGCGAGCTTGTCTCGCAGGCCATGCCGTCTATGATCAACTCGCTCGTGATCGTGCTTTCCGTGCTCGGCATCATGCTTTGGTTCAGCGTATGGATGACGCTCGTTTTGCTTGTCGGCGTTATCATCATGGTGCTCGTCTCGGGAAAGATCGCAGGCGGCTCTGCCAAGTTCTTCATCCGTCAGCAGAAGTCGATCGGCCGTACCGAAGGCTTCGCGCAGGAAATGATGAACGGCCAGAAGGTCATCAAGGTCTTCAACCACGAAAAAGAGTGCATGGCCGACTTTGACCGCATCAACGAGGCTCTTTACGAGGACAGCTACCGCGCGCATTCGTATGCCAATATCCTCGGCCCGATCATTCAGAACATCGGTAACGTGCTTTACGTCATCGTGGCGGTTGTCGGCGCATTGCTCATCATCAGCGGGGCACCCAGCCTGAGCCTTTCGGGCGTGGCGTTCGGCGTCAGCGTGCTTGTGCCCTTCCTCAATATGACCAAGCAGTTCACAGGCAACGTCAACCAGCTCTCCCAGCAGATAAACTCTATCGTTATGGCGATGGCGGGTGCAGACCGTGTCTTTAAGCTCATGGATCAGCAGC
>JAFVXT010000054.1 GCA_017501005.1 Clostridia bacterium
ATTGACAAGGCCAAAGCCGAAGAAATGAATTTTTTCTTAGACAGCATCGGCCTGTAGGGTAGGATTTGACGTAAGAGGTTTTGACGAACGATTGACTGATCAAAAATGCCTCCGTGCTTGACGGCACGGGGGCAGATGTGTATTTAGCCGACGTTGCCGTCTTTGACGGCAAGATTTTCCGTATCGGCAAAGGGCCTTCAGGGCGGTGGCTGATGCCGCGCATTTCTTCTGATCAGCAGCGGCATCGTGCTTTCGAATATCAAAACGAAAAGAGCTTCATGAGTCGGGGTTTCGCACGGCAAAGCAAAGATGCTTTGCCGTGCTCTTTTATTTTTGCGGCCTTGACAAAAAATAAAGAAAATGATATACTATGGGCATCATGTCTTGATTGAAAGGCGTTTACGGAAGATAAAGGAGTGCGCGATGGGATTTGAGCTTGGCTGTGTGAGCTTTGAATACGGCTTGTGCCTGGGGCCGATGGCGGGATATTCCGACCGCGCCATGCGCGTCATCTGCCACCGCGAGGGGGCGGAATATGCGGTCAGCGAGATGGTTTCGGCCAAGGCCATTTGCTACCGCGACAAAAAAACCGCGCCGCTTGCGCGGATCGGCGAGGACGAAGGGCCGACGGCCGTGCAGATCTTCGGCAGTGATCCCGCCTTCATGGCAGAGGCCGCGAGAATGATTGAGGACGGGTTTGCGGGCGGTGTTAAGCCCATTGCCATTGATATCAATATGGGCTGCCCCGTGCATAAGATCGTGTCAAACGGAGAGGGCAGTGCGCTCTTGAAGCAGCCGCTTCTTGTTGAGAAGATCGTTTCGGCGGTCTGTGCTGCCGTATCCTTGCCCGTGAGCGTGAAGATCCGCGCAGGGTGGGATGCCGATCACTTGAATGCGCCCGAGGTGGCGCGCGCCTGCGAGGCAGGCGGTGCGAGTCTTTTGACGGTTCACGGTCGTACGCGTGTGCAAATGTATGCGGGCGAGGCCGATTACGGCATCATCGAAGAGGTCGCGCGTGCGGTTTCCGTTCCCGTGGTGGGCAACGGCGACGTTCGAACGGCTGAACAGTGCCGCCAACTTTATAATCTTGGCTGCCGCGGCGTGATGATCGCGCGCGGTGCGGTGGGCGATCCGTTTGTTTTTTCGCGCCTACGTGCCGCACTTTCGGGAGAAGAATACCGTGAGCCGACCTTAAAGGAAAAACTGACAGTTGCCGCCGAGCAGGTGCGTCTTGCTGCCGCCGATAAGGGCGAAAGCGTGGCGGTTCGCGAGGCACGCAAGCAGCTTGCCGCCTATTTGCATGGACGGCGCGGTGCGGCCTCCTTGCGCCTGGCCATCAACGGGGCGCAGACGCTTGAAGAAATCGACGCGCTTCTCTTGCGTGCCGAAGCACTTGACGGACAGGCACTTTGAGATGATTGCCTTTGAATGAATGAGAATCACGGAAGGGAAGGGTGCGTAATGGATTTTTCTGTCAACACTTATATGCTTTTTGCACGCGTGCCGAAAAAAATATGCTTTGCCTTTGCTTCGGATTTGCACAACCGCGCGACGGTAAAAATGATCAAAGCGATCGAGAAAAGTAACGCCGATGCGCTTTTGGTGGGCGGGGATCTGATCAATGAAGCCGACGAATATCAAAACGGCTTTGCTTTTTTGTCGCGCATGGCAAAATCCTTGCCCGTGTTTGCGTCGATCGGCAATCACGACCGCCGCTATCGCGGAGATCTTGTGGCCAAAATGACCGAGTGCGGCGCGACGGTGCTTGATAACGCTTCTGCTCTTTTCGGCGGTGTGCGTCTGGGCGGTCTTTCCTCGGGCTTTTTAAAGTGGGGTGCGTGTGACCAATCGAAAACCAAGGATCACACACCCGACCTTTCCTTTTTGTGCGAATACAGTAGGTTTTCCGAATATAAGCTGCTTCTTTGCCACCATCCCGAGTATTACGAACGGTATATCCGTGCGTTTCCTATCGATCTCACCTTGGCCGGCCACGCGCACGGCGGTCAGTGGCGGCTTTTCGGGCGAGGTGCCTTTGCGCCCGGACAGGGGCTTTTTCCGCGCTATACGTCGGGACTTTATGAAAACCGCTTGCTCGTATCGCGCGGCATGGTCAACGCGACCAAGGGCATCCCGCGCATCAATAACCGCCCTGAGCTTTTGCTTGTGCATCTTGTGCCCGAAGAGTCACGATAATCAAGCAGGGCACGTCAGTGCGTGCCCTGCTTTTTCGGTATCGTTAAAATGGCATCCTGTCGCATGGATTGATACATATCGTGAACCTCTTTATGAAAATTTTTGAGAAATTGACAAAAAATCTCCGTACTTGAAAAAGCTTGAGAAATGCGCTATCATGATAGCATGAATCGACATGCTTGTAAACAGTCAAGAAAAACGCATGCGTTTGTGCGGCAAAGGAGCAGAGATGAAGGATCTTTCAGAGGGGAATATTTACAAAAATTTCATACTTTTTGCGATCCCTTTGGTCGGCGCGGGGCTTTTTTCGCAATTCTATTCGGTGTTTGATACGGTCATTGCGGGAAAGTTTCTCGGTGAAAACGGCCTTGCCGCCATCGGTGCCACCGCGCCCTTTATCACCTTTGTCAGCTCGCCCTTCTGGGGCTATTCCGTGGGCTTTTCGGTGTACGTGGCAACGCTTTTCGGTGCTCGCAATTTCAAGCAGCTGAAATCCTCACTCATCACCAATAGCATCGTGGTGGCGGCGACGGCACTCCTGATCGGCCTCTTGAGCGTGATCTTCATTGATCCGCTTTTTGCACTTCTGAAGGTTGACCCCGTGATCAAGGCCGACGCCAGGATCTATTTTATCATTTGTATTTTAGGGCATTTTCTCGTTGTGCTTCCGCACTTCTTCGTGCAGGTCATGTCGGCGCTCGGGGCAAGCTCCTTCCCGTTTTTTATCTCCTTGCTTGCGGGCGTATTGAATATCGCCGGCAATATTGTCAGCGTGGTGATCTTTGATTTCGGCATTGTGGGAATTGCATGCGCAACGGTTTTTTCGGGTGCCGTGGTTGCTGTTTGCTATCTTTTTAAATTCCGCGCCTGTCTGAAGGAGCTTGGTGTGCACAAGGAAAAATTCCGCGTGAATTTCGAGGCGCTCCGCCGCTCCTTTCACTATGCCCTGCCGAACACCTTGCAGCAGATGGCTATGTATTGCGCAGGCATGGCGATGTCACCTGTCGTCAACGGGCTTGGCAGCTCGGCAACGGCGGGGTATTCTGTGGTGCAGCGCATTTTCGATATCAGCGCAGGCTTTTATCAGAACAGCTCGAAGGCACTCGTCAATTACGGCGCGCAGTGCGTCGGGGCGGGGAAGATCCGTCTTCTGAAGCGCGGCTGGCGCGCAGGGCTTTTGCAGGGCACGCTTCTGGCACTCCCCGTCATTGCCGTCTGCTCCATTTTCGCACGTCCCGTGTGTGCGCTTTTCTTTCCGTCGGGCTTTTACGGCGCGGCACTTGAGTATGCGGTCTTTTTTGCGCGCTTTTGCCTGCCTTTGATCTATTTGAATCTGCTGAACAATCTCTATCACGCGCGTTTTCGCGGTATGGGCGCCATGAAGCTGAACCTGGCCACCACGGCCTTTGCCTCGGTCGTGCGCGTCGGCGCGGGTGCTTTGCTTGCGATTCCTTTCGGAATGTACGGCGTCTTTTACGGAATGGTGCTTTCCTGGGCGGCGGAGGTCGTGCTTTGCGTGACCGTTGACCGCATCCGCTTCAATACCGATGAAAAGATCTGCCGCTTCCTGATCCGCAACGGTACACTTCCCGAAGGGTTCGATGCAAGAGAATCAAAGGAAATCATGAAATAAACAGTGAAAGAAGGCGCATGGGCGGTATTGCCGTGGACCAAAGCCGCACACCCTTTCCATCGCGATACGGCACTTCCAATCCATTTTTTTGCCGAGTATACGCGCCCTTCCTTTCCTCTTGCCATGCGCTCGGCAAAGAGCTTTTGCGCTTGGCCGAGCTTTAAAGCTTTCGAAAAACGGTATCCTGCGATGCCGTTTTCTTTTTTTTGAAAAAGTGCGAAAAAGTTGCCTTTTCCACTTGAAAAACAACAAAAAAATATGTATAATAAAAGCAGTTTACGATTTGTATCTGAAAAAAAGCCGCTCGTAAAAAGAGCGAGATAAGTTTTTTTGATTTTGTGTGGCTGCTCTGTGCGGCAGAAAGGATTTTTATGGGTGGATTTTTTGGCGCGGCGACAAAGGACGATTGCGTTTTTGACGTCTTTTTCGGCACGGACTATCACTCGCATCTCGGCACACGCCGTGCGGGTATGGCGGTTTACAGTGAAGAAACGGGCTTTGATAAGGCCATTCACAATATAGAAAATACCCCGTTCCGTACGAAGTTTACCTCGGAATCGGCCAGCATGCAGGGCACGATGGGCATCGGGTGCATTTCGGATTACGAGGCACAGCCGATCCTCGTGCGCTCGCATCACGGCTCGTTTGCCATCACAACGGTGGGGCGCATCAACAACAGCGAATCTCTTGTCCGGGAGATTCTTGCCGACAATACGCATTTCTTTGAAATGCAGGGCGGCGAGATCAATCAGACCGAGCTTGTGGCCGCGCTCATTAACCGCAAGGAGAATTTCATCGACGGTATCCGTTATGCGCAGGAGGTGATCGACGGCTCGATCAGCATGCTGATTCTGACACCGAAGGCCATTTATGCGGCGCGTGATCGCTTGGGCAGAACACCGATTTCGATCGGCAGGAAAAAGGGCGGTTTCTGTGCCGCCTTTGAAAGCTTTGCCTATCTGAATCTCGGCTACCGCGAGCATATGCATCTCGGCCCCGGGGAGATCGTGGCATTGACCGCGGATTCCTGCACGAGCTTGGTCGCCCCCGGCAAGAAGATGAAGATCTGCGCCTTTTTGTGGATCTATTACGGTTATCCTTCCTCGACTTACGAGGGGGTGAACGTGGAGACCATGCGTTACCGTTGCGGTCAGCTGCTTGCCAAGCGTGACGACGTGGATACCGATCTCGTGGCGGGCATTCCCGATTCGGGGCTCGCGCATGCCATCGGCTATGCGCAGGCATCGGGCAAGCCCTATGCGCGCCCCTTCATCAAGTATACGCCGACCTGGGCGCGCTCCTTTACCCCGCCCAATCAGAAAAAGCGTAAAATGATCGCCAAAATGAAGCTTTTGCCGATTCGCGAGCTGATTGAAAATAAGAAATTGCTTCTGATCGACGACTCGATCGTGCGCGGTACGCAGCTGCGCGAAACCACAGAGTTTCTTTACGAGAGCGGCGCGAAGGAGGTGCACATCCGTCCCGGCTGTCCGCCCCTTCTTTTCGGATGTAAATATCTGAATTTCTCGCGCTCCTCCTCCGAAAACGAGCTGATCACGCGCCGTGTGATCGCCCGTCTTGAAGGCAAAGAGCCCGACCGCGAAACCATCATGGAATATGCCGATCCCGACGGCGAGAAGTACAAGAAAATGGTGGACGAGATCTGCCGTGAGCTTGGCTTTACCTCGCTTCGCTTCCACCGTCTTGACGACGTGATCGAGGCATCGGGCTTGCCCGCCGACTGCGTGTGTACCTACTGCTGGAACGGTCACGAAGATTAAATCTTCGTCGCGAGGATTAAACCTTGGCCGCGAAAAGCAATGCTATATCCAAAAAAAGCCGATGCGCAAATTTTGCGCATCGGCTTTTTGTTTTGATTGCAAATTACGCGTTCTTTCTCCAGACGTCGGGGGTAAAGAGGATCATCATGGGCAGAATTTCCAATCTGCCAAACAGCATGTCGAAGGAGAGAAGAATCTTTGAAAAGGCGGAAAAGCCGCCGTAATTGCCTGTCGGGCCGACGGCGTCAAGACCGGGTCCTACATTGTTGGCGCAGGCGACTGCTGCGGAAAAGTTGGTGGTAAAGTTGAATTTATCGATGGAGAGCAAAAGCGTTGTCAGGATAAGGATGCCGATATAGGCAACGAAATAGGAGAGCACGCCGTGAATGGTTTGCCGATCGATCGCGTTGCCGTCGAGGCGGACAACCGAAACCGAGCGTGGGTGCAGAAGTCGGCGGATCTCCTGGAAGAAGGTTTTGAGCAAGAGGATCAGACGGCTGATCTTCAAGCCGCCGGCGGTTGAGCCTGCGCAAGCACCGAAGATCATCAACAAAAGAAGAACGTGTTGCGTGAATTGAGGAGCAAGCGCGAAATCAAAGGTTGAAAAACCGGTGGTTGAGATGATCGATGCGACCTGGAAGAAGGCTTGCCGCAAGGAAAGGCCGAAGGCCTTTTCGGTCAGCATGGTCAAATTGAGTGTGATGGCAACCGTGGCGATGGCGACAATGATCACGTACCAGCGCAGCTCTTCACTTTTGAAGAAGAGCTTGGCGCGCTTGATGAGCAGAAAATAATAAAGGTTGAAATTGATGCCGAAAAGAAGCATGAACACGGCAATGACGATTTCAATATAGGCGGAATCGTAAAGCGCAATGCTTTGTGAATGAACGCCGAAGCCGCCCGTGCCTGCCGTGCCAAACGCAGTGCAGAAGGCATCGAAGACGGGCATTTTGCCAATGAGAAGCAGAATGATGAGAATGACGGTCATCACCGAATACACACCGTAAAGGATCTTGGCCGTATCGCGCATGCGCGGCACGAGCTTGCCGACGATCGGGCCGGGTGCTTCGGCGCGCATCAGGTGCATCGAGCGGTCGTCTGAAAGCGGCACGATGGCAAGCACGAACACAAGCACGCCCATGCCGCCGATCCAATGTGAAAAGCTACGCCAGAAAAGGATGCAGTGCGGAAGCTCCTCGGGCGCGGAAAGAACCGAGGCGCCGGTTGTCGTAAAGCCTGAGACAATCTCGAAAAGAGCATCTGCATAGTTGTTGAAATATCCCGAAAAGAAGAAGGGAAGCGAGCCTGCCAGCGACATAAGAATCCATGATGCGGCGACGATGAAAAGACCGTCGCGCGCATAGATGGCGGTGTTTTGCGGCCGTCGGAATGCAGGATACGCACCGAGCAGCACGAGAATCGCCATGGGCAACAAAAAGGAAAGCGTTACCTTTTCGGAATAGATGATGCCGACCAGAACCGAGGGGAGCATCAAAAGCGCTTCCACCAACAGAATGCGGCCGAGAATATAAAGAATCATGCGCCGATTCATGAAAACCGCGCTCCTTTCGTTTGCATGAAAATTACGAATTTTCCAGAATGTCAATCAGATTCAGAACCGTACCGCCTGCCGAAACAACAAGCACGCCGTCACCTGCACGGATCATATCGTTACCGCGGGGGACGATGATCTCGCCGCCGCGCACGATGCAAGCGATCAGCACGTTTCGGCGGATCTTCAGGCGGGAGAGCGGAATGTCGGTGAGGTTCGGAATGGTGCCTTCGGCGGCGAACTCCAGAACTTCGGCACGGCCGTCGAGAATTTTATAAAGTGAGAGAATATTATCCTCGTGACTGCTGTCCTCAAGGGCGCGCACGTAGCGGAGGATCTGGTTTGTGACGACCGCCTTCGGCGAGATCACGGTCTCAATGCCGAGCGTTCTTGCCAGCTTTGTCAGATTGTCGCTGTTGACCTTGGCAATGATCTTGGAAACCTCGTGCTGACGGGCATTGAGTGCGCTCAAAATGTTGCCCTCGTCAAGACCTGTGAGCGAAACGAAGGCGTCGTTCTTTTCAAGTCCTTCTTCAAGCAAGACGTCGTGATCGGTGGCATCGGCACAAATGACCACGGTATCGGGGAGCTTTTCGGCGAGCGAGGAGGCCACCTCGCGGTCACGCTCCACAATCTTGACGCGCAGACGCCGTTCCTCAAGCAGAGAGGCGAGATAGTAGGTGATGGCGCCGCCGCCCGTGATCATGACGCTTTTGACGGGAGCGGTCTGCAAGCCCATGCGGCGAAAGGCCTCGGCCATTTCCTTTGGCGAGCCTGTGAGATAGAGCTCGTCACCTGCGTGCAGAACAAAGCTGCCGCCCGGAATGAAGAGCTCGCCCCCGCGGTCGACGGCGCAGATCAGCACCTTGATGCCGAATTTGGAGGAAAGATCGCAAAGCCGTTCGTTATCGAGAATGTTCCCTGCGGGCAAGCGGCAGGAGACAAGCTCCACGTGTCCGCGCGCAAAAAGCTCTACGCGTGAGGCTGACGGAAAGCGCAGAATGCGCTCAATCTCCTCTGCCGCCGCCTTTTCGGGATTGATGAACATGGAAAGCCCCAGGTCGCGCTTGAGCTGGTAAAGCTGCTCTGTATATTCGGGGCCGCGCACACGCGCAATCGTGTGGCGCGCACCGAGCTTGTGTGCCGCATGGCAGGCGAGCAGATTCAGCTCGTCCGAGCCCGTGACCGCAATGACGAGATCGCAGCTTTCGATCTCCAGATCCTTGAGCGCGGCAAAGGAGGCGCCGTTGCCCGCATAGCAGATGATATCGAGCGAATTGCCTGCACGGTCGATGACCTGCTCGTCTGTATCGACCAGCGTGATCTCGTGATTTTCACTGATGAGCGAGCGGGCAAGCGAAAGACCGACCTTGCCTCCGCCGATGATCGTAATACGCATGGAAAATGCTCCTTGTCGGAATGGAATTTGTATGTTCGAAAGAGTGGCTTTGATCAAGAACTGATAAATTTTATATAAAGTATAGCACAAAAGCCGAGAAATTTCAACCCCTTTGAGCCTTTTCGGGCAAAACTATTGACAAGAGGGAAAAATGTTGTTATAATAACTATTATGAAATACGATGACCGGAAACGAGTACCCTCATTTGGTCGGCAAAGAGAGCTGTCGGTTGGTGTAAGACGGCGCGAACGGTGGGGCGAATACATTCCGAGAGTACCGCGCTGAAATGAAAAGAGTAGGCGGCGGCGGGTGCGCCCGTTAGCGCGCGGCGGCATCTATGGTGCCGCAAGAGGTCTTTTCCGTAAGGAGAGGACGAATCGAGGTGGTACCGCGGGCTTGGCTCGTCCTCGCAATCATAGCGGGGGCGTTTTATTTTTTCGCGTCCGCCCGATCAAAGAAAGGAAAGACTCCATGATTACCGATTTTCTTGAAAGAAACGCGCGGCTTTACGGCGACGAGGTTGCACTGGTTGAGCTGAATCCGTCCGACGCGCACGACAGTGCCAAGACCTGGCGCGAATTCAGTTTGATTGAAAGAAGTCCGAGCGGCAAATACCGCCGTGAAATGACATGGCGCGAATTTGACCGCCGAGCCAACCGCTTCGCCAATCTGCTTCTCACGCGCGGCGTGAAGAAGGGCGACAAGGTGGCCATTTTGCTGATGAACTGCCTTGAATGGCTGCCCGTTTATTTCGGCATTCTCAAGGCAGGTGCACTTGCCGTGCCGATGAACTTCCGCTATACGGGCGAGGAAATTGCCTACTGCCTCGATCTTGCCGACGTTGATATTCTCGTCTTCGGTGACGAATTTATTGACCGTTTGGCACCCTTGGCGGCAGGGGAGAGCCGCATCAAGGCCTTCTTCCATATCGGCCGCGCGCAGGTTGATTTTGCCGAGCCCTACGAAGCCTATACCTCTTACTGCTCGACCACGCCGCCCGCCATTTCGCTTTGCGACGATGACGATGCCGCTATTTATTTTTCGTCGGGCACAACGGGCTTCCCGAAGGCCATTCTTCATTCGCACCGTGCGCTTGTCTCTTCCTGCATGGTGGAGCAGAACCACCACGGTCAAAGCCGTGACGACGTCTTCCCTTGCATTCCGCCCCTTTATCATACGGGTGCGAAGATGCACTGGTTCGGCAGCTTGCTTTCGGGCAGCCGCGCCGTTCTTTTGCGCGGTGTGAAGCCCGAATGGATTTTGCGCGCCGTCTCCGAGGAGAACGTTTCGATCGTCTGGCTGCTCGTGCCGTGGGCGCAGGATATTCTGGATGCGCTCGATGCGGGCACGGTCAAGGAATCGGATTATGCGCTTGACCGCTGGCGTCTTATGCACATCGGCGCACAGCCCGTGCCGCCCAGCCTGATCCGCCGTTGGAAGGAGCGTTTTCCGCACCATCAGTACGACACCAACTACGGTTTGAGCGAATCGATCGGCCCCGGCTGCGTGCATCTCGGCGTTGAGAATATCGATCACGTCGGCGCAATCGGCAAGGCGGGCTATCTCTGGGAAACCTCGGTGCGCACGCCAAACGGCGACGAAGCCGCGACCGATGAGGTCGGTGAGCTGGCGGTCAAGGGTCCCGGCGTGATGCGCTGCTATTATAAAAATCCCGAGGCGACGGCCGAGGTTCTGGACGGCGAATGGCTGCTGACAGGCGACATGGCGCGCCGCGACAAGGACGGCTTCCTTTACCTCGTTGACCGTAAGAAGGACGTTGTCATTTCGGGCGGTGAGAATATTTATCCCGTGCAGATCGAGGATTTTCTGCGCGCACATCCCGCCATCAAGGACGCGGCGGTCATCGGTGTGCCCGACGAGCGCTTGGGTGAGGTCACGGCCGCCATCATCGAATTCCGTGACGGCATGACGGCAACCGAAGACAATATCCGCGCCTTCTGCGAGGAGCTTCCGCGCTATAAGCGTCCGCGCATGATCATTTTCGATAAGATCCCGCGCAACCCCACGGGCAAGATCGAAAAGCCTGTTCTGCGTGAGCGTTTCGGCGGCGGCCGACTCGTTGAGGCACAGACCACAAAATAAAAAAGCCTTGAATCGAACGTGATTTCAAGAAGAAAGGATAGGCTTGAAGCATTTTCAAGCCAAATAAAGCTATGAAACAGTTAATGTCGGGAAACGATGCGGTTGCGCGCGGTCTTTACGAGGCCGGCTGCCGTTTGGTTTCCTCTTATCCCGGAACTCCCAGCACAGAAATTACCGAAAGCGCGGCGACCTACGACGAGATCAAGGCCGAATGGGCACCGAACGAAAAGGTGGCCATGGAGGTGGCCTTTGGCGCATCGCTTGCAGGCGGACGCAGCTTCTGCGGTATGAAGCACGTTGGCTTGAACGTGGCGGCCGATCCGCTTTTCACTCTTTCTTATACGGGTGTCAACGGCGGTATGGTGATCTGCGTTGCCGATGACCCCGGTATGCACAGCTCGCAAAACGAGCAGGATTCCCGTCACTATGCACGCGCCGCCAAGGTGCCGATGCTTGAGCCCTCGGATTCTGCCGAGGCCCTGGCCTTCACAAAGGAAGCCTACGAGATCTCGGAAAAATTCGATACGCCCGTCATTTTGCGTATGTGCACGCGCGTCTCTCACTCGAGAAGCATCGTCGAGACCGCCGACCGCGTGGAAAAGCAGCTTGTGAATTACGAAAAGCGCCCCGAAAAGTACATCATGATGCCCGGCTACGCCAAGCGCCGCCATCCCATCGTTGAGGAGCGCACCCGCGCACTTGTCGCTTATGCCGAAACGTCCCCTCTCAACCGCTGGGAAAAGGGTGACGGCAAGCTCGGCGTTGTCACGTCGGGAACCTCTTATCAGTACGTGCGCGAGGCACTTGGCGATTCTGTCAGCATTCTGAAGCTCGGCATGGTTCATCCTCTGCCCGAGAAGCTGATCCTTGATTTTGCCGCGTCGGTTGAAAAGCTGGCGGTGGTAGAGGAGCTTGACGGCGTGATCGAAGCGCATCTGCGCTCGCTCGGCCTTTCGCCGATCGGCAAGGATACCTTCTCTTTGATCGGCGAGCTTTCCGCCAATACGGTGGCTGCCGCACTCGGCGGCAGCGTTCCTGCGCACAGAGATCTTGACGAAGCACTTCCCATGCGTCCGCCCGTCATGTGCGCGGGCTGTCCGCACAGAGGTCTTTTCTATACGCTTGCGAAGAAAAAGATCACCGTCATGGGTGATATCGGCTGTTATACGCTCGGTGCACAGCCGCCGCTTTCCGCCATGGATGCCACCATTTGCATGGGGGCGTCGGTTTCCTCCTTGCACGGCTTCAATAAGATCCGCGGCGAGGAAAGCGAGGGCAAGACCGTGGCCGTCATCGGCGACTCGACCTTCATGCACTCGGGCATGACGGGACTTGTCAACGTGGCCTATAACGCCACCAACAGTACGGTCATTATTCTCGACAACTCGATCACGGGTATGACAGGCCACCAGGATAACCCCACAACGGGCAGAAACCTGAAGGGCGAGCCTGCCGCGAAGGTGGATCTCGAGGCTCTTTGCCATGCACTCGGTATTGCACGTGTGCGCGTGGTCGATCCTTACGATCTTGCCACATGCGACACGGCCATCACCGAGGAATTGGCAGTCGCCGAGCCGTCGGTCATCATCTCGCGCCGTCCCTGCGTGCTTCTGAAGAGCGTCAAAGCCAAGCCCGCCGTGCGCGTGAATCCCGATAAATGCCGCGCTTGCCGTGCTTGCATGAAGCTCGGCTGCCCCGCCATCAGTATGAAGGACGGCCGTGCCGTGATTGATTCCACACTTTGCACGGGCTGTACCGTCTGCACCCAGCTTTGCCGCTTCGATGCCTTCGAGCAGGGCGAAGCATAAAGGAGGAAGATCAAATGGTAGAAACGAAAAGTATTATGATCGTCGGTGTCGGCGGTCAGGGAAGTCTTCTTTCCAGTAAATTGCTCGGCCGTCTGCTTCTTGACGAAGGCTATGACGTCAAGGTGTCCGAAGTGCACGGCATGAGCCAGCGCGGCGGTTCGGTCGTTACCTACGTCCGCTTCGGCGACAAGGTCGCCTCTCCGATCGTCGATCTCGGCGGTGCGGATATGGTGGTCTCCTTTGAGCCGCTTGAAGCCGCACGTTATTGCGCGTATATGAAAGAGGGTGCCATTGCCGTCACCAATACGCAGAAGGTCGATCCGATGCCCGTCATCACGGGCGCGGCCGTCTATCCCGAAGATCCGCTCGGTATGCTCGAAAAGAAGGGCATGAAGGTGGACGCCATCGATGCACTCGCTCTTGCCCGTGAGGCAGGAAGCGTTCGCGCAGTCAACCTCGTTTTGCTTGGCAGAATGTCGCGCTATTTCGACTTCTCGCTCGATGCGTGGATGCGTGCCATCGATGCGTGCGTGCCCCCGAAATTCATTGAGATCAACCGCCTGGCCTTTATGCTCGGCCGCGGGGAATAAGCAAAAACTTTATATTGTTTTGTTAAACAGAGAGGACGGGCGTGGATGTCGGTCTTCTCTTTTTTTGCAATTTTTTTGTTTTTCCTTGACTTTTGGTAAGAAAAGGTATATACTGAAAATGCCAAATCATCTTAAATATTACAAACAGAGCCAAGTATAGAGCGTACTTTTTGAAAAAGGGGGACTATACTCTTTTTTGCTTGCACATTCGAATGAATTTGATAAAATGCAAATTCCGTCCGAATGGGCACAGAAGGCGTTTTATACGCTCTGCTTGTTTATATGCGGGATGGTTTGGCGACTATCGGAGTTTGCGTTTTTGGGCGCTGACTTCGGTTAGCGCCTTTTTTATTTCAAGATTTTTGGAGGTAAAGACAATGAAACATTCGTGCAAATCCGTTCTTGCTCTTTTGTTTTGCGTTGTTATA
The DNA here is from genome assembly GCA_017501005.1 of Clostridia bacterium. Taxonomy (GTDB): domain Bacteria; phylum Bacillota; class Clostridia; order Oscillospirales; family CAG-272; genus UBA1740. The sequence goes on from JAFVXT010000054.1 coordinate 13,491, forward strand.
CTGGCAAGCGCATTTCTGACGAGCTGTACCGGCACGGTGCAGCCGACGGAAGAAGTCACGCAGGCAAAGACAGATGCACCGACACAAGGATCGACCGAGGTGCCGATGCAGGTGCCGACACAAGCGCCGAGCGCAAGTGCTTCGGCGGAGGATTTTTCCGACGAGCCGACAAATGAGCCGACGGAATCCTCGACCAATGAAGCTACGGCAGAGTCAAGTGCAAGCATTTCGACCGAACCGTCGGAAGAAGAAACCGAACCGTCGGACGAGAAGACCCAGGCAACGGAAACTGGCACGGCGGCAACGGCAGAAAAGACAGAACCGACGGTTGACCCCACGATAGCACCGGACAAACCTACGGCAGAACCGCATAAAGCCACAGAAGACCCTACAGTGGGTTTAACCGTAGGTGGCGATGAAGAAACGAAAGAGCATTCCTTCGGGTTAGAATATGCAGGGGCGCATGAATCCAATGCAGCTTATGCCGTCGTGGGTATGGGTACTTGCAAGGATACTAATCTTCGCATCCCCGCAACGTACAAAGGACTTCCCGTGGTGAGCATTGGCGATTCTGCGTTCCGATATTGTGATAGCTTGACGAGCGTGACGATTCCTGATAGCGTGACAAGCATCGGCTCTTCTGCGTTCTATGGTTGCGATAGTCTGACGAGCGTGACAATCCCCGATTCTGTGACGAGCATCGGCGATGGCGCGTTCTCGGGATGCAGTGGCTTGATTCAAAAAGAAAACGGTGTATATTACGTTGACAAATGGGTGATTGATTGTGATTCGTCTGTCACATCGGTGATTTTGCGTGATAATACAGCAGGCATTGGCGATTCTGCGTTCGAAGATTGCGATAGTCTGACGAGCGTGACAATCCCCGATTCTGTGACGAGCATCGGCACATCTGCGTTCTATGATTGCGATAGCCTAACGCGCGTGACGATAGGAAATGGCGTGACGAGCATCGGCAATGCCGCGTTCGAAAAATGCACTGGCTTAACGAGCGTGACGATACCGAACAGCGTGACGAGCATCGGCTCTTCTGCATTCAAAGATTGTACCAGCCTGACAAGCGTGACGATACCGAACAGCGTGACGAGCATCGGCCAGTATGCATTCTCGGGATGCAGTGGCTTGATTCAAAAAGAAAACGGTGTATATTACGTTGACAAATGGGTGATTGATTGTGATTCGTCTGTCACATCGGTGATTTGGCGTGATAATACAGCAG
>JAFVXT010000055.1 GCA_017501005.1 Clostridia bacterium
CAAAGTGGAAAAGCGAATAGATACCGAAGGGAATCAAGCGAATCGGACGGATCGAGAGCGTGACGTGTGCCCTCGCTTTGGTTGAAGAAGAAAGAAAATCCGCTTCAACGCTTGTGTTTTTATAGGCTGAACGGTGGAGCCGTGTCGTTTGCTCGAGCAAGGCGAGCAAATAGGCCGTGCCTTGTGAGATGTAGCCGTAGCGAATGGCGGTTTTGGAAGCATCTCCCGTGGCCACCTGAATATGAAGCGCATGGATCTTGACCGAAAAGCAACGAAAAAGGCGGGGCGGTATGCGCTTTAAAAGGTATATGCCCATGCGAATGAGTGCAAAGATGGAATAGGTCTTTTCCTTGGGATGTGCTTCCTCCTCGCGCTTTTTACGCGCTTTCTCTTTTTCCTTTTCAATGCGCTTGAGACGGTCGGCCTCTTCTTTATCCTTGGCCTTTTGCAAGCGCTTTTGATGCTTTTTATAGGTGTAAGAGGAGATTTTGAGTGCTTTCTTCTTTTTTGGAGACAGCGTGTATCCGAAAAGACCGATTTTCAATTTGACCGAAACGTTTTGGTCATATTTGATCTCAACACCCATTTTGATCGATAGGATCAGCGTGAGAAGTAAAAGAAGGGCAAGCAGGATCAGTAAAATGATTTTTATGACTGTCCACAGTACTGTGAATACGATCACACGCACGCCTCCTTTCTTTTTCTTTCGTTGGGATTTACGATTTGGTTTCTTCGGATGCTTCGTCTGTCAAGGATTCGGTATCCTCGATGGTTAACTGATTTTTATCAAATTCGGAATTCTGCTCCTGCATACGTGCCAGAAGCTCTGCGGCCTCTTCGCTTGAAACGCCGGGCAATTCCGCAAGAGAGGAAAGTCCGAAGCAACGCAAAAAGCCTGCACTTGTTCCAAAAAGCATCGGACGTCCGGGGGCTTCCATGCGGCCCTTTGTTTCGATCAGTCCGCGGTCAAGCAAATTGGAAATGGCATAGCTGCTGTCAACCGAACGGACGGTATCCACGTAGGCACGGGTTACGGGCTGATTGTAAGCAATGATGGCAAGCGTTTCGATGGAAGAGGCTGAAAGATTGCCGTTTTGACGGATGCCGAGTGCTTCGCGGATGTAGGGCATGTACTGCTCCTTGGTGCAAAGCTGGCACGCTTCGTCATAGGTCAGAAGCAGTACGCCGCGCGGCGATTCGGAGGAATTGTAGGTTTTTGCAAATGCCTTGACCCTTTCCTTTAGCTGTTTCTTCGCAATATGAAAGGTTTGGGCAAGCGTTTCATAGCTCATGGCATGACCTGCCGCAAAAAGGATCGCCTCCAGCGTTTCCTCAAAGGGCATTTCTTCAATCGGAGGTGTATTTTCATTCAGCGAGGTCAGCATCTTCTGCTTTGTCACCGCTGTCGTCTGCTCGTTCGTTGTCGTCTCGGGCGTCATTGTCAAACTCACTTTCTCTTATATCTTCGGGATCGTAGTCGGGGTTCAGTCGGAAACGAATGGTCAAGCCGTCGAGATCGTATTCTTCATCGTCGCAGATCAGCACACGGCGCAGTTTGATGAGCTCAAGCAAGCCCATGAAGGAGGCAACCAGCTCCGCTTTGTCCTCTGCATTTTTGAGAAGAAAGAAAAGAGAAGCGGTTTCGTTTGTATCAAAAGCGATCATGATGTGCTCAATGCACCTTTGCACCGATACGACGCGGTGCTTGATCAAAGGATTGATCAGATTAGCGGGAGCGCGCTGCTCTTCATTGCGCAACCGCGTAAGAAGCGTATGCAAGGCACGCGAAAGAACGGCGGGATCAAGGCCGAGCGGAAATCCTTTTTCGGGTGGGATCTCGTCCTCCTCCTTTTGCATACGCCCCGAATATTGCGCGTAAAGCGGACGAAGCTCTTCGGCTGCCTGCTTTGCTTGCTTGTAAAGCAAGAGTGCGTCAACCAGCTCTGCGCGCGGGTCTTCGTTTTCGTCTTCGGAGGCGGGGAGAAGAAGTCGGCTTTTGATGAGCATGAGCTCGCTTGCCATGACGATAAATTCGCCTGCTATCTCGAGATTCATGCGTTGCGCTTCTTCAACGTAAGCCATATACTGCTCACAGATTTCGGCAATGGGAATGTCTCTGATATCCATTTTGTTTTTGGCAATCAGAGAAAGCAGAAGGTCAAGAGGACCCTCGTATAAATCAAGGCGATAGGTAAGTTCTTCGCTGATCATGAAAACTCCTTATACAAAAGAGGTAATTGATTATGAGAGAAAAGGAATATAAGAGCAGACGGTCAGCATTCCGTCCGAGATGAACAGCGTGACAGTCGAAAGAATACCGGAAAACGAACCGAGCAAGACCAAAAGCATCAGGGCAATGCCGAAATACTGCTCATATTGCTGGAGCTTCCAATAGTATTTGGGCGGCAAAAACATGGTCAGAATGCGCGAGCCGTCAAGCGGCGGAATGGGAATCAGATTGAAGATCGCCAAGGTGATGTTGGCAAAGTGGAAAAGCTCAAGAAAGGTGAGCAGCATCATTGATCCCTTTAAAAGGAATTCATTTTCTGCCAAGAATACAAAATTGTTGAAAAAGAGACGCAGGGAAAGCGTATAAAGAAGCGCACCGAGAAATGCGAGCAGTAAATTCGAAATCGGGCCCGCGACCGAAACCAGTGCCATATCGCGCTGGGGATTGCGCAGATTGCGCGAATTGACGGGAACGGGCTTTGCCCAACCGAAACGGAAAAGGATCATGCAAAGCGCACCGATCGGATCAATGTGCTTCAAGGGATTGACGGTCATGCGGCCAAGATTGCGTGCGGTGGCATCACCGCGTGCATAGGCTACGCGTGCATGTGCAAATTCATGCACGGAGAGGGAGATCAGCATGACGGGAACCATCAAAAGAATTTGAATGATTTGTTCTTGTGACATAATGCGTCCTTTCTTTGGACTTTTATTTGATGGCCTTGGTGATCTCGTTGAAAAGTCGGTCTTTACCTTCACGCGATACCGAGGAAAAGGGAATAACTGTTACCTCTTCGCCTTCGGGGGCATAGGGGCGGCAGATCTCACAAAGCTCTTGTACGGCATTGGCAACCCCTGTTTTGGAAAGCTTATCGCATTTGGTTGCCACCACGATGAAGGGCATTGCGGTTTGGGAGAGATACTCCAGCATCATCAGGTCGTCTTTTGTCGGACCGACGCGGATATCCACCAGCTGTACGACAAGGCGAATGCAGTCGCGGTTCGGGTTTTTCGAAAAGTAGCCGTCGGTCAGTGAAGACCAGCGTTCTTTATCGTCGTATGCGCGCTTGGCATAGCCGTAACCGGGCAGGTCAACCAGGAAAAAGGTGCGGTCAATATCGTAAAAATTGACGGTGACGGTTTTTCCGGGTGAGGCGCTGACGCGCGCCAAGGATTTTCTGTTGAGAAGCGTATTGATCAACGAGCTTTTTCCAACGTTCGAACGGCCCGCAAAGGCAATTTGCGGCAAGGGCTCACGCGGAAATTGCTCGATTCTGCCCGCACTCATTTTTAATGAAACGTTGTTGATGTTAATGGCCATGGTGTGATTCTCACTTTGTTCTTTTGTTAGGTTGCCGTTCCCGTGCCGACTGCCGTATGCGAATGGACGGTGAAGGGCGCGATGCACACGGTTTCCTCTTCTTTGGCCACGGGCAAGGGGAGCAAGACTGCGGAAAGAACGTCCCATGCGTTATCGCAAAGAATGAATTTCAAGTTTTCCCTTGCTTCGCTGTCGATCTCTGCAAGGTCGCGTTCATTTTCGCGCGGGATCAGCACGGTATCGATTTGTGCGCGGTAAGCCGCAAGCGTTTTTTCCTTCAGTCCGCCAATCGGCAAAACTCTTCCGCGAAGAGAAATCTCGCCTGTCATGGCAACGTCGCGTCTGACAGGACGGCCGGTCAAGGCGCTTGCAAGCGCGGTGACCATCGTCAC
>JAFVXT010000056.1 GCA_017501005.1 Clostridia bacterium
GCCCATTTGCGTTTGACTAGTCAAATGCGATGCTTGCGCTTTTGTCAAAGCAAAAATTCTCCGCTAAGGATATCACCCAATTGGGTGCTTCTCTTTTTTGGTGGAAGCATATAATGGGAGTCGAACGCAGTGAAAGAAAGGATCCGGGGGATCGTTTTTTTCACGGTGACCGAAGAATTTTGCAAAGCATCACCTTAAAACCTTTTGTCATGCTTTGCAAAATTCAAGAGCGACTCCCCATACTCTCCATCGGTGCCGTTTTTCCCTGATAACCCCTCCCGAAACAAAAGCGGCGGTTTTTATTGACAAAACTGCGGCTTTCTATTATAATATTATATAATCATACCGGCAGGAATTCTTGCACGAGCGGTATGCCGAGTCGCAGCTGCATTTCCGTAATATTACGCCGATCACAGACGGCGGTGAGCCGCTATGCCCTCATTGCGGGCGGCATCACGAAATGCTGTGACGCTTTCAATGCACCTTTTGAATTTTTCGGTTAGGACGGACTTCTTATGTCGGATCTCAAAACGTTAGACTATGCACAGCGCTTGTCACGCTTGGTGCAGGCGGAAACGGTTTCCGCACCAAATCAAAGCGATAAAGCGAAATTTTATCGCTTTCATGCGCTTCTTCAAAAAGAATTTCCAAATATTTTCGCCGCGTGCGAATATGAGGATTTTTCGGGGAGCTTTCTGCTTCGGTGGAAGGGGCGCGATTCGAGTCTTTTGCCTATTTTGCTCATGAACCACCACGACGTTGTGGAGGCATCGGGCACGTGGACGCACCCGCCTTTTTCGGGTGATATTGCCGATGGGCGTGTGTGGGGGCGCGGAACGCTTGACACGAAGTGCGGTCTTTTCGGAATGCTAGAGGCGGCAGACGAGCTTGCAAGCGAGTGCTTTCTCCCTGCGCGTGACGTCTATTTTCTCTCGGACTGTGCCGAAGAAACAAACGGCGCGGGAGCTGATGAGATCACGCAAGCGCTTCTTGCGCGCGGTATCCGATTCGCCATGTCACTTGACGAGGGCGGCATGATCCTAGAAGAGCCGATGGCGGGCGCGAAAGGGCTGTTTGCCATGGTCGGTGTTGGCGAAAAGGGCTGTGCCGATCTGAAATTCATTGCGCGCTCCACAGGCGGCCATGCGTCCACACCCGGCAAGGATACACCGCTCGTCCGTCTTGGAAAATTCATGGCGGCGGCAGATTCAAAAAAGGTTTTTGACGTGAAAATGTCGGAAGCGGTTCGCGCAACGCTGGTCTCGCTTTCGCGCACCGTGAAGGGGCCCTTGAAATTTGTTCTCGGCCACCCCAAGCTTTTTTCACCGCTGCTTTGCCGCGTGATGCCCTCTATGTCTGGGGCGGCAGGGGCCATGCTGAAAACCACGCTTGCTTTCACGATGGCAGAAGGCTCTGCGGGTGCAAACGTTCTTCCGCAAGAGGCCTACGTGATCGGTAATATGCGCTATTCACACCATCAGGGCGCGCAAAAAAGCATTGATGCCATCACTGCGCTTGCCAAAAAATTCGACGTGGAAACCGAAGTGCTTGAGCGCGGCACCGAGTCGCCCCTTTCGAGTCACACAAGCGCGGCCTTCGCACTTGTAGAGAGTGCCGTTCAGGCCGTGTTTCCATCGGTTCGCACCGCTCCTTACGTCATGAACGCGGCGAGCGATTCGCGCTTTATAAGCCGCATTTGCGATCACTGCTTGCGCTTCGCGCCCTTTACTGTCAGCGACGCACAGCTTGAAAGCATCCACGGTGTTGACGAAAACATCGATATTTCCACACTTGAGGACGCGGTTTCCTTTTACCGTTATATCATCACGGAGGCAGAGCATGTCTAAAGAAAAGTCCACACAATTGAATATTGGTGTAAAGTCTTTTATCAGCGCGATCATTGTGATTTTCATCCTGATGGTGGCGGCTTACATACTGACCTTGCTCGTTCCGTCGGGTGAATATCCAAGAATTGAGGATGCGGCAGGGAATATCCTTGTTGATACGGATGCCGGTTTTTCCTATACAGAGGGCGGAATCCCTTTCTGGAAATGGCTTCTTTCTCCCATCCTTGTGCTCGGCGCGGCGGGGAGCGGCACGCTGATTGCGGTGATCGTTTTTTTGCTCGTGATCGGCGGCATCTTTACGGCGCTTGACCGATGTGGCCTGATCAAATATATGCTTGACCGCTTGGCCGCCCGCTTCGGCGCGGTTCGCTATCGCTTGCTTGCCTTGACGGTGCTCTTTTTCATGGCACTCGGCGCGCTGGTCGGCTCGTTTGAAGAATGCGTGCCGCTCGTGCCGATTGTCGTTGCGCTTGCCGTTAATCTCGGCTGGGATCCTCTGACGGGTGTTGGTATGAGCTTGCTGGCCGTGGGCTGCGGCTTTGCTTCGGGTGTTGCCAATCCCTTCACGGTGGGCGTGGCACAGGAGCTTGCGGGGCTTTCGATGTTTTCGGGGGCTTGGCTGCGCCTTCTTGCTTTCGTTTTGATCTATTTGCTTTTGGTGACGTGCCTGACGCTTTATGCTAAAAAAATAGAACGGCCTGTTGCGAAAAATCCCATGGAAGAGGCCTTCACCCGCAATGCAAGGCTTGACCGCGGCGCCGTTTGCTTTGTGGCGATCCTCGGCTTTGGTATTCTTCTCGTGCTCGCATCGGGCTTTGTCAGTGCGCTGCGCGATTTCACCCTGATCATTGTTGCCGTCACCTTCCTTTTGGCGGGGATCGTTGCAACGCTCATTTCGGGCATGGGCGGAAAAGCGCTTTCTAAAAGCGCGCTTTCGGGTGTCGTTTCCATTCTTCCCGCCGTTTTCATGATCCTCATGGCCTCTTCCATCAAATACACGCTTGAAGAAGCGAAGATTCTCGATACACTTCTGCACGGCGCGGTGGAAGCGGCAGATGCGCTGCCCTCGTGGACGGTTGTTCTTTTCATCTATCTCATCGTGCTTGTGATGAATTTCTTTATCCCCTCGGGCTCTGCCAAGGCCTTTATGCTGATCCCCTTGATCGTGCCGATGGCGCGCGTGTTTGATATCTCGGCACAGCTTTGCGTGCTTGCCTTTGCCTTCGGTGACGGCTTTTCAAACGTGTTTTATCCAACGAACCCCGCGCTTCTCATCAGCCTCGGCTTGGCAGACGTCAGTTATGGCAAATGGTTCAAGTGGAGCTGGAAGTTCCAGCTGCTCAATATCCTCCTGACAAGCAGCATCCTTCTTTTCGGTCTTGCCGTGGGATATCGGTGATCATACTTGTTTTTTAACGATATCAAAGCACAAATTTGATAAAATCGAAAAACTTTTCGCTTGCCTCTTGTATTTTTTATCCGCTTGTGGTAAAATAATACAATAAGACAGCACCCGACGAAACCAACCGTAAAAGGGTTGCTCTTCCGTCGGGTATTCTTTTTTTCAGGAGAAACAGTGACTATGGGTAACAAGTTTTATATCACGACCGCCATTGCGTACAGCTCGAGAAAGCCGCATTTCGGCAATACATACGAGGTCATCATGACCGATGCTCTCGCACGTTTTCGCCGTCAGATCGGCGATGACGTCTTTTTCCTCACGGGCACGGACGAGCACGGCCAGAAGATCGAAGAGCTTGCCAAGGAAAAGGGCATGGAGCCGCAGGCTTACGTTGATGAGGTTTCGGGTGAGATCCGCCGCATCTGGGATCTGATGGGTGCGGACTACAATCACTTCATCAGAACCACCGACGCTTCGCACGAAAAGGCGGTCAAGGGCATTTTCAAGCGCCTCTACGATAAAGGCGACATTTATAAAGGTCAGTATGAGGGCTGGTATTGCACTCCCTGCGAATCCTTCTTCACCGATACGCAGGCAAAGGACGGCAAATGCCCCGATTGCGGCCGCCCCGTGCAAAAGGCCAAGGAGGAAGCCTATTTCTTTGCCATGAGCAAGTATGCCGACCGCCTGACCAAGTATATTGAAGACCACCCCGAAATGATCGAGCCCGAATCGCGCAAGAAGGAAATGGTCAATAACTTTTTGAAGGTCGGCTTGCAGGATCTTTGCGTATCGCGTACCTCCTTCCGTTGGGGTATTCCCGTTGACTTTGATGACCGTCACGTCGTTTACGTCTGGCTTGACGCGCTTTCGAACTATATCACCGCACTCGGCTACGATCCTGCGCTTTCCTACGAGGAGCAGAGCGAGCATTTCCGTCATTATTGGCCGGCCGACGTGCATATCATCGGTAAGGACATTCTGCGCTTCCACACCATTTATTGGCCGATCTTCTTGATGGCACTCGATCTGCCTCTGCCGAAGAAGGTCTTTGGCCATCCGTGGTTCAATTTCGGCGCGGACAAGATGTCCAAATCGCGCGGTAACGTTGTGTATGCCGACGAGCTTGCCGATATCTTTTCGGTGGACGGCGTGCGCTACTATGCACTTTCCGAAATGCCCTATGCCTCCGACGGCAGCATCACGTATGAAGGCGTGATTGCACGTTACAACACCGATCTTGCCAACAATCTCGGCAACCTTGTCAGCCGTACGCACGCGATGACGCTGAAGTATTTCGGCGGTGAGGTGCCCGCTTGCGGTGAGCTGAACGAGCTTGATCTCGATCTTCGCTCGGTGGTTGCGGATACCGTCAAGACCGTGCGTGAGCAGATGGAGAATTACCATATCGCCGATGCGCTTTCCGCCATCTTTGATATGCTCCGCCGTGCGAATAAGTATATCGACGAGACCACGCCCTGGGTTCTTGCCAAGAACGAATCCGACCGTGCGCGTCTTGCAACCGTTCTTTATCACTTGCTGGAAACCGTGCGCATCGGCGCGGTGCTTCTGACACCGTTTATTCCGTCAACTGCCGAAAAGATCTTTTCACAGCTTGCAACCGAGGAAAAGTCTTATGAGAGCATTGCCTCCTTCGGCGCGCTTGCAAGCGGCAAGAAGCTCGGGGAAGCCTTCACGCTCTTTGCGCGCATCGACGAAAAGAAATTGCTTGATGAGATTGCCGCCCGCCGTGCAGCCGAGGAAGCCGCCAACAAGGGTGACGAGGTGGCGGAAGAAACGCCGCATGAAAGCGAGATCAATATCGATGCCTTCGGTGCGGTTGAGCTTCGCACCGCCAAAGTCATTGCCTGTGAGCGCGTTCCCAAGGCCAAGAAGCTTCTCAAATTGCAGGTGGATCTCGGCTATGAGCAACGCCAGATCGTTTCGGGCATTGCCAAGTTCTATGAGCCCGAGCAGCTGATCGGCAAAAAGATCGCCATTGTGGCCAACTTGGCGCCGGTCACGCTTTGCGGCGTGGAAAGCCGCGGTATGCTTTTGGCATCGGGTGAGGAACATGTGCGCGTGATCTTCCTTGCGGACGATACGCCTCTTGGAGAAAGGATTCACTGACCGTGCGCTATATCGATTCACACGCTCATTATTTTGATGCGCGTTTTGAAGAGGAGTACGGAAAAGAGGCTGTCGATCAACTGATCGACAGCCTCTTTGAAACGGAAGGGCTTCTTGCCGCCATCAACGTTGGCACGTCTCCCGAAAGCTCGGAGATCGCCTTGCGTCAGGCATACCGCCATAAGCGTATGTATGCGGCGGCAGGCATTCATCCGTCGGATGCGCAAGAGATCGCGGATCTTGACCGCGCACTCGAAAGGATTGAAGAATTGCTTGCTGATCCTCGCACCGTGGCACTCGGCGAGATCGGCCTTGATTATCATTATGAGGGGACAAACCGCGCTTTACAGCATGAGGTTTTTCACCGCCAGATGGATATGGCGCAAAGGCACGGTCTGCCCGTCATCATTCATGACCGCGAAGCACACGGCGATTGCGTGGACGTCATTCGTGCGCATCCCTGCGTGCGCGGCGTTCTGCATAGCTATAGCGGCAGTGCGGAAACGGCCAAGGAGCTGATCTCACGCGGCTATATGATCTCCTTTTCGGGCACGGTCACCTTCAAAAACGCCTCGCGCCTCGCAGAGGTGGCGCGCGCATTGCCGATGGCGGCACTGCTTGTGGAAACCGACTGTCCGTATCTTGCCCCTCATCCCTTTCGCGGCAGGATCAATCATTCGGGGTATATTCCGTATACCGTGGCGGTGATTGCCGAGCTGCATGGCATTTCGCCCGAGGAATGTGCCGAGATCACAGCGGAAAATGCCAAGCGCTTCTTTTCACTTCCGCTTGATTAATCTCCCGTCGTGCAGGGGAAGGGCCGCACAATATCAAAAAGTGCATTCAGAATCAGAAAGTATTGCGGAAAATACTGCATGATGTTCCATAAGCTCACACCCGACAAGCCAAGTTCTCCAATCAGCGCGAGCTTGGCTTGCACGCTTTGTGCGTCCTCAAAGTAAACGATGTGCTGCACGGGCGTTTTTTCGCTCGTGTCATAATAGGTAAAATAGGGGGCTTCGTTTGGCTCGTCATAGTCAATGCGTGCGTTCGTCTCGGCGGCTAATGTCACGCAATCGCGTGCCGAATAGCTGCGTGCACGCGTGCCGCGCCTGTAGGGAAGCGTCCAATCATAGCCGTAGGAAGCCGTGCCGAGAGAAAGCTTGCTTGCGGGGATGCACGATAAGGCATAATCGGTCACGCGCAAAACCTCGGGCATGGGGGCAATGGGCATCGGCTCTCCGTAGGCGCAGCCCCATTCGTAGCTTGCCAGGCGGACACCGTTTGCGCTTTCGCCGAGCGAGCGGTAGGCGTGCCCCTCGTAAAGCGCACCCATTTGATTTTCCTTTTCCTTCGGCGCGGCGGATACGAACACGCAAAAGCCGTCCGCGCTCAAGCGGCGGCGCATGTCCTCGATCAGATTGGCATAGCCTTCGGCCTGGTCGGCGGGCACGTATTCAAAATCAAATTCCACCCCCGCATATTTGCGAGATTTCAAGGCTTTTTGCAGCTCCTCGGTCATTTTGATGCGTGCGGCTGGGTTCGAGAGGATATCGCGTGCGGCGGCAGAGCTGAATCCGCCCCCATCTGAAATGTTGGTCAGCAGCAGGATCGGCGCAACGCCGTATTTTCTGCTCTCCGAAAGGAGCGTTGCATCGTCGGGCAGTAAAATGCGCCCATCCGCAAGCACGCGTGCTGAAAAGACGGTCAGGTATGTAAGATAGGGAAGCGTTTTGCGCAAAGTGCCGAGGTCGATGTGCGGATAGGCGTACCCGTTTACTGAGAGTGAGCCGTAGGGCTTGTCGGGGTATTCAAGCGTGAGAATCTGCCCTGTGTAGATGTCGTCTTCACCGCCAAGGCAGGGATTATTCCGATAGAGAGTGCGCAATGGGAGATCAAAGCGAGAAGCAATCGCCTCAAGTGTGTCCCCTGCTTTCACGGTATAGCTTCGTGTGGGAAACAGAATGACGAGCTTTTCTCCGACAACCAGTCGGTCGGGGTTGGTCAAATCGTTGTCTTCAAGGATCTTGGTTGGGCTGACGTTGTATTTTTTGGCAATGCCGTATACCGTGTCGCCCGCTTCAACTGTGTGAATGATCATAGTCTCTTCCTTTCTGAGCTTTTTGTATGCGTATCGTTTTTCAGTATATGCCAAAGGGAAAGAATAGGTGCAGAAGGAATAAAAAAGCCTTTTTTGGAGAAAACTACCACTATCAAGAAGAAAAAAGGAGTTCATCATGAAGAAAAATGCAATCGTTCGTGTCAGCGCGTGTGAGATCCTCGATTCGCGCGGCAATCCGACGGTGGAAAGTACAGTTGTATTGGAGGACGGCAGTATCGGCGTTTCCAGTGCCCCCTCGGGTGCTTCGACGGGAAAATTTGAAGCGCACGAGCTGCGCGACCGCCAGAAAAACCGCTACGGCGGCAAGGGCGTGCTTGAAGCCGTCAGCCACGTGAACCGTGAGATTGCTGAGGCACTCGTCGGACGCTCACCCTACGATCAGTGCGAGATTGACGATGCCATGATCGCACTGGACGGCACGAAAAACAAATCGGGGCTCGGAGCGAACGCCATGCTTTCTGTCTCGCTTGCCACGGCACGTGCCGCCGCCAATTCGCTTGATATGCCGCTTTTTCGTTACGTGGGCGGTGCGGCGGGCAGACGCTTGCCCATTCCCATGATGAACATCATGAACGGCGGTGCGCACGCGGCCAACAATCTTGATATTCAGGAGTTTATGATTTTGCCGTACGGTGCGCAGAGCATCACCGATGCCATGCGTATGGGCAGTGAGATCTATCATGCGCTCGGCAAAATCCTGAAAAAAGAAGGTAAGAGCACAACAGTGGGAGATGAGGGCGGTTACGCGCCTATGCTCGAAAGCGACGAGGAGGCACTCAAGCTGATCTGCCGTGCCATCGAAGAAGCCGAGTACAGCGTGGGCGAGGTCGGCCTTGCACTTGACGTGGCGGCAAGTGAGTGGAAGGAGTCGGGGGCTTATCATCTTCCCAAGCGCAACATCCGCATGACCGATCGCGAGCTTATCGATTATCTTGCCGATCTTGCCGACCGCTATCCTATCGTTTCGATTGAGGACGGTGTCGGTGAAGAGGATTACGACGCATGGAGGGCCTTGACCGAAAAGCTTGGCCATAAGATCCGCCTCGTCGGAGACGATCTTTTTGTGACAAACGAAGAACGCTTGCAAATGGGCATTGACCAAGGCCTCGGCAATACCATTCTCATCAAGCCAAACCAGATCGGCACGCTCAGCGAAACGCTTGCCGTCATCCGCCTCGCACGCGAAAACGGCTATCGTCATATCCTTTCGCACCGTTCGGGCGAAACCGAGGATACCTCCATTGCCGATCTTGCCGTTGCCACAAACGCCATGTATATCAAAACGGGTGCGCCTTGCCGAAGCGAGCGCGTGGCAAAATACAACCGCCTCATGAAGATCGAGCACATGCTCGGAGAGGAAAGCATTTACGGGTAATCAAAAGATTATCGAGGATTTAAAGGAAAAAATTTTGCTTCATTGGAATACGCTACCGACCGACAAAAAGGACGAAGAGTTGTAAACTCCTCGTTCTTTTTTTGCAAGCACAAAGATATTGTCGATATGGGGCTTGCTATGCAATCCCTCGATATATTTGCCATGCGGCAAATTCGATATAACCGCTCTTGCGGTCGGTTTCGATATGATATCAATCCCTTGTTTGCGTAGCAAACATATCGAGCCGTAGGCATATCGAGTTGCGTCAGCAATATATCGACGATCCCGAAAGGGATTGATATCGACGCTTTGTGTCCCTTTGGGCACAAAGCAAAAATGAGCGATCTTTTTTATTCAAGTGCCTCGGGATCAATTGTTGGCATGTTCATGGCGCGGCGGGGCTTGCGCTTCAGAAGATCATAGGAAAAATCGTCGCAATGGCCCGAATCCTTGACGCGGACACGGCGGCGTCGGCAGACGAGCACCTCGCCGTGCTCGGTTTGCTTTTTGACTGCATGCTCGCAGTAAAGGCAGACGGTTTCGTATTCGGAAGCAGGCGTGACGGCTTGCTTTTTTTCAAAAAGAGAGGAGAGTGTGAATTTCATTTGGGCGAATCCTTTCGCGGTTGGCTTTTCTTTATTGTATCAAATTGCAAGCACCTCTGTCAAGAGGAAAAAGAAAAAGACCGAAAGGATTCCTTGCAAAAGCTTTCTCGGCAGGTAAAGAGCAAAGGAAAGACCGCCCTCCTTCATACACAGAGCCGACTGCATGGCGGCAGAAAGACCGCCGAATCCAATGGCAAACGAAGCGAAAACGGAAGCGGTTTTTGGAGCTCTCGTTGCAAAAAGCGAAGCTGTTTTACATGCGTTTGTGACTTCAAGGAAGGAAGAAATAAGAAGAGAACAAGAGGAAAAAGCTCGGCAGAGCATGCCGGTAACCAAAGAAAAGAACAAAACGAAGCCGCAAATATTCACAAGAGCAAGGGAAGAAGAGCGCACCGATTCCACAAACGAGCTTGGCTTGCACGGCGGCAAAACACCGGCTCTTTTTTTGATTTTCGGACGAAAAAATGAAGAAAGCAGCATGCAAAAAAGCGAGGCAAGAATTTCGGCAAGAAAGAAGAAAAGGCCGATTCTGACCGAGCCGAAAAGCGCCGCACCCACACCCGAAATGACAAATGCAGGGCCTGTGTTGTTTGCGTAGGCGCAAAGAATTTCCGCCTCCCTTTGAGTAAGAAATCCTTCACGGCAGAGCTTGGCGGAAAGCCGCGCGCCGATGGGAAAGCCGCAGATCGCGCCGATGAGCATGATCGGCGCGGATGCGCTCGGCAAGCGGAAAAAACGCGAAAAAAGACGTGAAAAAGGCGAATCGCCTTCCGAAAAGGTGAGATTGGAAACAAAAAGCTCGGAAAGCACCAGGTGCGGAAAGAGCGAGGGTACTACGTTTTCGGCACAAAGGCGAAGCCCTTCCTGCAGATCAAGGCGGCTTTCCTTTGCGTGAAAAAGAATAAACACCATGGCGGTGAGAAAAACGAGGGGCAGTAAGAGCTTTTTTCTGCTTTCTCTTTGGCTTTCGGTCATGTTTCGATCTCTCCTTTCATAAGGTATTTTATGGGCGGCGCTCTGAAAAAATGCCGTCTTTGACAAAAGATACGCGCCTTCGCGCACACGAATGGAGATGCCATGAAAGATAAGAAGAGCAAAGAGGACAAGGAGAGCCGTTTTTCACGGTTCTTACGCTATACCGACGTATCGCTTTGTGCGTTTACCGATTTTAAAATCGAGATCGAAAAAAGCGGCTGCCGCGGCGAAAAATCGCTGACGGCATACGGTACTTCGGGTATTCGCACGCTCAAGAAACAAGTGGTTGCGCTTGATTATGACAGCGAATACCTGGTCATTCGCGGACGGCGCCTGGACTGCCACGCGTATGCGGACGGCGCGATGAACGTGCGCGGCGTGATCACGTGCCTGCAATTCTGTGATAAAGAGGCATACAGCGATGAGGATACTTGATTCTTTTTTCGGCTATTGCCGTATTGATTTTGATAAGCAGGACGCACCGAAGCTTCACAGCCTTCTTTTTCGCTTGCATGCGGAATACTGGGATTATACCGAGGAAGAGGAGGGGGCTTTCCTCATCATTCGCGCACGGCAAAAGGAGTATGTCCGCGCTTTTGCCGAGCAGGAGGGGCTTGCCGTCAGATTTGGCAGGATCGAAGGCGCACCGCGCGTGTTTTTGCGGTATGCCAACCGTTACGGCATTCTGTTTGGGGTACTTACTGCGCTGATTCTTACGGTTGCCTCGACGCTTTTTGCATGGGATATCCGTGTGGAAGGAAACTCGCGTCTTTCGGATGCCGCCGTGATCGAGGAGCTTGCCGAGCAGGGTGTGAGGATCGGTGCCTTTTTGCCGTCGCTTGATCTGCACCATGCAACCAATGCCTTTCTCATTGATTCGGACGAGATCGCCTGGATGAGCCTTTATCGGCGCGGAAACGTGATCTTTGCCAAGGTTCTTGAGCGTGAGGAAAAGAAAGATGAAGCGGGGGAGGAGGGGGCGCACTATGCCAATCTCGTTTCGCAGTATGATGCCATTATTGATTCCTTTGCGCTTGTGCGCGGAAGACCGAGCGTGAAGGTAGGGCAGGTGGTGCGCAAGGGCGATCTTTTGGCAAGCGGTATCCTTTCGGGCGGTGCGGGAATCTCCTACGTTCGTGCAGAAGGCGTGGTCTACGGTCGCGTTTTTCATGAATTGACGGTGGAAATACCGCTTGAAAGCGTGGAAAAGGTGGAAGAGCGCGCCGTTTGCACCGAAAAAGAAATAATTTTTTTTGGAAAAAGCATAAAATTTTCAAATAATAGTAGAAATTTATCTCTCATTTATGATACAATAGAAAATAAAGAACAAATTTGCCTTTTCGGACGCATTCATTTGCCGATCTATTTAAAAGAACGCTATGCGGTTTCCTACCGTGAGCAAAAAGTGACCCTGACCGAAAGCGAGGCGGCCTTGCTCGCCTATCGCCGTATGAACGCGCAGGAGCGGCGCTTGCTTGCCGATGCCACGCTTCTTGCACGCGAAACCGAGGGCAAATTTACCGATAGCTCCTACGTGCTTACCTGCCGCTTGACCGTGCGCCAGAACGTTGCAAGGGAAGTACCCTTTACCGTGGGAGCGAAAGAATGAAAAAATAACGGAGAAAGCATATGTACGAAAAGCTTGTGATGACAAACTCCCATGAAGTGACCGCCGTTCTTTTCGGGAATTGCGATGAAAATGCCAAGCGCATTGAAGAAACCTTCGGCGTGCGCCTGGCCAACAGAGGCGGCAGTGAAGAGGGAGACGTGATCATCATTCAGTCGGCAGATAAGGGGGCGGCCGAACGTGCTGCCTCCATGCTTGAATACCTGAAGCGCATGATCGGTGCGGGTGAGCAGCTTGACGAGCAGACGGTGGATTACGTGATGGGCATGATTGCCGACGGCCGTGAAAGCGAGCTTGGCACGCTTGATGAAAGCGTGATCTGCATCACCACCAAGGGTAAGCCGATCAAAGCAAAAACCGTCGGTCAGCAGCGTTACGTCGATGCCATTCGAAAAAACACCGTCATTCTCGGCATTGGCCCTGCGGGCACAGGCAAAACCTTCCTTGCCGTGGCCATGGCTGTCGATGCCTTGCGCAATAAGCAGGTCAACCGCATTATTCTGACGCGCCCTGCGGTGGAGGCGGGCGAAAAACTCGGCTTCTTGCCGGGAGACTTGCAGAATAAGATCGATCCTTACCTACGCCCCTTGCACGATGCCCTTTACGAAATGCTCGGCGCGGAAAACTATGCCAAGTATCTTGAACGAAACACCATCGAGATCGCGCCGCTTGCCTATATGCGCGGCAGAACCCTTGACGATTCCTTCATCATTCTCGACGAAGCGCAGAATACCACCTCCGAGCAAATGAAAATGTTTTTAACGCGTCTCGGCTATAATTCCAAGGCGGTCGTGACGGGCGACCCCTCGCAAACCGATTTGCCATCGGGCAAAAAGAGCGGTCTTGCGGTGGCGGCCAATATCCTCAAATCCATCGACGGTATTGCCGTGCATAAATTCACCGAGCGTGACGTTGTGCGCCACCGCCTGGTGCAAAAGATCATTCTGGCCTATGAGCGCTATGATAAGGAGCACCCCACAGAAAACCGTCGGCCGCACGGCTTTTCTGCACGCACGCTCAGACGTGAAGACTAAAAAAGAACAGGAGTACAAGCTATGACACTTTGCGGACATTTTGGAGAAAAGGGACCGCGTTTGCAGATCTATTTTAAAAAGACGGCCAAGGAACTGCCGCTGGATCACGCCTTGATGCTTTTGATCAGACGCGCGATCAAGGCAACGCTTGCCTATGAAGGCGTGCAAAGCGATGCGGAGGTTTCCTTTTCCTGCTGCAAAAACGAAGAGATACGTCTTCTGAACCGCGAATATCGCCAAAAGGACGCGGCCACCGACGTGCTTTCCTTTCCGCTCTACGAAAGCCGCGAGGAGATCGATGCGGAAAGGGGCGTTCTCACACTCGGTGATATTGTCGTCAGCTATGAGCGGGCGGCGGAGCAGGCAGAGAGCTTCGGTCATTCGGCCGAGCGCGAGGTGGTCTTTTTGACCATTCATTCGGTTTTGCACCTGCTCGGCTATGATCACGAGCGTTCGCAAGCGGAGGACGAAATCATGTGCCAAAAGCAAAAAAACATATTGGATATACTGTACGGAAACGGTACGCTCCGTAAAGAGGACTGAAAAGAGGAAAGACAAATGAAAAGAACAGCTTTTATTGCCATTGTCGGACGGCCGAACGTCGGCAAGTCCACGCTTTTGAATGCCATTCTCGGTGAAAAGGTGGCAATCGTCTCCAAAAAACCGCAGACAACGCGCAACCGCATCACGGGCATTCATACCGTCGGTGAGGATCAGTACGTTTTTCTTGATACCCCCGGTATGCACAGACCGCGCACCAAGCTCGGTAATTTCATGGTGAACGAAACGGGTACGACACTCGGTGAAGCCGATGCCGCGATCCTTGTGGTGGAAGCAAGAGAGTCGGTGGGGGATATTGAGGCGCAGATGATCGAGCAGCTGAAGGCCAAGGGCATTCCCGCCATTCTCGTCATCAATAAGATCGATGCCGTTTCTCCTGCCAATATCGCACGCACGATCGCCGCATATGCCGAATCTTACGATTTTGACGCGGTGGTGCCTGCCGCCGCCAAAAACGGCAAGGGCGTGGAAACGGTGCTTGCGGAATGTGAGCGCTATCTCACCGAAAGTATTTGGTTTTTCCCCGACGATATCGTGACAGATCAGACTGAGCGTCAGCTGGCGGCCGAGATCATTCGTGAAAAGCTGCTCCGCATTCTTGAGGACGAAATTCCGCACGGCACGGCGGTGACGATCGAGGAATTTAAGGAAGAAAAGCAGATGGTGCGCATCCGTGCCGAGATCTTTTGCGAAAGACCGTCTCATAAGGGCATCATCATCGGTAAGCACGGCGCGACCTTAAAGCAGATCGGCTCTTATGCGCGCGAGGACATGGAAAAATTCTTCGGCGTGAAGGTCTTTCTCGATCTTTGGGTGAAGGTCAAGGAAAACTGGCGTGACAGCAATTTTAATCTGAACGATTTCGGCTACCGCCGCGAAGACTGATTTAAAAAACATAAAGCCGCCTTGTGCGGTGAACGGATAAGGTTTTACTATGTTGATCAAGGTACACGGCGTTGTCGTACGCACGCAGGATCTTTCCTCGGATAACCGTTACGTGAAGATTTTTACCCGTGAGAAGGGCATCTTGACGGCAACCGTGATGTCGGGACGCTCCTTGCGCGCCTCGCATACGGCGGCCACTCAGCTTTTCTGCTACGGTGAATTTGTTCTTTACAGCAAGGGCGATCGCTATTGGGTGCGCGAGATCGCACTTGAAGAGGCCTTTTTAAAGCTGCGCTCTTCCTATGAAA
Organism: Clostridia bacterium; assembly: GCA_017501005.1. GTDB lineage: Bacteria > Bacillota > Clostridia > Oscillospirales > CAG-272 > UBA1740. The sequence goes on from JAFVXT010000056.1 coordinate 14,872, forward strand.
AGGTGGCGCTCGCAACCTATTTTTGCGACGTTGTGCACGAGGTTGCCACCACCGAGCCCGATGAGCAGATGCTTCGTTTGCTTTTGAATGCGCTTTTTGCGGCGGCAAACGGCGATTACGATCTGCGTCTTGTTAAGGCCACCTTTGAATTTCGGTTGGCGGCCGTCATTGGCTTCATGCCCGACGTGAGGGGCTGTGCAGACTGCGGCGAAAGCGAGGGTGACACCTTTTATCTTGACGTGATGGACGGGCATTTCCTTTGCTCCAAATGCCGTGTGATGCGCACACAGCTGGTTGCGCCCGAGGAAGAGGGCGCGGACGATCCGCGCATGCGCACCATACTGACGCTTTTGTCGCCTGCTGCCTTGAGTGCCGTGCGCTATTGCATCAGCTGCCCCTTGCAGAGGATTCTTTCCTTTCGTCTTGAAGAGGACGATCTCGTCCTGTTTGCGCGCGCGGCCGAAACCTATCTTCTCAATCACATCGAGCGATCCTTTCCTTCGCTTGAAATCTACAAGAAATGTTAAAAACAGTTCTTAAAGGAAGCTTTTATGCTGTATACACAAAAAACACTTTCAACTCTTGAATATGATAAGATCATCGCAAAGCTGTGCGAATTTGCGCCGACACCCGGGGCTCGCTCACGCGCCATGGCGCTTTTGCCGTCAGATGATTATGAAAC
>JAFVXT010000057.1 GCA_017501005.1 Clostridia bacterium
ATGTCTTACCCATGTCTATGCTCTTTCATGCTCGGATTAGAACAAAAAAGCGGAATTTCGATGAATTTCTTTAAAGGATTCAGTCTTTGATTCTGCCTGCACGCGCGATTTTCAAAGCCTCAAATTGCGGATTTTCGCGATAGATTCTGCTGTCCTCGGAGAGTGCCATGCGGCCGTTTTCCGTGACCAGACCAATATCCTCCTCCGCTGCGTATTCAAGGTTATTTTCCACAATGCACGTTTCCTTGGCGTATTCGGGAACCGAATAGCCCGATCGGCAACTGTAGGTTACGTTATTTGTGTAAGCATTAAATGCAGGTCTGCGCGTGAAAATCTCATCATCTTCGTCGGGCGAGATCTTATCGAAAAGCACCCAATTGGGGTTCGCATTCATCTTGGCAACGCTTCTGTCGTTAAACTCGTTCATCCACGCATAAAGCGGATAACGCTCGTAGAAAACCTTCTCGTTTCCCGCATGAAATTGCTTGTAGAGGAAGGTGTTGGCGATGGCGAACCAGCTCTGCTGGCCGCCGCCCGCACCGGTTCTCTCGCCGTTGATGGTATAGGCCGCATAGTTCGGCTCGTTGGTGATGGCAGTCCTTGCGTTGATACAAAGGTTGTTGTCAATGACCGTCATCGCACCGTTATGCAAATTGATGCAGCGTGCGCCCTTTCCCGGCTGATAGTGTATTAAATTTCCGTAAATATAGTTACCCGAAGCCATATCGTCAAGATAAATACCGTATTGGGAGTAGTTGAGGTCATGGATATAGTTGTAACGGATATGCATACCACGGTTGGAAACACCGCCGTACACGGGTCCGTTATCGCGCACAAAGCGATTGCCGTGCACAAATTCATTGTATTCAAGCACCAGGTCAAACTGATCGCCCACCGACATATTGCAGTCAAAAAGATCGTTGTGTGAGAAAAGATCACCGTAACCGCCACTCAAGGTGACCATGCAAGCGGAGGCTTGCGTGCCGTCGCGGTTGTCAAAGAGATTGTTTTGGAAAATATTGCAACTTGGCTTCATCTCAGCCTTTTTGAACGTAGTGCCGATGGCTTTACATTGACGGAAATGATTATAGAGCGCGCCCGAGGCACGGCAATTGATGAAATTAAGTGCCATACCGCCAATCGTACGGAAGGAGCAATCCTCAAAGAAAACTCTTTCAGTCCCAAAAAGATGAACCGCCGCGCCTTGCGTATAGCAGAAATGAAGCGAACGGAAGACTGTGTGCTTGGCGCCGTTCACCGTGATCACGGGATTCTTTTCGGGAACGATGGTGATGGCATCGGAGGGCCGCCCGTACACGAAAAGCACCATGCGCTCATAGTCGATCAGATACTCGCCCTCACAGTCAAGATCTTCCAGCATGTTGTGGAAATAGAAGGCTGTGTGCGCGTTCGGCTTGCAGCCCCAATTGCTGGACGGCGCATTATGTACGAGAATATGGTGTCCGTCCTCTTCCTTTATACTGACATAGAAATTATTGACGTCCCATTCTTCATAAACCGAGCCGTACGCATAGAGATTGTTATACGGATTTTCATAAGCGATTGCACGTGCACCGTAGGCCGTATCATCGATATAGAGCTCCCAGCTTCCCTCTTCATCCTTATGCTCGGTATAGAGCGTACTCGCGCCCCACGTCACACGGCCGTTCTTTTTGACGTTCAGCTTTCCTTCTTCGGTGTTCATGGACAAGACGCGCCCGCGCGAAATGCCGTGCTCGGCATCCTCCTGATCCTTATTCGGGAAACGCGCAACGATATAATTCTCTTCTCCCACGTACATCGGTGCGGAAACGTCTCCCGCCGCATAAGGCGCGAAATCTTCCTTCTTGAAGCCAACCGTTGTCAGATCAAGTGCATAGACGTTTCGTGAATTGCCCTCGGTGAAGCGGTTCAAGCGTGCACGTTCGCCGTCCGTGACAAAAGAAGCCTCTTCAACAGGCACAAGCAGATCGGGAGAAAAGGTCTTACCGAGAGAAAACGTCACGTTTTCTCCCTGCTCCGCCTCAATAAAGAGAGGTGCATCGTCCTTTCCCGAATGGCAAGATTCAAGTGCAAACGCACCGTAAAGACCGCCAAGCAAGCGAATCACACCGCCCTGCCCGCCAGAAAGCGCGGCAAGCGCATCGGTAATCTGTGCAAACGGACGTTCCTTGCTGCCGTCAGCGCAAGAGCTGTCAGCGCCGCTTTTCACGTAAAAGGTACGTGCCATGCTTTGAGGAAAATTCTCGGAAAGAATACGTGGAAGCACCGTGCATTCCTCGGGCTTTTCCGCCTTGGTCTGACGGTAGCCGTCAAGAACGCCCTGCACGTCGTAAGATGAAATGACAACCTTCGGAAAAGTGGTCTGCATGTTGGTTTCAAACATGGTCTTTTTCGTCGTCCCCATAGAAATAACCTCTCACATTGTAATGATTTTTCTGAAAAAGAGGGCGATTTTGCCTCTCGAAAGAATTATAGCAAAAAGAAATGTGATTGTCAACCTCCAATTTGCACTTTTCAAGCGAAAAAGGGGTGTCATACGACACCCCCTCATGCGTGTGAAAATACGTGACTTAACCGCAGCAGCAGCCCGAGAAAAGCAGGATCACAAGAGCAATGATAATGATCCAGGTGCAGTTATCGTCGAACAAGTGGCAAAGGCAGTTCGAATTCATAGTGATCATCGCCGCAAAAGCGGCGAAACCCCTTTCATAAAGATGTTACGTCAGGGAGTTTTTCTCCCTTACGTTATCATACTATGCACGCCCTCTCCACTTTGTGAAACGCAATTTTCTTATTTCTGCAAAAGATGAATGGCAAAGCCGCAGAATTCCTCTTTGAAATAAACGAACTTGCAACGGCCATCATCGAAATACGTCTTGCTCGATTCGTCAAATTCAACACCCATACGGCTGAAATAAGCAATGGCACGGTCAACCGAGCTTGTCTTGATGGCAATATGTCCGCGCGTGCCGACACCGTCGAGCTTCATAACCTCGAAGGCATCGCCGACAAAGATGCCCTTCGCACCTTCGTTCTGTGCCCAGCCAAAAAGCTCGGAAAGACGGTCAGCTCCCGCTTTGCCTGCCTCTTCGGTCGGATTGTTCATACCGAGATGCAGAAATTCAAAATCAAGCATGGTCAGAACAGCCTTGCGCGTGAGGGCTGTGATCGCGGCAAAATCGCCCGCCTTGATCAGATCGTCCTTCACCATAAAGCTACCGCCGCAGGCGATGATCTTATTGAATTTCAAATAGGAAAGAAGATTGGTGGTATCGATACCGCCTGTAGGCATGAAGCGAACGTTGCCGTAGGGCGCAGCCATAGCCTTGAGCATGGGAAGGCCGCCCGCAGCCTCTGCCGGAAAGAATTTCACGGTCGTCAGGCCGAGCTCAAGTGCGGTCTCAATATCGGTCGGTGAAGAGCAACCGGGAATGATCGGTACTCCCTTCGATTGGCAATGCTTGACCACACGGGGATTCAAGCCGGGGCTGACGATGAAGGACGCACCTGCCGCGATTGCCCGGTCTGCCTGCTCGGGCGTCAGAACGGTGCCCGCACCGATCAGCATATCGGGATAAGCCTTTGCCATGGCAGAGATCGCTTCTGCGGCGCATGCGGTTCTGAAGGTAACCTCAGCTGCAGGCAAGCCGCCGTCGATCAGCGCTTTGGCCAACGGCACAGCGACCTTCGGATCTTCAATTTTAATGACGGGAATCAAACCCGTTTCATAGATTTTTCTTTCAATAAGTGTCAAGGTCCTATTCTCCTTTTTTAAAATAATCTTTCTTAATTTATTTTACTCCTATTTATTTTACTCTTTTTTTTCTTTAGTTACAATTGCATATATTGACATGGAGGAAAAAGAATATCTTTTGCCGCAAAATACATTTTCACTTGACACGCGCCCTGAAATCAGTTATACTTATTTTATAGTTTTATACGCTAAATACAAAGTGAAAGGAAGCGATTGGCATGGGACTGATTTTATTGACGAAGGATCAAATACTTGCAGACTATCTGCGCATCGACTGTCCTCTGCTGACCGATGTAGTTGACCGTCCGACTTCTTTAAAAAAGCAAGATCTGTGCGTGGTAGATGCAGATAGCTTTCCGCCTCCGTATCCCGAACGCACCTGTCTTGTCATCTCGCGAAAAAAGCAAGAAACGCAACTTCCCTTTCTCCTTCGCCCGCTCCCTCCTTCTGCTTTGAGCGAAGCACTCACACAAAAAAAGCCTCTTGAGCCCTACCTTATCCGTGAACAAAAAGCACTTGTAACGGCAAAGGGAACGCTCGCCTTTCCGCCACTTGAATTTTCCCTTCTTTCGCTTCTCTTTGAAAGCAATGGTGAAACCGTATCCCGCGAAAGGCTCGCGCGTTGCCTCACCGAGCTTGAAGAAGGTGCTTCACGCACTGAAAACACCGATGCTCTTCTGACAGTCTATATCTACCGTCTTCGCAAAAAGCTTTCCCCCATGGGAATCTCTTTCATATCGCATCATCGCCAAGGCTACTCACTGAAAATCTCAACGCTATGAAAGGAGCCGTTCTATGCTTACCTTGATTATGGGCCGATTCGATTCGGGAAAAAGCACGAAAATTAAAGAAAAGATCGACGAGCTGACAAGAAAAAGCATTCGCTCCTTTCTCGTTGTTCCCGAGCAGGCAACCGTCATCACCGAACAAGCCTATGCCGAATTTCTTTCGCCCTCCGCTCCTCTTTATTTTGAAGTGACCAATTTTTCTCGCCTTGCCAACACGGTTTTTCGGAGCGCAGGCGGCATCAGCTGCCGTCAGATCGGCCGCGAGGGGCAGTCCTTGCTCATGTGGCGTGCGTTGCGCGAATGCCGCCATTTGTTTGCCTCCCCTATCGATGAAAACAAACCGGAAAACGTTCTCCGCTTTTTGGCCGCCTCGGATGAATTTCGTATGTCAGGTATTGATACAGACAAGCTGACCGAGGTCGTGCCCACGCTGACGGCCCACAAAAATCTGCAAGCAAAGGTCAATGACTATTTGCTTGTCAATACAGCCTTCCGTACACTTTGCGAAGAGAAAAAAGCACAGATTTCCGGAAGTGAGCTTTCCCGTTTGGCACATCTTCTTGAAGAAGCACCGCATCTTGGCAATGCGCACGTCTTTTTCGACGGTTTTGTCAGCTTTACTGCCGAAGAAATGCGTATCATCAAAGCCCTGATGAAAACAAACTATCTGACCTTCGTTTTTGATTGCCCGCTCACCGCAACGCCCCCTCTTGCCTATGCCGAGGTTTACGATACTGCCAATCTCTTATGCCAGGCGGCAGGAAACGTCCCTGTAAAAAAGGAAAAAACGGACGGGATCAAGCTGCCGCAAAAAAAGATTTTTCATGATGTTGCCGATTCACTCTTTTCTGTGCAAACGCCGATTCCTTATCATGACGAAGACGGCATTTACACAAAAGAAGAACCACCGATCAGAATCCGCGAATGCGAGTCGGTTTTTGACGAAGCAAACGAGATTGCCGCCGAAATCTGCCGTCTGGTGCAGGAGGAAGGCTTGCGCTACCGTGACATTCTCTTAATCGGCCGCAACCCCGAATCCTACCGCGGTATTCTTGACGAGGCCTTGGCACGCAACGATATTCCCTTCTACTTCGCGGAAAAATCCGATATTGAAGCATATGAGCCGATTAAGCTGATCCTTGCGGCCTACAGTATGCGTGCCGCCAACTTCCGTATGACCGACGTCATTGCTTATCTGAAGTGCGGTTTTTCGGGAATCCCGCGCGACGACTGTGATGCTTTGGAAATCTATATGACCGCATGGAATCTGCAAGCAACACGCTTTACCGATAGCCGTCCCTGGACCTTTCACCCACGCGGCTATACCGCCGACGCACTCACCGACAGCGAAAAAAAGCTATTGGATCGTCTGAACCTTGCCAAAGATAAGATCCTTGCTTCCTTTGACGCATTCGGCGGTGCTCCGTGCGAGCGCACCGTCAAGGAGCACGCCACGGCGCTTGTTCTCTTTTTGGAAGGCCTGGGTGTTGCACAAAGCCTCGAGGAACGCGCCAAAAAAGCAAGCGCACTCGGCCGCCGCACCGCCGCCTCGGATTACCGTGCGCTATATCCGAGCATTTGCCAAACGCTTGACCGCACAGTCGAATTGCTCGGCGATACGGTGGTCTCCGAAAAGGATTTTACTGCTCTTCTCTCGCTCGCCTTTTCCTGTGTGACCATCGGCTCGATCCCCTCCGCCTACGATCAGGTGGTGATTGGGGACGCACGTATGCTCCGTCCAACCTCCCCCAAGCACACGATCCTTTTCGGTGTGAACGAAGGTATCTTCCCGGGCGTTGCCGAGGAAAACGGCTTTTTCAACCGTGCCGAACGCAGATTGCTGACAGAAGCAGGTGTGCCCTTGCCCGAAGAGAAGCATTTCGCATCTGCCCGTGAGCGCTACGATTTTTTACGTGCATTTCTTTCGCCGACACACTCTCTTTCCATCACGTTTGCGCGCACGAGCAGTGCCCTCGGACCGCTTCAGCCGTCTTCTGTCATCGAAAGAATTTGCAAGCTCGGTGGCTCCTTCGTCAGCTACCGCTCCGCCAAAGAAGCCGTAGCGGCAGATCTGCTCTATCGGCGCGCCTCGGCACTTGACCTGCTTGCCAAGCTCGACTGTGCGGACGATCGCTCTCTTTTGCTGACCGTTGCCCGTGAGGACAAGGCCGTGGCGGAAAAAGCCGCGATCCTCGACCTTCGCTTCGTCATGCCCGAATGCCGCATCGAGCCGCGCAAAAGCGACGGCAAGCCGCTCATGCTTTCGCAAAGCCGTCTTGACAGCTTTGCCTCCTGTCCGTTTGCCTACACCTGCAAATACGTTCTGCGCTTGCGCGAGGATAACGAGGCAGACTTCCGTTATGCCGAAAGCGGTACGTTCGTCCATGCGCTGCTTGAGGTCTTTTTCAGGTATCTGCGCGAGCATCATTTGTCTATTGACGATCTTTCCGAAGAAAAAAGGCTTGACTTGCTTGCCGAAATCGCTTCAAGCTACGAACGCTCGCTCTTTGCCGACGACCGCATCTCCTCGCACCGTCTTTCCCACGTCTGCCGCCGCCTGACCGCCTCTGCCGTTCCTGTGCTTGATGCCTTGCAAGCAGAATTTGCGGACAGCGACTTCTCCCCTACCTTCTTTGAGCTGCCCATTGGTGATCGCACGGGAATCGCACCGCCGCCCCTTTTGCTTGATGACGGCACGCCGATCTCTATCCAAGGGATCGTCGACCGCGTGGATACTTGCCGTATAAACGGCGTGCCCTACCTGCGCGTCATCGACTACAAAACAGGCTCCAAGACCTTTGACCCCCGAAATATCGACCGCGGTATCGATCTGCAAATGCTCCTTTATCTGCATACGCTTGTTGAAACGGAAGCCGAGACCTTCCGCCGTTCGCTCGGCCTTGCAAAAAACGAAAAAATTCTGCCTGCAGGTATGTTTTATCTCATGACAGGAAAGAAAGCCGTGCCGCTTGACACGCCCTGCACCGTGGACGAGCTTCGGCGTGCTTCCTCCGAGGCCATCGTGCGAAGCGGTCTGCTCTTGAACGATACCGCCGTCATTCACGCCATGGCACGGGAAAACGCGGAAAAGATCTTTGGTCTGACCGTGCGCAAAAACGGAAATATGAAAGCGAGCAAAGAGATCACGCTTGCCGACGCCGATGAGCTCGATTCCTATTTTTCGGTCATGAAAAACCGCATAGTTTCACTCGGCAACCGCATGTGCCAAGGCGAAGCACACGCACTTCCGCTCCTGAAGGGTGCAAACGGTTCGTCCTCTTGCGAGTACTGTGCCTATAAAAGCGTTTGCCGCAACGCTAAACACCAGGAGCGCCCCGAAGAAAGTGCGTCGGACGCATAACCGTCAAAGCTTGAAATCCGTAATAAAGTTGATAAAAAACGGAAAATGATTCTCCGGCTTTTACGGCGACTACGACGTTGAAGTCGAGGCAAACGGCAAAAAGCTGCACGGCGCGGTCAATTTCAGCCGTCACAGCAGCGGCAAGATCAAGCTTGCTTTACGGTAAATTTTCAGTAAAACAAAATCGAGTGTATGCGTTTTCTCCTTGATGGAAAACGCATACACTCTCTTTTTTGTTGCAAGACTTCTTACTTGCGAATGATATTCAGATTGACGGGAAGAATGCCTGTTTGCTGATAGACGATCTCGGTAATCTGTGCCACCTGGCTCGGGAGCAGCTCTTCAGCGCTCTTAACGATCACGCTTGCCTTTTCGCCGTTGATAACTGCCACGCAATCCTCAAAGCCCTTGGCGACCACGAGTGCTTCAACGTTCGATTCGTGCTCAATTTCACCTGCGATCGCAGAGATATCGGCCAGAGCCTGCTCTTTGGTTTCGTCAAGTGCCTGGGCGTTGGCAAGGACGGTCTGAAGCACCTGCAAGGCCTCGTCGCGTGCCTGCTGACGGCTGAGCTGTGCCGAGGTGAAGTAGGAGTCGGTGTCGGGTGTGGTGGTGCCCGAAACGTTTTCGTCCTCGGGCTCGGCTGTGCCGCCTGCAAGGTTATTGTTCTCACCGTAACCGATATTGCCCGTCGGCTCTGCCGCGTCGCTGAACCACATGTAGTTCAGATAGACTGCAAGACCGATGAAAAGAACGGCGCAGATCAGCACCAGATTCCGTTTGCCGATTTTTGCGAAGATCCCCGATTCTCCCAATACTTTCATTGTTGCCATAGTCATTTCCTCCGAAAATGTTTTTTTGTTTGGTGCTAACACTTTATGCGAAAAAAGAAAGGGATAGAACTCTTTTTTGAGAATTCGACAAATCTTTTTGTTCGTACTGAAAAAAAGAGAGCTCTTTTATCTGCCGCTCACGTGAATGCGATTCGTTCCGATATTCAAGGCCGCCGAGATCAGCTCGGTCAGCTCGCGCCTGACCTCGATACGCTCACCGCCGAAGCATACTACCGCCACCCCGCAAATACGTGGCATCTTGCGCGAGACCAAAAGACCGTCTCCTCCCGAAACCACGTAATGACCGCTGCCGTTCGAGGCATATTCGCTGACCTCGCCCGAATCAAGCGTGATAAAAACGTCAGGCGAAGAGACGCCCGCCACCGATGCGCAAAGCTCTTCAAGCCGTGCCTCAAGTGACACGCGGTACGCCTCCGCTTCATCGAAATAGCTTTCCCCGACCACGTTTGCCGTCTTACCGTCCGAATGGCCGCCGTATAGCAAAAGCACAATACCGAGAATCCCGAAAATCAAAAGCCCCCACTTCCCTTTTAATTGGGAAAGATAATGTTTGGCCATACCGCGGTTATCGATGATAGATCACCTCACATTCAGCACTGAGCTCGCTTTGAATCACCTTGACCATCGACGGAACGTCTGCCATGCACGCGCGCCCGTAAAGATGAAGCCGTACAAAAGAAACGCGCACGGTGCGCCCCTCTTCCCCTTTTTCGGCCACACAGTCGGCGTCAAGGGCAATCAAAGAATGAGAAAGGCCGTACCGTTCGGCAAGAGAGGAGGAAAGCCCTTCCTCGATCGCTTTCTCTTCGCGTTCAAGAAGATACGCTTCTCCTTCTTTTACTTGCTCTTCAAACGCGTTTGGCGTATATGAGGAAAGAAAACGCACCACCTCCCCCGTACGGAAGGGCGACATCACCGCCGCCAGGACAAGAATCGAAAGAGCAAACCGCACGAAACGGCGTCCCTCCCCCTCGGGCATCAGAACCGATGAAAGCGAGCCGACGAGCAGCACGGTCAAAATACTTTCAAGATAATCTTTCATTTGACCTCCTATGCCAGTGCACACGCACTGCGCACGCAAAGCGCAATGATAAAAATGAGAAGAATAGACGGCAAAAGCGTGAGCGCGATCATCATATCGTAAACCGTGCGCACCTCCGAAAAGAGGCGTGAGACTCGCGTTGCCCCTGCCATGTCAGCCGCCCCCGAGGAAAGAGAAAGCAGCGTTCGTACAAGGAAAAGCTCTATAAAAAGCGGCAGGAGGAGGAAAAGAATGGCAAGCACACATCCCACGCCAAGGCTTTTTTTGAGAAGTGATACCGAGGCCGCCACCGTTTGCAGACTGGCGCTGACGGTACCTCCCACGAATGGGATAAAATTGCCGACTGCATACCGCACCCCACGAAAGGCGAGGCTATCCTGCGCCGACGAAAGTGCGTTTTGCATACCGAGCGAGGCCGTCAGAAGCATGCAGAAAAAGCCAAGTACGGTTCCATAAAGATTCTTCACGCTTTTGACAATCGAAAAGCTTTGCTTGCCGTCGCCGAGCGCACTGACGGCCACGAAGCCGAAGGACACGTTGACAAGCGGCAGAAGAGTCGCACGGCAAAGGTTCTCGAGAAGAATCAAAAAATAAGCAAAGCCGCTTTCGGCTGTTGCCGCACCCGATACGTTTCCTCCTGCCGCCTGTAAGATGGCCATGACGGGCGCGCCTGCGTTTGACAGCAAGGTCAGATCGTCAAGATACGCGCCCACGCGCAGAACGTTTGCATGAAGAATGCGGTACAAAAGCAAGGCAAACACCACCGTGCTTCCAAGCTCGATGACCTCTCCGTGCTTTCCCTTCGGCTTGACCGCCGCCGCCACACCGCCAAGCACGAGAATACCGAGTATGCGCGTGAACACCTCCCGAAGGTCGGCAAGCTCACCGTCAAGCGTATCAAAAAGGAAGGCACAAAGCGCACCCATATCCGAGATCTCGTCAAGTGTGCCCTCCCGCATAGCCTCACCGAGCTGCGATACGTCCGACGGCAAGGAATAAGAAAAATCCGTAAGATAATCCTCGGGGCTTTTTTCAGCGGCGCGGATCGGCAGTGAAAACAAAAGCAAAAGTGAAACGAGAGCGAAGCCCCACGCGCATCCTTTTTTCATCACGTTCCCCTTTTTTGATCGTATGTTGTCTATTTTGCTTGTCCTTTGTCTTGATTTGGTGAAAAGACACGGCTTTCGCGTATCATACCGTTTTTTATGAAAGCGCGGACAAGGAAAGCGAGAGCAGCTCTTCGATATACGGCAAACAAACGAGAACCGTCTCCAGCTGTCCGCAAAGCTCCACGCGCGAGGCTAACGAAGCGGCGCCGCTTTCCCGACAGCTTTCAGCCGAAAAATGTGTCACGTAACCAATCCCCATCACCTTGAGAACCGTTGAAAAATACGGTGCGGCCGCGCTTTGCTCCGAAAAGGCGCGCAAGAAGGAGACGAGCGACATCAAGCGTTCCAGAACGGGGAAAATCACGAGGACTCCCGCACCGAGCAAAACGAAAGGCGCACCCTTGACACCCGCCTCTTTGAAGGAAAGCGCAAGCAACGCAAGCAAAAGCGCAGCCAAAGAAAGCGAAAAGAAGTTCAAAAGCCAAACACCGCCTTTACCGTATCGAAAAGCACCCCGATCTCCTGCACAAGCATCAAAAGGACGATGACCAAGCCCGAGAGCGTGACGAGCATTGCCTGCTCGTCACGACCTGCCTTGGAGAGAATTTGGTGTGCCACCGTGACGAGAAGCCCCACTCCCGCCACCTTCAGAATCAACGAAACGTCCATAGTCTATCAGATAAAAAGCACAACGAGCAAAAGACCGCCCGTGATCGTGAGTGAACGGCAGAGCTTCAAACGGCCGGGCAAGGCTTCCCGTCCTGCGTTGCAGTAGTTCTCGAGCATGCGTCGGTAATAATCGCACCCGCGCAGCTGCTCCTCACGGTAGCTTTTGCCAAGCTCGCCCGAGAAATCAAGAAGCAACCTGTATTCCTCGTCCGAAAAGCAAAGCGCGCCGCGGCATTCGGCAAGTGCCGCGCTCATCCCCTTTTCACGCAAAACCGCCATGAAGCCGCACTTTTCCAGCTCCTCGCCCTCAAAGCGTCTGTAAATATCGTCAAGCGGTGTCTGATAGCAGGAGATTTCGCTTTCGATAAAGCGGATCAGCTGCAAGAAGCACTCCAGACGCTTTTGACGTCCGTTTTGCATATGGCTGAACAAAAAGCCCACGTACAAGGTCAAACCGATAATCATCAAAGCTCCGACTGTTCCAAACATAAGTCACTCCATTCTGCCGCCAAAGCGGCCACCTCAATCAGTTCAGTTCCGAATACTGCGGTTTTATCGTATCTTGTGCCATCGTCACGGTATAGCGGTAGGTGCCGTGCGTGCGGTGAATGCCGATATACGCACCGAAAACACCCGCGCGGTCAAGCAAGCGAATGGCGGGGCGTGCAAGCAGTGACGAAAGCTCGTCACCGTGTGCGCTGGCGATCAGCGGCACGCCGCTGCTTTGCACGGCCAGAATCGAATCCGCCTCGTCATAGTCACCGATCTCATCGCAGATCACCGCTTGCGGTGCCAACGTGCGCGTGGCAATTTCAATGCCCTGCGCCTTGGGATAGTCCTCCAAAACGTCGATCATACCGCCGCTTGAAGAGCAAGCGCAAAGCTCTCCGCGACAGTCGACCACCGCCACACGAATGGCATTGCGCCCCTTGGAAAGACTTTCCGCAAGATCGCGCAAAAGCGTGGTTTTTCCCACACCCGGCGGCGCGTAAATCAAAATACCGCGCATACACGATAAGGAACGGAAGGTGTCGAGCGCCACCTTCCCCGCACCGGGGATCGGATGCGCGATACGAATGCAAAACGAGCTGACGTCACGCACACCAACGATTTGTCCGCGCTCCCGCACCGCCTGCCCTGCCACGCCCACGCGGTAGCCGCCCGGCAAACGGATATACCCCTCGCGCAAGGTTTCTCCGTAAGCGTATACCGAATTTCGGCAGAATTTACCGAGCATCACTTCCATATCCGCGCGTGTCAGACGCGTCAGCAACGGATAATTCGCGTCAGGGAGCGTAATGGCACTCACGCGATCGGCACGCAACCGAAGCTCGGAAATCTCTTCATACAAGCGCGCCCTTGTCCTTTGCAGACCGTCAAGCTCACGGCGCAGGGATGGCGGCAGATTCTCAAGCAATGAATGAAATGCCGCACCGTTCAAAGAAATCCCTCCTTCATTCTTTGCATCGAAAGGTCTCTTTTACGTATCCTTTTTCAATCGTTAAGGCGCAAGCTGTCCTCGCTGACAGCAAACGCTTTTTGGTGTTTTTTGCCATTTTCTGTCGCAAAATGCCTTGACATTTTTCTTTTTACATGGTATAATGAGATTCCGTCACCGTACGGAACGCCCCTTCGCGTTTCGTTAGAAGGCAAATCAAAACGAAAGGATGAAAAAAATGTCAGAAACCTACATCACAAGACCGCTTGATGAAAACGGAAGAGTGGTTATTCCCATGGAAATCCGCCGCACCCTGAAGATCCAGCCGAACGATCTTTTGGAGATCTCCGCCAAAAACGGTGTGATCACCATGGTCAAGCACACGCCCGGTTGCCTTTTCTGCGGCGAAACAGAGGATACCGTTTATTTTCAGGGAAAGACGGTTTGCCACAAGTGCCTGACAGCCCTTCGGGAAGCATTCTGATCACCGTTATACCGATATATATTCACAAGTAACCTTTTTTATGAGTCCTTGGCTTCTCCCTTTTTACATAGGCCTTACGTTTTCCGATTATGCAATATGTATGGGAAAAGCCCTTTTCTCGGCTTCTTTTTCTCAAAGGAAAGTCCTTCTTTTCTATTGACACAAAGGGAAAAAAAGAATATAATATTAACAATTGAACCGCGAGATTTGTCGGCCCGGCGTGCCGCAACTCGATCAAAACGATTGAAGCCGCTACGCGCGGCAGAATGGAGATTTATGATGCAAAAATTAAAGGTCGGTATCATTGGCGCGACGGGCATGGTCGGTCAGCGCTTTATCACGCTTCTTAACGAGCACCCTTATTTTGAGATTGCCGTCTTGGCGGCCTCACCCCGCTCGGCAGGCAAAAGCTATGAAGAAGCTCTTGGCGGCCGTTGGAAGATGAAAACGCCCATTCCCGAAAAGGTTCGCGCAATGACCGTCGTTTCCGCCGCTGACGTTCTGTCGGTGGCCGCTAATGTCGATTTCGTTTTCTGCGCCGTAGATATGAAAAAGGACGAGATCCGCGCCCTTGAAAATGCGTATGCGCAGGCAGAGGTTCCCGTTGTTTCCAACAACTCCGCCCATCGCTGGACACCCGACGTGCCGATGGTCATTCCCGAAATCAACGATGCGCACCTCGCCGTCATCGAATCCCAGCGCAAGCGCCTCGGCACCAAGCTTGGCTTCGTTGCCGTCAAGCCGAACTGCTCGATCCAGAGCTACGTTCCCGCTTTGACGCCCCTTCTCAAATATAAGCCCGTCGAGATCGTTGCCACCACCTATCAGGCCATCAGCGGTGCGGGCAAGACCTTCAACGAATGGCCCGAAATGATTGATAACGTCATTCCTTACATCGGCGGTGAAGAGGAAAAGAGCGAGCAGGAGCCGCTTCGTATCTGGGGCGAGATCAAGGACGGCGAGATCGTCAAGGCCAATGCGCCTCTGATCACCACGCAGTGTATCCGCGTGCCCGTCAGCGACGGTCATACGGCGGCCGTGTTCGTCCGTTTTGAAAACAAGCCCACCCGCGAAGAGATTCTCGAGGCTTGGGATCAGTTCGCAGGTCCTCCTCAGGAGCTCGGTCTGCCCAGCGCCCCCGAAAAGTTCATCACCTATTTCGAGGAAGACAACCGCCCGCAAGCTGCCCTTGACCGCGATATTTACGGCGGTATGGGTGTCACCGTCGGCCGTCTGCGTGAGGATACGCTCTTCGATTATAAGTTTGTCGGCCTTTCGCACAACACCTTGCGCGGAGCCGCAGGCGGCGCCGTTCTGATCGCTGAGCTTCTCTACCGACGCGGTTATCTCGTTGACCGTGCAGCGCTCGGTCTTCGCTGATCAATGATTTGAAAATTTCCAAGTAAAAAAGGAAAGCCAAAGATTCACTTTGGCTTTCCTTTTTTATTGGTTTTTAATTAATGGCGTTTACCCGAAAGCTCCAGCAATTTCCGTTCGCGCATATAGCCGCTTTTCAGATTATTACGGAAGGCATCGAGCCCTGCCGCCGCCACGGAGGCATACAGTGCGTCTGCGCGTTCCATATCGCGCGGCACGCCGTCACCAAACTCAAAATGGCAAGCAAGCATGTACGTGGCACGCAGATTGCCGCACTTGGCCGCCGCCACAAGAATACGAATGGCTTCTCCCACGTCACCGCGGCGATACACCACAGTCGATGCCGCATACAAGCGCTGTCCGAGCTTGGCCATATACTGACGGTTCATTTGATCAAGGAACTCAGCAGCGGGCGCATACTCGGCTTTCATGCACTCGTCAAGCAAGGCACGCGCACGCTTGAAATTCAAGGGTGTACCGATACCGCGCGCATGACAGATGGCCAGATTGTATTTGGCAACGATACTGCCGCCCGCTGCAGCCAGTCCGTAATAATAAAGTGCACGCTTGGCATCCTTTTCGCAGCCGCGTCCTGTTTGGTAACAGTAACCCGCATTGCACTGTGCCGCACTGTGCCCCATTTCGGCCACCAACGCATAGAGGCGCAAGGCTTCCGCATGGTCGCCGCTTTTCTGCGCTTCAATGGCACCGTTATAGATCTCGCTCATGGTTTCGTGCAGTGCATTGACACGGGCAATGGCATCGCTTTGTCCCTGCATGGCGGCACGCTCAAACCAGGAGATCGCCAAGCGCATATTCTGCGCAACCATTTCTCCGTTCAGGTAGCATTCGCCAATGATGTACTGCGCACGGGCATTGTTTTTCTCCGCCGCCATGAGATAGTAAGAAAAGGCGCGCGATTCATCGCATTCTGTTCCTCTTCCGTAGCGATAGCAAGCGCCCAATTGCAAAAGTGCTTCAATACTGCCGCCCTTTGCCGCCTCATGATAATACTTGAGCGCCTCCACGGTATCACGCGGTGTGCCCACTGCGTTTTCATAGCAAAGACCGAGACGGTAAAGCGCGCGCGTATAGCCCGCTTCCGCAGAAATGCCGTAAAGAGAAAAAGCAATCGCATTGTCGCCCTTGCGCTCAGCCGTCTGACCGAGATCGCAAAGAGATGCAAAATGATTGATGGGACGGCTTTCGGGCGGCTCGGCAGCACTGACGTTTTGCATACGGCGCAGATAGCGCTGTGCCGCACGCGAAAAGGAAGCCGCGCGCTCAAAAAACCACTTGGCATAGCTTTCCTGACCGTTCGACAAATAAAGCTCGCCCGCCTTCAAAGCGGCCTCTTCATAGCCCTGCTTGGCACTTTCGGCATACCAATACTCCACTTGATTCTCATTGGTGACGGGAATCTCTCCGAGGCGGTACGCTTCTGCAAGCGCAAACTGCGCCGCGGCAGAGCCGAGCTCGGCAGACACACGCAAAAAGAACACCGCATCCTCGCGATCCTCTTTTTTGCCCGTCTTATTCAGAAGTCCCGCAAGCGCAAGGGCAGCTTCCGCTTCACCGTAAGCAGCGGCGCTCCGATAATATTCCTTTGCCTTTTCAATGGATTTTTTCACGCCGCGTCCGTTTTCAAGCAGACGTCCGTATGCAAGCTGTGCCGAAAGCAAGCCCATATCGGCGGCATTTTTGTAAAGATCGGCGGCAGTTTCATAGCGGCGCTCGTTTTCGGCACGGCGCGCATCGTCAAACCAGCCGAGAATGGTTTCTTCAGCCTTTGATTGCACAAAACCGCAGGTGGGGCAAACGTCGCCCGACTCCAGGTTTTGTCCGCATCTCATACAATTCATCATGTTAAACCGTGGCTTTCACCAAAGCGAAAGCTTCCTTTTCTTGTAACGTTAGGGGATCGCCTTACGTACGGCGTCAAAATGCAAAGCATCAGGCTTGCGTCTTATTTTCAAGCTTTTTCCTTCGTTTTTATTCTTCTGCCAGCACGGTCTTGCGTGCTTCGTCGGTTCCGAGGGCAAGCGCATGTGCATATTCCCAAAGGTAATCGTCACTTTGCAGCATGGCAAGCTCTTTTCATTCGTCATAAAACCGATCTCGATCAAAACGGCAGGCATGGTCACGTCTTGCAGCACGATATAAATATCCTCCTGCATACCGTTTAGGTAGTTATTCTTCACTGCGGGAACTGCCCCCGATGCAATCTCGGCCGAAAACTCGTCATTCAGCGAATTTTGATAGCAAAGTGCCAACGCGCGCCCCGCAAATGAGGTGATCGGTCGGTTATTATAAAAAAGGCGCGTACCCTTGGCGTTTGCATCATCAGCGGCATTGCAATGAATGCTGATATAAAGATCAGCGCCCTCTCGGACTGCCCAGAGCCGCCTTGCCTCCGCTTCCTTATCGGTATCGTATTGCGGATCGGCACCAAGCATGGCCGTATCGTCTGCACGCGTTAATAAGACGTTGTATCCCATGTCCGAAAGGAGCTTACAAACGCGCAAGGAAAGCGCAAGATTGATATCCGACTCCTTCGCGTCAAGGGCCATGTTACCCGGGTCGCGCTGTCCGTGCCCTGCATCGATCACAACGGTAAAATCCGCACGCTCGCCTTCCCTTTCGGGCAACGCAAGCGAATGTCCGCCGCTGTATTCGGGCAACATAACGGTCTCTTCTTCCGTGCCTGCACCGAATGCTTCGGTCACGCTTTCACTTGGTGCTTCAGAGGGCATTGAATCGGAAGGGCTGTCAGCCGAAAGACCTTCCCTCACCTCACCGCACGAGCAAAGGAGCAAGAGTAATATGACACAAAAAAGCAGACAAAAAAGCGTTTTTTGATTGTTTTTTCTACTCACATCTGTCTCCGTATCATCAAACGTTTTTCGACATTATACGAGCAATACGAAATGATTTTCTCCGTATATGCTCTCTATATACTATTATGATATCACAGTTCCCGAAAAAATGCAAGGGGAGGCTCTTATTTTTCGAACAAAAATTTCTGAAAGCCTTGCGCCTTCAAAAAGAAAAAGAACCGCCCGTGTCTTTTGACACACAAACGGCTCTTTTCGGTGCTTTGACAGCTTTTTAATTGACAAATCCGATCTTTTTGCGAACCTTGCGCATGGTTTTCAAAGCGCAGGAGGCGGCTTCTGCCGCACCCTTTTTCATGATATCCTCAAGATATGCTTTGTCGGCCATCAAGCGCGCAAATTCCTCGCGCACGGGTGCCAGCTGGTCGGCGCAGGCCTCGCCAACGGCCAATTTGAAATCACCGTAGCCGCGTCCTGCAAATTCGCGCACGATCTCTTCGTCGGTTTTGCCCGTGAAGCAGCTGTAAATGGTCATCAGATTGTTGATGCCGTCCTTGCCCTCCCGGCGGCAGACCTCAGTTTCGGAATCGGTCACGGCACGGCGGAATTTACGAAGCACGGTGTCCTTATCGTCAAGAATATAAACGATCGCGTTTTCGTTCGGATCGGATTTTGACATTTTCGAGGTGGGATCGGCAAGCGACATGATCTTCATGCCCGTTTGAGGAATATAGCCGTCGGGCATGGTGAAAACGTCACCGTAAATGCCGTTGAAGCGCGTGGCAACGTCACGCGTCAGCTCAAGGTGCTGCTTCTGGTCGATACCGACAGGCACAAGATCGGTCTGATACAAAAGAATATCCGCCGCCATCAAGGAAGGATACGTGAAAAGACCTGCATTGATGTTTGACGCGTTTTTGGCACTCTTATCCTTGAACTGCGTCATGCGCGAAAGCTCGCCGAACATGGTATAGCAGTCAAGAATCCAGCCAAGCTCTGCATGTGCGGGAACGTGCGACTGCACGAAAAGCGTGTTCTTTTCGGGATCAAGACCGCAGGCAATGTAAAGAGCCAAGGTCTCATAGGTGCGGCGGCGCAATTCGGCAGGCACCTGGCGGAGCGTGATGGCATGAAGGTCCACAACGCAGTAAAAGCAATGATACTCATCAGAAAAGGCCGAAAAATTCTTGATTGCGCCGAGATAGTTACCGATGGTCAGATTGCCCGAGGGCTGTACGCCGGAAAATACGATTTTCTTATCGCCTAACATGTGTGAAATTCTCCTAAAACGTGATGATCTTTCAAAAAATCAGAGAGGCAGAACGCTCTCGGAAAGGATGCGCACGCCGCGCTCGATCTGCTCGTCGCTCGGGGTTGCGTAAGTGATGCGGAAGCTCTTATAGCAGGTATTGTTACCGGGCGAAAAGACTTGTCCCGGCACAACGGCAACCTTGCGCGCCAGAGCCGTACGTAAAAAGACGTCGGGATCGGTATCGTTCAGAATCGTGCAGAAAACGAAAAGTCCGCCCTCGGGATTGGTATAGCTGACAGCGCCCTTCGGCATATAACGGCCGAGTGCCGCCTGCATCACCTCTGCCTTGTGACGGTAAATACCGCGCACGCGCTCGAGGTGTGCTTCAAAATCGTATTCGGTCATGAAGCGGTGGCAAAGCATCTGGAAGAACATATTGGTATGCACGTCCTCACACTGCTTACCGACAACCATTTTGGCCGCAATCTCCTGCGGTGCAAGCACATAGCCGACACGCATGCCCGCAGACAAGAGCTTGGAAAAGGACGAGCAGTAAATGACCGCGCGGCAATCCTCGGTATCAAAGCTCTTGATCGGCGGAATGTTTTCACCCTTAAAGCGGATTTCTCCGTACGGATCGTCCTCAAGAATGATCACGCCGTGACGAACGGCAATATCGTAAAGAGCGCGGCGGCGCGCATAGCTCGTGCAAGAGCCGCGCGGATTCTGAAAGTTCGGGATCAGGTAGATCATGCGCACACGCTTATGCTTGGTCAGCGCACGCTCCAGGGCCTCGGGATTCATGCCGTCCTCGTCCATCTCCACGCCGACCGTACGTGCACCTGCCGCACGGAAGGCATTCAGTGCACCGATGAAGGTCGGATCCTCACAAAGCACGATATCACCGGGCGAGCAAAGCACGCGGCAGGCAAGCTCAAGTCCCTGCTGACCGCCCGACGTAATCACCAACGTATTATTTTTGCATTCGAGATTCTTTTTGACGGCAAGGCGTTCGGCAAGCGTTTCACGCAAAGGCGCATAGCCCTCGCTTGTACCGTACTGCAATGCAGGCACGGCATCGTAAGTGAAAATGTCCGAAGCGATCTTGGCCATCTCCTCGCGCGGGAAGGATTCGGGCGCGGGATTTCCTGCCGAAAACGCAATGATATCGGGATATGCCGACGAATATTTCAGAATTTCTCTGATCGCAGAGGGGGCAAGCTTATCAAAAGAATCAGAAAATTGATACGTCATACTGTTTTCCTTTCATACGGCTTCACCGCTTGCAAAGCCGTCTCTTTTATTCATATCATAATGTTTATTATAGCATTTCGGACTTTTTCTGTCAACCGATTTACACCTTTTTTTCAAAAAATCCTTGTTTTTATGCGTTTTTCGGAAAAAGTACCGCCTTTTACGCAAGAGCGTAAGGTCGCCCCTCGTGCTTTGTGTTCTTCTCCTTGCCGATCGGTGAAAATCGAGTGAAAGAACTTGACAGAAGAGACACGCGTGTGATATAATAGCATGATATCATCAATTGCTAATTTTTTAAAAACCGATTCCGAACGGAGATTTTCAAATGGAACAGTACGAACATATAGACGAGATCTACGACGGTACGAAAAAGAAGCGCGGCCCGCTTGGCACCGTCATGTGGATTCTCCTGATCATTGCCATTGTCAGCGTGTGCGCAATGGTTCTTTTTCGTATCCTCTCTCAAAAATACTATCCGAGCGAAATGAAGGAGCTTGCCTTTAACCAGGTGCTTTCCGAGCACTATAGGGAAAAAGACGGCGATATCAAGGTCTATACGCAAAAGATCCGCGCCCCCTACGACGATCCCGACGAAGGAAACTTTTTCTCCGCCCATCTCTATCTGATCCCCGAAATCGGACAGCTTCAGGTCACGCTCCGCTATAATGACGGCCGCTTTGCCGCCCTGCAGGAAAAGTACGGCACAAAAGTATTACCGAACGGCACCGCCTTCATTTTCCGCTTGCAAAGCTCAGACGGCACCACCTACGAGCTTTCCGATAGCAAGCGCGATGAGGCCCTGATGTATAACTACCGCAAGCTGACCTTTGACGGCGTGAAGATTCCTTTGCCGAAGGAATGCGAAATCACACAGGGAGAAAACGGCCGTGAGCAGGGCTCGGTCTACATGACCGTCGATATTTTTCTTGAAGGTATCAAGGAGCCGATCGCGCGCCTGCCGATCTACGAAACACATATTGAAAACAAAGACAAAAGCGGTGATTACCGCCTTTATGAATATGCAGACAAGGACTACACGCTCGGAGAAGGAGACCGCCCCGAATGAAAGATCTGCATTACCGTCCCGCATGTGAAAACAAGCTCCCTGCCGCCATCGTGACGCTCATGTGCGCGCTCGCGCTCTTCTGTCTTGTCCTTGCCGCATCGGGCATTGGCTATACGGCCGTTTTCCATGCACTCGTCCTTCTTTTCGGTTCGGTTGCCATCTTTTTTGCTTACCGCTATTATCTTTCCTATCGCACATATCATCTGACAAAAATGGCAGGACGGCGTGTGCTGACCGTCACCGATACGCAGGGAAAGCGGATCACAACAGTCTTCTATCTTTATCTTGACGAGGTCGAAAATGCAGAGCTGATTGCACGCACCGAACGCAAAAAGCTCGAAAAAAAAGAGAAGACCTTTGTTTTTTCGAACACGCTCCGCGCGCAAAGGCTTCTCTGCATCGATGCCGATACCGAGCTTGGCAAAATCCGTCTTCTGCTCGGCGCGAACGAGAGCTTTGCCCTTGCTTTCGGTGAAGCCTTGACGCTCGCACGCACAGAAAGCGAGCAAAAGGATCACGAAGAAGCCGAATAAATGCGCTCTTTTCAAAAGCTCACGCATTTTTTAAATAAATTCTCGCGAAACTATTGACAAAGCACGATCTTTCATGTATAATAATAATTACGACTTGGATTTTTCAGCCGTAGATCTTCCCTTTTCGAACAGGTACTACGGTCAAGAATGAGCATCAAAAAAGGAAAAAAGCCGATGAAAATTGACGTCCGCGCTCTGCTTGCAGGCGAATGCCGTGCATTGCCGTTTTCTTGCACGCTTGCCTTCACCGAAGAAGATGAAAAGGGCTGCGGCACCGTCGGTGACTACCGTTTCCCCGAGCCGCTTCGCGTGGAAGGCGAAATCGTGGGCACTGCAGGTTATCTTCGCTTAAAGGCCGAGCTGACCGCGCCCTACGAAAGCTTTTGCGCACGGTGTCTTTCTGAGGTTTCGGGCGAATTTTCCTTTACATTTGAACGCACGGTATCCACGCGCACGCAGCTTGCCGAGCTTGATGAAGCCGAGCTTGACGATTACGTACTGGCCGAAAACGGCTTTGTGGAGCCCGATGAGCTTCTGCTTGAATTTTTCGAGTTATCTCTTCCCTTGCGCACCCTCTGCTCCGAGGATTGTAAAGGTCTTTGCCAGCACTGCGGTCAGAATCTGAACCTCGGCACTTGCGACTGTGCAAAAAAAGAGGTCGATCCGCGCCTGGCACCTCTTGCCAAGTGGCTTGAAACGCACAAGGACGAAGAGTGATCCTTCCCTTTTAGTCAACAAAAATAAAAGATAAGCGCATAAAGATTTGCGCTGACCGAATCAAGGAGGTAACAGAACAATGGCAGTACCGAAGAAAAAAGTTTCTAAGGCTCGCAGAGACAAGCGCCGTTCCAATGTTTGGAAGCTGGATGTTCCCGGCATGGCAAAATGCCCCAACTGCGGCGAGTACAACCTCACCCACCGTGTTTGCTCTAACTGCGGCAAATACAACGGCGAAGTGGTCGTTGCAAAGAAAGAAGCGTAACGAAAAAAAAACGCCTTGCGAAATTCGCAAGGCGCTTTTTTTATGCGTAAGCAATCTTTGATTGCGTCACCGCACTCCTCGTTAGCGGAATATCACGGCTTTCATGCGCCGCCGGGCGCATTTCATGACACGGCTTACCGTGTCATTTCAAGAACGGACATTGTCCGTTCATTTCAAGTGCAACCGCAGTCGCACATTTCACGGCTTGTCACTCGTGACAAGAAACCCACGCCGCCTCCTGCGCCAGCGCAATCTCCTCGGCGGTCACGGGCTCAGCGGTTTTGAGTGCGGACCAGTCCATGCCGCGCGTATCAATGCCCGAAAGGAAGGTCAACCACGTAGCAGCCAATGTCAAGCGACCGATGCCGAGTGATGCGTGAAAGGTATCGCGGTGGATCTTCGCGCCATTCTTATAGAGATGCTGGAATGCTGTGCCCGACGGAATGATGCCGTCGGCACGGATATCCTCGGCCGCTTTTTTGTAAGCTTCATGCACGTCGCGATACATATCGGC
>JAFVXT010000007.1 GCA_017501005.1 Clostridia bacterium
CAAATCCGGCAGCCTCTTCATTGCCCCTTGCGGCAAAAAACGTAAAAATGCCAATGGTTTTTGTGTACGGTTGACTCGTCAATGCAGAAAAAGCAACGTTCGACAAATTTTTTTGCGTGTTTTGACATATTTTTCGGTAGGAGAGGCGTATAATGGAATCACCGAGGATGATTACCGTTACACGGTGAGCGGCAAGGGCTCGGACAGCGATAGGCAAGGAACGGTTCAAAAATGAGGGTTCTTTATCTGGATATTCTCTTTCTCGTCAACTTTTGCATGGACTATATGGCACTCTATATAGCGGGCGGTCTGTGCGAGCGTGCACGCAGTGCGCTTCGCTTGCTTGCCGCCTCCTTGCTTGGTGCGGTTTATGCGATGGCTGCCGTCTTGTTGACAGGCAATCAGGCGATCCAACACGTGATCGGCATCTGTGTCGCGCTTCTTTTGGTGGCGCTTGCTTACGGACGGTCAAGTCGGCGGGATTTCATGAGAGTCTTTATCACCTTCTATGCCGTGTCGCTCTTGCTCGGTGCCCTGGTGACGGTGGGGTATACCGCGCTGAATCGGTATATCACCCCCGAGGGCATCACGGGCGGCGAAAAACGCCCCGTTCTTTTTTTCGCGATCGCCGCCGCGGGCGGTGTGCTCATTCGTCTGGCGGGCAAGTGGCTTTCGCGCGAAAATACGGTCAAAAACAAACGTGTAACGGTAAAGCTCGGACGAAAAAGCGTCAGCTTTTCTGCGCTTTTGGATAGCGGCAATCTCTTGACCGATCCCTTGAGCGGCCGCCGCGTGATCGTTGTCGGTGCATCGGTGCTCGGGGATTTTCTGCCGTATGAGATCAGAAGAATGCTCGAAGCAGATCCACCCGATCCCTCGCATTTGCCCCCCGCGCTTGCAAGGCGCATTCGCCTCATTCCCGTACATACGCTCGGTGAGGTGCGTCTGCTTGTAGGGCTTTTGCCCGACGAGATCACGGTCTGCGACGAGGACGGCGGCAAAAGGCCGACGCGCGTCGATGCCATCATTGCCATCGATACGGGGAAGGGGCAGAATTACGGCGGCTACGATGCGGTCATGCCGACAGGGCTGGCGGCGTGAGGAAAAGTGAATAATGAATAATGAATAATGAATAGTGAAGAGTGAATGGGTGTTGGCGGAAGGAGTGGAGCAGATGGGTGCTTTTTTGAAATTGATGAAACGGACGTTTATGCGGATCGGAGATTTTTTTCGCCGTCTTTTCGGCTTGAAGAGATGGGGGCAGATCTACTACATCAACGGTGCGCAGGTATTGCCTGCTCCGCTTTCTCACGAGGAAGAAAGCCGCATCATCGATGCCCTTGAGGGAGATACGGGCATGCGCGCCGTGCTTGTCGAGCATAATCTGCGGTTGGTGGTCTATATCGCGCGCAAATTTGAAAATACGGGCATCATGATCGAGGACTTGATCTCAATCGGTACGGTTGGCCTCATGAAGGCCATCAATACCTTCCGTGCCGACCGCAATATTAAGCTCGCCACCTACGCGTCAAGGTGCATTGAAAACGAGATTCTCATGTATATCCGCAAAAACCATTCGCGGCGGCGTGAGGTCTCGATCGACGAGCCGCTTCGCGTGGACGGCGACGGCAACGAGCTGCTCCTTTCGGACGTTCTCGGCAGTGATGCCGATGCCGTCAGTCACGATATCGAACGGCGGGAGGAGCGACAAATGGTGCGCGATTCGGTCAGCACGCTCTCACCGCGCGAGCGTGAGATCATTGAATTGCGCTTCGGCTTGCGCGGCGGCAGAGAGCGCACGCAAAAGGAGGTCGCGGATACGCTCGGTATTTCGCAGTCCTATATCTCGCGCCTTGAAAAGAAGATCATGTTGCAGCTGCGGGAGCAAATGGCAAGTAAATTATAACGAAAACGAGGGCAGCACAGGTGATGAAGTCTGTGCTGCTCTTGCTATATAGGCGCGCTTTATGAGATTTTTAACCGATTGACCTTCTCCTCCTTGCCCGAAGGCCTCACTTGATCGGCACACGCGGGAAAATCGGGAAAAAACAATTGACACCATTTTTCCTTTATGCTATAATAATTGAAAAATACAGATAAAGGAAGACCGAAGATGAAGCTTGAAAAGGGAAGACCGAGTGACTGCGAGGGCAGACCTGAAAAAGAGATCCGCACCTACGATTTCTTGGACGGATTGGGGATCGCCTATGAAAGAATCGACCATGAAGCCGCCGAAACCATGGAGCTTTGCCATGAAATTGACCTGGCGCTCGGCGCCACCATCTGCAAGAATCTTTTTCTTTGCAACCGTCAGAAAACCGACTTTTATCTTCTGATGATCCCGGGGGATAAGATTTTCAAAACCAAGGATATCTCGGCGCAGATCGGCTCGGCGCGCCTCTCCTTTGCCGACGCCTCGTTTATGGAGGAGTTTCTTGATATCACGCCCGGCTCTGTGAGCGTGCTGGGGCTGATGAACGACCGCGATCACCGCGTGCGCCTGCTCATTGACCGCGATCTGCTTGCAGGCGAAACCATCGGCTGTCACCCCTGCATCAATACCTCCAGTTTGAAGATCAGGACGCGCGATCTTCTTGACGTGATCATTCCCGCGCTCGGTCACGAGCCGACATTTGTCGATCTTCCCACCTACGAAGAATAAAGAAAAAAAGAGGTTTCAGCCATGAAAAATGAAGTCATTGACTCACTTTGCGAGCGCCGCAGTGTGCGTGCGTATCTGCCGAAGCAAATAGAAGAGGAAAAATTGGAGGCCATTCTCCGTGCCGCTACCTATGCCCCCACGGGCAGAGGCCGCCAATCGCCGAAAATGGTGGTCGTGCGCGATCAAAAAACGCTTGACCGCCTTGAAAAAATGAATGCCGCCATCATGGGAACACCTGATGCCAAACCCTTTTACGGCGCGCCGACCGCCGTGATCGTGCTTTCTGACCGCACCGTGCCCACGTACTTCGAGGACGGCTGTCTTGTCATGGGCAATCTCATGAACGCCGCCTTTGCCCTCGGTGTGGATTCCTGCTGGATCCACCGCGCGCGCGAGGAATTTGAAAGCGAGGAGGGCAAGGCCATGCTCCGCGCGTGGGGCATCGAAGGGGATTACGTTGGCATCGGCCACTGCATTCTCGGCTACCGCGCAACCGAATTGCCCGCGCCCGCAGAGCGTAAAAGCGATTATATTGTTTTCGCACCCGAGGAGCGCGTATGATACTTGCCTATCCGCACGATTATCCCTCCTTTGCCTGCATTGCCGACCGTTGCCGCCATAATTGCTGTATCGGCTGGGAGATCGATATCGATGACTGTACGCTTGCCGATTATGAATCTCTTGAAGGGCCGTTTGGCGAAAGGCTGCGTGCATCGATTGCGCACACAGAGGGCGGTACTTGCTTTGCGCTGGACGAAAGAGAGCGTTGCCCCTTCCTCCGCGAGGACAATCTCTGCGAGATCATTCTGCGCTTGGGCGAGGAGGCGCTTTGCGATATCTGTCAAAGCCATCCGCGCTTTTACAATGCCTATACCAACCGCACCGAGATCGGCGTCGGCCTCTCCTGCGAAAGCGCGGCACGCCTCATTCTCGGGAGGCGTGAGCCTTTTCGTCTTGTTGAGGAGGACGAAGGAGAAGAAGGTCTGCTCCCCTCCTATCCCGAACGGCTCTTCCTTGCCGAGCGTGACCGTGCGCTCGATACCGCCACGAAAAGAGCGTGCTCGCTTGACGAACGCATGCAAGGCCTGCTTGCCGCAGCCGAGGCGCGCGTGCCCTTTCAAAGCGGTGCCGAATGGGCGGCTTTTTACCGCGCCCTTGAGCGTATGGACAAGTCCTTTGAGCGCGTGATCGAAAAGATCGCCTTGCTTTCGGCAGAGGCAACCGAAAAGAGCAGGCTCGGCACGGACGAGATCCTTTTCGAGCAGCTGCTGACTATTTTCTTTACCGTCACTATACGCCCGAAAACGGCGCGCGTGCATCGGTTGCCTTTGCCGTGCATGCCACGCGCCTCTTGCGCGCCGTAGCGCAAAGAGACGGCCTTTCCTTTGAAGAGACAGTCGAGCTTTGCCGCCTTTATTCCGCCGAGATCGAGTATTCGGAGGAAAATACCCTTGCGTTGATGCTGCTTTTTGATCCGAACGTCAAGCAAAGAAGGGATAGCGTCGACCTGCGATAAAGCAGGTCGCCGAACGATGTTTGCCCTTGCGGGCAAGTGA
>JAFVXT010000058.1 GCA_017501005.1 Clostridia bacterium
ATGCGTTTGGCAGATCTTTTGAAAAGAGCAAGTGAATACGTTTTTGTGCCAACTTGCGTCTTTTGCGGTGTGCGTTTGCCGTCGGAAAAGAGCGATAGAGAGGAAGCTAACGTCTTTTGCGAAAAGTGTGCCGAAAAATATGAGAGGGCACAGGGCGAAAACTGTGCCGTTTGCAATCAGGGGCTCGGAACGTGCCTTTGCTCCAACGATTTTATGAAGCAGGACGGTCTTGCCAATCTCGTCAAGATCTTTTACTACCGCCCAAACGATGAAGACGCCGTGCAAAACGGCTTGATCTACACCTTGAAACGGACGAAAAATCAACGGGCTATTGATTTCTGCGTTTATCATTTGGAAAAGTCAATTCGCACGCTCGTGCCGCACCTCGAGAGCTTTACGGTCACCTATGCGCCGCGCTCGGCGAAAGCCAAACGGATCCACGGCCATGATCAGTCGGAGCTGATCGCGCGAGAGCTTGCACGCCGTCTTTCCTTGCCTTTCGAAAGCACGCTTGTCCGCGACCGCCGCGCCACCGAGCAAAAGTTTCTTGAGCGAGAAGCAAGATTGCGCAATATGCGCGGCCGTTACCGCGTCAAAGAAAAGATGGATCTGCAGGGAAAGAAATATCTGCTTTTTGATGACGTGGTCACAAGCGGCGCGACCATGCTTTCGGCAGCCAAAGCACTCCGCCATGAAGGCGCTACGCGCGTGATCGGTGTGACGGCCGGCATTTCTTACCGTCAGGTCACCGCCGCCCAAAGAAACCGTCTGGAAAGAAAATATGCGCTCAAGGGCATGAAAAGGACGAAAAAACGAAAGAGAAGTGCTTTGCCGCCCATGGCGGTAAAGTTTTGAGGCACTGCATCAACATGCAATGCCTCATTTTCTTTTTTGTTAAAGCAAAATGCAGATCAGTCCGCCCGATCCCTCGTTGATAATGCGTTCGAGCGTTTCGGCGAGCTTGATGCGCGAATCCTCGGACATATGCTCGAGCTTGCTCTTCAAGCTTTCGTTTGTCAGCTCATAAAGCGATTTGCCGAACATGTTGGATTCCCAGATCTTTGTCGGATCCTTTTCGATTTCTTCGCTGAGATAACGAATGAGCTCCTCCGACTGCTGCTCCGTGCCCACGATCGGATTGATCTCGGCTTCAATATCGGCCTTGATCATGTGAATCGAGCGTGCAGAGGCCTTCAGGCGCACACCGTAATTGCCCGATTGGCGAATGACCTGCGGCTCGTGCAGACTGAGCTCGGAAATGTCGGGCATGACGATACCGTATCCCTTTTCCTCCACGTCGTCAAGTGCGCTTGCCACTTTATCGTAAGCGGATTTCATATCCGAAAGCTCGATCAGGTTTTTCATCAAGGCGGCGTCGTCGCTGATGGCAAAGCCTGTCAGAGAGGAAAGCACGTCATAGAATTTTTGCCGCGAAAGCGAAAGCGAGATGTCCGCATAGCCGTCACCCGCGTGCATTTCTTCAAGCGTCCACTTGATATCGGGATCCGAAGAAAGCTCGGAGGCAAAGACGC
The DNA here is from genome assembly GCA_017501005.1 of Clostridia bacterium. Classification (GTDB taxonomy): domain Bacteria; phylum Bacillota; class Clostridia; order Oscillospirales; family CAG-272; genus UBA1740. Next base: position 1,533 of record JAFVXT010000058.1, read on the forward strand.
GGTGTACGTCGCCTACCTTGAAGATCATATCCGCAAATTGGCGGATCGTTCCAAAAATTTCAGCTTTCAAGGGGTGGCTTTCGTCAAGCGTGTGAACCCATTCGGGGGCTTTGATCCGCAGCTCGCGCACGGGAAATTCGTGAAGGATTAGCTCAAGAATGTGGCCGATATCCTCGGCGTCGAGCTCCTGACAGTTGACGAGTGCCACGGGCGCATTGTATTTTTTCTCGAGCTCATAGGCAAGTGCAATGCTTGTGTCCTCTTGCGGTTTTGCCGAATTGAGAATGATGGCAAAGGGCTTATTTTGCGCTGCAAGCTCGCTGATGGCGCGTTCTTCTGCCTCCACGTAGCTTTCGCGCGGAATCTCTCCGATCGTGCCGTCCGTGGTGACGAGCATGCCGATGGTAGAATGCTCGCGTATGACCTTTTGCGTGCCGATCTCCGCGGCCTCGCGGAAGGGAAGCGGATGGTCGAACCAAGGTGTATTGACCATGCGCGGCTGGCCCTCCTCCAGCTGCCCGAGCGCTTCGGGAACGATGAATCCGACACAGTCCACCATTTTCACGCGCAGACTGGTGGCATCGCCGACAGTGATCTTGACGGCCTCGTCGGGAATGAATTTCGGCTCTGTTGTCATCACTGTTTTGCCCGATGCCGATTGGGGTAGCTCGTCAACCGTTCTTTCCTTATCGTAGGAATCCGCAATGTTCGGTAATACCAACGCTTCCATGAACTTTTTGATAAAGGTAGACTTTCCCGTGCGGACGGGACCGACCACGCCGATGTAAATGTCGCCGCCTGTCCGTGCGGCGATATCGCGGTAAATTGTATTCTGCATCATCTTGCATCCTCCGTTTTGATTCGCTCGGTTTTGTTCCATATCTATGCCCCACGTCGGTTTTTTATGCGAAGAAAAGAAAAAACGAAGAAAAATTCATTTTTTGCTTGACAAAGCAAGGGATTTTGTGGTAAAGTATAATTAATGAACTAACACCGAAAAATCGGTGTAAGAAAGGAATTTATATGATGAAAATCGGATTGCAGGTTTATTCAATCAGAGATGATGCGGCAAATGATTTTGCGGCAGCGATGAAAAAAGTGAAGGATATGGGGTATGACGGTGTTGAGCTGGCCGGTACGTACGGTCTTAGTGCCGCAGAGATCAAAAAGGTTCTCGCAGATGTTGGCCTTGAAGTGATCTCCGCACATATTCCGCTTGATGATATGGAAAAGGATCCCGACGGTATTTTCGCTTTCTATGAAGAGATCGGATGCCGCTATGCCGCTATTCCGTGGTTGGCAGCAGAGCGCCGTCCCGGTACGGATCGCTTTGAGGAAACCGTTGCTTCGATCCGCATGATCGGTGCAAAGGCAAAGGCGCACGGCATTCAGCTTCTTTATCACAATCATGATTTCGAATTTGTCAAGGTGGACGGCGAATATGCACTTGATATGCTGTACCGCGTGGTAGAGCCCGAGTATCTCGCAACCGAGATCGATACCTGTTGGGTGAAATTTGCAGGCGAAAATCCCGCTGCATATGTCAGAAAGTATAAGGGCCGCGCCCCCATCGTTCACCTGAAGGACTTCTTCATGGAAAGCGATGCGGATAAGGACGGTGTGTACGAGCTGATCGGCGTGGATAAGAAGGCAAACAACCATTCTACCTTTGAATTACGTTGCGTCGGTCACGGCAAGCAGTCCTTCCCCGACATCATCGAAGCCGCAGAGGAAGCAGGTGCTACTTGGCTGATCGTCGAGCAGGACAGACCCTCCCAGGGCCTCACTCCCATGGAATGTGCTGATATTTCCCGTAAGTATCTGAAGTCTATCGGCTATTGATTTCCATCAATCAAAAAGAGGGCACTTGCAAGTGCCCTCTTTTTGATTATGCAATGCCAAACGTGCGGTTAATGGCGTCCGCAATGATGCGGGAAACGTTTTCCGTCACAGTATCGCATTCGCGTGGGGAAACGAAATAGCCGCGGCCGTTTTCGAGCACCTCGGTTAGCCCTGCGGGAATCTCTTCCATGCCCGCCCGCGCGAGTGCGTCATAGAGAAGCGTAGAGGAATCGACCACTGTCGGTACGCCGATGACGGTCACGGGAACGCCGAGCGTTTCACGGTCAATGGCATTTCTCGGATTGCCAACCCCTGCCCCCGGCCAGATGCCCGTGTCCGACACCTGAACGGTGGTGGCAAGGCGTGAGCATTCGCGTGCGGCGAGCGCATCGATGACGATCACATGGTCAGGCGAAGCCTCTTTGACGGCACCTATGATCAAGGCGGCGCTTTCAATACCTGTTTGCGAAAGCACGCCCGGTGTGACGGCAGTGATTTTGTGGCAGGAAAGCGTTTTAAAAAGCTCGGGCTCAAGCTCTGCCAGATGCGCGGTGGCCACGATCCTTGAAAGCACCGACGGACCGATGGCGTCCACGGTCATATAGCGGTTGCCAAGTCCTGCAACCAATAAGGAAGGCTTTTCTTTTTTGGGGATCATCTCGAGCAGTACGGAGGAGAGCGCCTTTGCCGCCTCGGTCAGCTCCTCTTCGTTTTGCTGCCAAAGCGGCTTGAACGTCAGTGTGATATACCGTCCCTTCGGCTTGCCGATCGAGCGTTCGCCCTCCTCGCTTTCAACCGTGAGCGCGCTTTTGAGAATATCGCCAACCTTTTCTTCGCTATACGTCACACCGGGCAGGGCGGTGTCTGCGCGATGACGTTCGCATGCGAGGTCGGTTCGGATATAAGAATTTCGGAGCTTGTTTTCGGGCATGGAGCTTTTTCCTTTCCTGTTAGATTCTTGCTTTTTTAGTGTTTCCC
>JAFVXT010000059.1 GCA_017501005.1 Clostridia bacterium
ACACGAAAACCACCGCAAAAAAGGCGTTGGATCTAATCTCTTGCAGAAAGCCGAGGAAGAAGCTCTCCGTAGAGGGTGTCACCATGCCCACCTTGACACAATGAGTTGGCAAGCTCCCGATTTTTATAAAAAACACGGTTATTCGGTGATTGGTATTCTTCCCGACATTCCAAGTGGAAATCAAAAATATCTTCTTATGAAAGCATTACAAGACTGACAAATTCCAATTTGTCGAGCAGAACAGCGTTGAATGCCCGTGTGATCTTGGTGCAAATTTGGTGCAACACTTTATAGGGCGATATTCATTATCATGTTTCTAATCACACAACGCATTGAATTTATTTTGACGGAGGAATTGTACTATGGCAAACGAAAGAATCAATTTGCGCAAGGAATTGAACAATTACAAAATAGATTTTGATTTATTGCAAAAAACACCTTGCACAACAGAAGAGAATAAAGAGTACGAAGAGCTTTTGAAAAACGGCGGAACGCTTCCCGACGGCGTTTTTGCTTATACTTACGGTGGCGAGGAATCTACGTCGGAATTTTATACCGCGCGTGAATCTGATTTGTCCGAAGCCGAAATTCAGGAATATCTGACCTATAAGCAATTGAGCATGATCAGGACCATCAAAAATTGTGTTTTGTTCTTTACGGTCTTGACAATCATCGGTATGATCGCTTATTTTTTGCTTTCGATGTCTCTGTAAAAGGGAGAAAAAGGCAAGGCCAATATCATAAAGGCATTTTTTAATGACTCTACCGTCGGTTGATTTCTCCTCACTCAACCGACAGTGTGTGGATTCTTTTGAAAATTTCCTTTATACTGTAAGTGAAAGGAGGAAAAATCATGGATCAAGTGAAAATCGGAAAATTCATTGCCGATTGCAGAAAAAAAGAAAATTTAACGCAAATGCAGTTGGCAGAAAAGCTGAACATCACCGACAGGGCAGTATCTAAGTGGGAGCGCGGCAAAGCCATGCCCGATTCCTCGCTCATGCTCGACTTGTGTGACGTTCTTAAAATCACCGTCAATGATTTATTAAGTGGGGAGAAAATCAATATGGAGAATACCAATCAGAAAAACGAACAGCTTTTGCTTGATTTGGCAAAGGAAGTGGAGCAAAAGAATAAAATCATCTGGACTGCGATGTGGGCCATTATGACCGTCAGTATCATCGGCCTTTTGGGCGGTTGCGCAATCGCCGCATTTTTGATACCCGAAGGCATTTGGCAAATCGTGGCCGTCATTGCCATTGTGATCGTCTTTTTGATTCCTTGCTTCTATGCGCTCAAGCTCGAGGTCAGCGTGGGGGCTTACAAGTGCAAAAAATGCGGTCAGGAGATCGTGCCTACCTATACGGAGGCGCTCATGGCCATGCACAGGGGTACCACACGCTATTTGAAGTGCCCTCATTGCGGCAAGCGTACTTGGTGCAAGAAGGTATTGAAGAGCAACAAAAAAGGCAGCTCAGATTGAGCTGCCTTTTTTGCATATCAGCGTGAAGATCTCTTGAAAAAAGCCAAGAAAAATAGCAAAAAATGCGACGCGTGTCAAGAAAAAAGTATTTTTATACAAAAACACGCAAAAAAATCACAAAAATTTCATTTTTTTATTGACTTTTTCATAGTAATGCTTTAAAATAGATGTATCAATTTATTTAAGAAAGGTAACTATTATGGCAGGTACTTTTTGGGCCTTTGTGCCCGCGATCGTTGCAATTTTGCTTGCACTGATCACAAAGCAGGTGTACATTTCGCTTTTCTTCGGTATCTTCGTCGGCGCAATGTTCTTGGCCGGCGGCAATCCGCTTGAAGCGATCGGTACCATTTACACGGTCATGAGTGAAAAGGTTGGCGGTAACGTTTCGATCGTCGCATTCCTCGTGATTCTCGGCATTCTGGTTGTCCTCATGCAAAAATCGGGCGGCTCGCAGGCTTACGGTAGATGGGCGGCACGCAAGATCCGTTCCGAAAAGGGCGCGCTTGCCGCAACGAGTGCGCTCGGTTGCGTCATTTTTGTAGACGACTACTTCAACTGCTTGACAGTTGGCTCGGTCATGCGTCCCTTGACCGATAAATACCGTGTTTCCCGCTCCAAGCTTGCTTGGATCATTGACTCGACGGCAGCGCCTGTGTGCATCATTGCGCCGATCTCCTCGTGGGCGGCAGCTGTTGCGGGCGAGCTTGAAGGAAACAGCCTGACGGCTTTTATGGCGACCATCCCCTTCAACGTATATGCAATTCTCACCATTATCATGGTCTTTGCATTCTGTGCGCTCAAGCTTGATTTCGGCAAGATGAGAAAGCATGAGTATATCGCCAAGACCACGGGCGATCTCAATGCGGGCTCGACCGATCTTCCCGCTGAAGAAGAAGTCGCTTTCGCACCCAAGCCGAACGCCAAGGTTCAGTATTTGCTCATTCCTGTCGTCGTGCTGATCCTTTGCTGCATTGGCGGTATGATCTATACCGGCTTCTTCTACAATTGGGATACGGGTGTTCTTGGCAGCGAGCTTCAGTCGGCGAACGTGATCGAAGCGTTCAGTAACTGCGATGCAGGCTTGAGTCTGGCCATTGGCTCGACGGTTGCTCTCATTCTGATCGGTATTTATTACATGATCACCAAGGCTCTTTCCTTTAAGGAGATCACCGAAAGCTTTACGCAGGGCTTCAAGACCATGGTTCCCGCCATTCTGATCCTCACCTTTGCCTGGACGCTTTCGGGCATCATGGGCGCAAAGGGCGGCTATCTTGATGCACAAGGCTTCGTTGAAAAGTCATTGACCGGCTTGGATCTTAATTGGCTCTTCCCGGCAGTGTTCTTTATCCTTGCTTGCGGCATTGCTTTCTCAACCGGTACTTCTTGGGGTACGTTTGGCGTGCTCGTTCCGCTTGCAACAGCGATCCTCGGTACGAAGATGGATGCTATCACCTTGATGACCATCTCGGCTACGCTTGGCGGTGCCGTGTTCGGCGACCATATCTCGCCCATCTCGGATACCACGATCCTTGCTTCCGCAGGCGCGAACTGTAACCACGTTAACCACGTCAACACGCAGCTGCCTTATGCAGGTCTGATTGCGATCATCGCATGCGTTTCTTACCTTGTCGGCGGTATTGCCACCTCGCTCGGTACGGTTGTCAGCGCCCTCATTTTGTGGGCGGTTGCGCTCGTTCTCTTCGTCTGTGCAACACTTGTCATCAAGCAGATGAATAAGAACCGGGAAGCGGTTCCCGTTTATACGCCTACCGAAGAATAAAAGAGGCTGGCTCATTTAGCGCAGACCAAAAACGCAAAAGAATATAAGTAAAGAACAAGACCGCTTTTTCTATCTAAAATGATAGTGAAAGCGGTCTTTTAAGGTGGAAATTCTAACGAATTTCAATGATTTATTATAT
>JAFVXT010000060.1 GCA_017501005.1 Clostridia bacterium
ATCACTTGAAAAGATGCTAATTGCGTGTTTCCCTTTGGTTATTGTTTTATAGGAATGGGTTTGGAGTGGAAAGATAAGCACCGCCTCTCCTTCTTTCAATTCATATTCTTTCCCATCAATTACAACTAAGGTTTTTCCTTGAAGCTGTGAAAAAAATTCAAATGACCTGTGTATATGAAGTGGAAAATCTAAGCTCTCCCCGAAATGATAATGGAATTCAGATTGCTTTTCGGAATGTATCGATTCAAAAAACATTTCAGTTCTCCGTCAAAAAGACTAATTTTTTCTTATATTATACCAAAAATCACATTGCTTGTCAAGCTGGAAAGTGATATGATCAAATGTATAAGGACGCAAGTCTTTTAAACGTTAATAAAGGAGATTATATTATGAAAAAAGCATTAATTGTGTATGGCGGCTGGGACGGGCATGATCCTAAAGGAGTAGCGGATTTGTTTTCCGAGATGTTGAAGGAGGAAGGATTTGAGGTGAGAATGTCCGATTCCTTAGATTCTTTTCTTGAAGAGCTTACCTCTTATGACCTGATAGTTCCCGTTTGGACTATGGGAAAATTAAGCAGTCAAGCGGAAAAGAATGTCTGTGATGCAGTTGCCGCAGGTACAGGAATTGCCGGATGCCACGGGGGAATGTGCGATGCATTTAGAGAGAATACGGAATGGCAGTTTATGACGGGCTCTCAATGGGTTGCGCATCCCGGGAATAATAACGTAACGTATACGGTACACATCATCGATTCGGAAAAAAGCTCTATTACCGACGGAATAAAAGATTTTGAAGTAACAAGCGAGCAATATTATATCCATGTAGACCCTGCTGTGAACGTGCTTGCAAACACTAAATTTTTCGCAAACGACGAGCCATATGGGGCGAACGGTGAGGTAACGGTTCCGGTTGTTTATACAAAGCAATGGGGAAAAGGGCGTGTTTTCTATAATTCCCTTGGACACACTAGCGAAATCTTCAAGAATATCCCCGAGGCGAAGGAGCTTATGCGTCGAGGCTTTCTCTTTGCGGCACGATAAAGGAGGCTTTTATGATAAAATACGTGATCGAGGGAGGGAATCTCCCCGTTTTGATCTGCTATCCCGAGGCAGGGCAGACTCTGTGTACCGAAAGCGGTGCAATGAGCTGGATGAGCCCCAATATCAAGATGGAAACGAGCTCGGGCGGCGGCATCAGAAAGGTTTTTGGCAGGCTGTTCTCGGGAGAATCGATTTTTATGAACGAATACACGCCCATGGGCGGTGCGGGCATGATTGCCTTCGCGTCAAGCCTTCCGGGCTCGATCATTCCGTACCGCGTAACGCCCGATAACGGCATCATTGTGCAGAAGCGCGGCTTTCTGGCAATGGAGAAGGGGCTTGACATCTCGGTCTTTTTTCAGAAGAGACTCAGAAACGGCTTCTTTGGCGGCGAGGGCTTTATCATGCAGCGCATTGCCGGCGACGGACTTGTTTTTCTTGAGATCAGTGGCTACTGTAAGGAATACGTGCTCGAAGCAGGGCAAAGCATGATCATGAATACGGGCTATCTTGCCGCCATGAGTGATACCTGTACGATGGATATTCAAATGGTGAAGGGCGTGAAAAACGTGTTCCTTGGCGGCGAAGGTCTTTTTAATACCTGCGTGACAGGCCCCGGCAAGGTTTATATCCAATCCATGCCCATTTCCAACATGGCACAAGTGCTTACCCCCTATATAGAAATCAATACCAATAACGATCACGGCGGCGGTGGCGGCGGCTTCAGTATTCGCCTCGGAGATTGATGTAAAGCGGTAGTGCTCTTGTATCGCAAAGGATCGCTTGTATTAAGCGAATGGCGATTTTTTTCCGAAGAAGTATTGGCATTTTTCTCAGAATCGGGTATATTGTTATCAAGAGAGGTTCGCTGTTTTTTCTTCAGAGATCGTACTTGTTGTGAGCCATGACGTTTGAGGATCGCCGTTTTACCGTTTCTTCATTGCAGAGAAAACAGAAAAAGAATTGACAAATCGAAGAGATCGGTGTATAATATATTTCGGTGAGCGAACGATATTATCATTCGCTCGGCGAATAATACATACTCAAAAACGGAGCAAGCAATGGAAAAAATACAGGAGCTGGCAAACCGATATATCAAAATCGAAGAGGCGGCCAAGGCGTGGGAAATCACGGCACGGCGCGTGCAGATTCTTTGTGCAGAAGGGAAGATTCAGGGCGCGGTTCGGATCGGCCGTGAGTGGCTGATCCCCGCAAACGCGAGCCGTCCCGTTGACGGCAGAACCCGTGCCGCAAAAGAAAAAGCGGAAGGGGATATGCCCTTGCCGCGCAAGACGCCGTTTCTTTACATGAGCGATCTTTATCACACGCCGGGGACGGCAGACAAGGTCGGTGAAGGTCTGGCCTACAATCATGAGGCACAGGTTTTGTTTGAGGCAGAGCTTGCCTATTCCCGCGGGGAGATCGACCGAGTTTACGCAAGCGCCAACTACTTACTGAACAAGCATTCGGGCTTTTATGCCGTGATTTCCGCAGGCATGCTTCTTGCCATGTGCGCGATCTGGAAGGGCGATATCGCGATGTGGCGCAAGGCGAAGATCCATATTGCCGAAGCGCCCGCCAAAAACGATGACGACAGAGACGCCATGCAGCTTGCCATCAGCGCGGTGGATATCATGCTTTACAGCGTGGAGAGCTTTCCCGATTGGTTTAAGATCGGCCGCTTTGAGCCCTTGCACAAGGACGCGTTTCCTGCCGCCAAGGTCTATTATGCCAAATATTTGTACGCGACGGGATATGCCGTTGCCACGGGCGTTCTGAAGATGGAAGGGGTGCAGGGTCTTTCTCTTTTGTCGATGGCACCCTACGCCATTGAGCCGATGATCTGCTGGGCAAACGCCAACAATACCGTCATGTCGGAGATCTATTTGCGCATGACCTGCGCTGCCGTTTATCACAATAGCGGCAGGGACGAGGAGGCCGTTCGCCATATTGACCGCGCCATTGCTCTGGCGCTCCCCGACAGGCTTTACGGCGTTCTTGCCGAATACGGCCGTGCGTTGGATACGCTTGTGGAGCAACGGCTTTCATCCGTTGACCGTGTGGCAGGGGAAAGGGTCAAGGAGCTTCATAGGATCTACGATGCGGGCTGGTCAAGGCTTTCGGGCGTTATTCGCGGACGGAGAATCGTTACCACTCTCACGCAAAAGCAAAGGGAGGTTGCCAAGCTCGCCGCGTTCGGCATGACCAACAAGGAAATTGCCGACAAGCTGCATATGTCGCTTTCGGGCGTCAAGCAGGCATTGCTTTCCGTGACCGACAAGCTCGGTGTGGGACGGCACGAATTTGCCGCATTTCTATAAAAAGCATAGCCGTTTTGCGTGCAAAACGGCTATGCTTTTTTATGTGGCAATCAAAAGGAATGCCCTAAATAATGCTTTTTAGGTAGTGTCCGATTGTCGAAGAATTTGCTATAATAAGAACGTAAAACATGGTAAAACGGACGTGAAATACCGACCGCACCTTTGATAACGGAGGCTTTTATGAAACGCATGCAATTAGGAAAAAGAACAATGGCATTACTGACAGCTCTTTTTATCTTGCTTGGCACGCTCCCCTTTTCGATGGGGCACGTGCACGCAGAGGAGCCGACAGACTATCCAACCATTGCACTCGATACCGAAGAGACCGTGACGCTTGACGGCGTTGACGCGAGGGAAAAAGTATTTGCCTTCACGCCCGACGAGAGCGGCTTTTACGCTTTCAAGTCACTGCATAATACCGCAGACCCTGTCGGCAGGATCCTCGATGCGGAAGGGAACGAGCTTGTGCGTAGTGACGATATTGTCGATTCTCATGAATTTGCCGCCGTCTATTCCATGGAGGCGGGAACAACCTACCTTCTGGAGGTCACGCTCCACGATCAGAACCAAAGTGCTTCGGTGACGGTGAAGGTTACAAGGGCCAAATTTCCCACCGAGGTTTCATTGGACGTCGGGGATACTTATACCAACAGTGTGTTTTCCCGAATGAAGCTGGATTATGCGATTTCTCCCGCAGATGCCGATTGCGCGCTGCACTTTCAATCCTCCGATCCCGAAACCGTATTGGTAGATGAGGCAGGCAATATCTTTTTGGGAAAGCCCGGAAGTGCAACGGTGACGGTGACGGCGGCACCCGGCGTTACCGATTCGGTTGTGATTACGGTTTTGGATGCGATCGACATCACACTTGATACTGCGTATGGTGCCGCTAACGAGCAAGGATCATCTTCCGCCTTTCGCTTTACACCCGAGGAAACGGCATTCTATTGCTTCTTCAGTGACCTTGAAAACGATACTTGCATGTTGGAAATCTACCGTGCTGGCGGTGAATACGTCGACAGCACAAGCGTTTACGGTGAGCGGCTTTCTCGGATCGACTCTTTAGAAGCGGGCGAGACCTATTATTATAGGATCGAATCGTTCACTTACGACGTCTCAAGAAGCATTCAGCTTGCAAAGGCAGTCGACACAACGGCGATCTCCTTGAACTATACCGAAATCGACGGCACTGTCGGGTCCACCGCACAGCTGGTGGCGACGGCATCGCCCATCAACTCTTTACTGCCCGCTCTTACCTGGAGCTCTGCGGACGAGAGCGTGGCAACGGTAGACGAGAACGGAAGGATCACCCTTTTGAGCCAAGGAAGCACCACCGTCACCGCGTCGTCGGAGGAGTTCGAGGTAAGCTGTGCGGTGAGAGTCAATGACGTTCCCGTCCTGTCCCGTGAGAAGATCGCGGATGCACATATTTACGCACCGGAAGAAAGCGCCATTTTCACCTTCACACCCGAGCTTGACGGATATTACGCCTTTTGGTCGATTTCAAACAGCGATACCTACGGAGTTCTTTGCGATGCAGAGGGCCAAATCCTTGCAGAAGCAGACAACGGCATAGAGGGCGCTAACTTCCTGATCCCTTATCATCTGACGGCAGGCACGACCTACACGCTCAAGGCGCGCTATTGGCAGAACAATGAAGTGGGCTCCTTTGCGGTCACCGTTGCCTTGGTCGACGAGGAATACAACGTCATTCATGAGGTTCTCGATTACAGCACCCACACCGATGCGGATCATAGCGGCCTTTGCATTCATTGCGAGCAGCCCTTGACCGAGAAACACGTTTACAATGACCAATACGTTTGCTTTTGCGGATACCTTCACACCCACCAAAGCACAGGCTGGACACCGAACGGCGATCTTCACACGAGTGAGTGCCTCTGCGGCTTTTTCATGGAGGAAGACCACGATTTCAGCGCGGGCAACTGTATCTGCGGCGAGGAAAAGCCCTGCGAGCACGCCATATCCAATTGGGCATATGACGAAGCCACCCACTGGGGAACTTGCGAGCTCTGTACATCTTATGTGGAGAAGAACCACGAGTACGGAGATGACGGCACATGTATTTGCGGCTACTTCGCGCATGAGCATACCGTAGCAGTATGGGAATCCTACAACGAAGAGAAGCATTGGGATTGGTGCGAGCTTTGTGACATCTATATGGAAGAAGCCCATACGCTTGACGCCGACGGCCGATGCGCTTGCGGTTATTTCGTGCATGAGCATACCGTAGCAGTATGGGGATCCTACAGCGAAGAGAGACATTGGGCTGAATGCGATCTTTGTCATGAGTATATGGAAGAAGAGCATGCGTTTGACGCTGACGGCCGATGCGTTTGCGGCTATTTCGTGCATGAGCATACTGTAGTAGCATGGGTAATCTACAACGAAGAGAGGCATTGGGATCGGTGCGTGCTTTGTGACCTCTATATGGAAGAAGAGCATTCGTTTGACGCCGACGGCCGATGCGTTTGCGGTTATTTCGTGCATGAGCACGAGGTCAGCGACTGGATCAATGACTACGACGAGGAAGAGCATATCGGCTCTTGTGCGCTCTGCTCCGTAACCGTCTACGCTTCGCACGAGTACGGCACGGACGGCCGATGCGCGTGCGGCTACTATATCCACGATCACGAACTTTCCACATGGGAGCTCGATATGGAAACGCACACGAGAATATGCGCATGCGGCTATCGGTTTCCCGTCGAAGAGCATGCGTTTGATGCCGACGGTCAGTGTGTGTGCGGCTATGGGCAGCATGACCACAAGATCAGCCGTTGGGGGTATGCTGAGGACTATCATTATGGGCTTTGCGATATCTGTGGCCTTGGCTATCAAGTAGCGCATTCGTTTGATGCTGACGGTCAGTGCGTGTGCGGCTACTTCGAGCATAAGCATACCTGTGAAGAATGGGACTTTGGTGCAAATACCCACGGAGGCGAATGCGAGATTTGCTTCCTCGAGGTGACGCTCGACCATGAATTTGTTGACGGTCAATGCGCGTGCGGCTATGAAGAGCACGAGCATACGGTCAGCGATTGGAGAAAGGCATTCGATGCGCACTACGGCTACTGTGACCTTTGCGGCCTCTACCAAGAAGAAGCGCACCTGTTTGATGAGAGCAAGGTCTGCGCGTGCGGCTATGAGGAGCACGTTCATCACTATGACGATTACCTTTTCGATGAGTTGTACCATTGGCATGTCTGTTCGGCATGTGAGGTGATCAATGATACAAGCGAGATGCACAGCTACGGCGAAGACGGTCGCTGCAGGTGCGGACGGGTTATGCTTGTCGGCGTGCGGGTTGGCGATCATTGCCTTCAGGACGGCGACTATCTCGATCAGAACGGCCGCATCACAAAAAGCGCGCCCGCGGACGGCGGATACGCGTATTATCGGGACGGCGTTCTGACGCTGAAGGATTTTACATTGGTCTATGATAAGGATCCCGACGACACTATGTACGGCTCTGCCGGTATTTACAGCGAACAAGATCTGGAGATGGTTCTTGTGGGCAATAACCGTATTTGTGCGTTGAACGGCGACGGTATTGGCATTCCTTTGCATAACCTCCTGATCAGCGGAGAGGGAAGTCTTCACGTAGAGGGCTTTGGCGACTACGACGGTATTGAGGTCGGTGAGGATCTGACCGTAGAAGGCGGTACTCTGACGATTATCGCCACCGACAACGGCATCGAGTGCTATGACGATCTCTATCTCCATGGCGGCTTCATCTTTATCGATGCGGGGGACGACGGCATCGATTGCGAGGAGGGTGTCAACATTGAAGAGGGCGTGACACTTGTCATCCGCGCCGAGGATCACGGTATAGACAATCATGGGAATGGCGTGGTGATCAATGGCGGCTTCGTCTATATCAAAACCCGAGACGATCACGGCATCGTCACCTATGACGATGTGATTATAGGCGGCGGCACGGTCATCATCGACGTTGACGGCGGCCATGGCATTGTTGCCGAGGGGTCGGTGAATATCAGCGGCGGCCGCTTGTCCGTCAATACGAAAGCACCTCGGACGTATGCCATTGTCAGCTGGGGTGCGCTCCTGCTCCCGTCTGAGGTGAGCGGCTATTACCCGCTTCCCACCCGCGAAGGCGAGTATGCGCTTGCGCTCAATGACGAAGCGCTGGTGTCCTTTGCCTTGGACATTGAAGATAGCGAAAGCGCACTGCTCGAAAGAGATTGGATCACGCTGAAAACAGACGTGATCTATACGGGCGAGCCGCATACCCCTTCCTTGACCGTCACCGATCCCAAAACAGGAACGCTTCTCAAGGAAGGCACGGACTATCGGGTGAATATGCCCGCCGCTCCCTTCACAAAGCCGGGCGCTTATCAGGTCACCGTGATCGGCATGGGTAATTATAGCGGTGTCATCGGTGAGACCGTCTGGGTTTATGAAAGATTTGAGCTACTGCCCGGTCAGTCGGGCAAGCAGCCCTTCTTCCATCACGAAAGCCTGAAAAACGGTCACTTTGCGCCCAAGGCGGACGGCACTTATACCGTGACCGTCACGTACGACGGCGACGCAAGCTTCTGTGTTTACGATGCCGACGGCAATGAAATTGCAACAGTTTCCCAAAATGAAGAAGGCGAAACCCTCTCCTGGACGAAGGACATGAAGGCAGGCGAAGAGTATTTCTTCAATTTCTTTACCTACGGCTTCTTTGACGTCACGGTTGGCCTGAGTGCCGAATGTCACGAGCATCTGGGCGGTACGGCCAGCGAAACTTCATTGGCGGTCTGTGACCGTTGCGGCGCCGAGTACGGCAATCTTCTGCCTCCCGGTTCCTCCGAAGAGCTTGGTAGTGAAGAAGCAACCGAATCGGGAAGCGAAAGCGGCAGTAGCGGTGAAAACGAGACGGCCGCGAAGAAGAGCGGCCTCTCGGGCGGTACCGTTGCGATCATCGCAGTCGGCGGCAGTGCAGCAGCCCTCCTTCTCGGCTTCTCTCTTTTCTGGTTCGTGATCAAGAAAAAGACCTTTGCAGATCTATTTGCGGTTTTCAAGCGCTGAAAAATGACGGAAAAAGGAGATGACAATGCGTAATCAACGGTTGGAGATAAAAGAAGAAAATCTCTCCCGCGATCCTCGAGAGGGCGAGATCTATAAGGTCGTCACGACCTTCGGCAAGACCTTTGAGCTCAAATACGGCTACTATTCGGAGATCGACCGCGCGGGCGCGCCCGATATCATCTATCCCGATTTCCTTAC
>JAFVXT010000061.1 GCA_017501005.1 Clostridia bacterium
CTGTATTGGTGCTTGAGTTGATGATGAAATATCTTTTATAAACAAAACCTCGGCTTAGCGTGATACTCCGTTAAAAGTATCACGCAGTCAAATCCGTCTTTGACGGGCGAAATCCACCTATGGTGGATGAAATCGCTTCCGCGATGAAATCCTGCTTCGCATGGTTGTATTTTAGACGGATTTGATTTCATCCAAGGCGTGTCTTGGATTTCATCTGAACGAAGTGAAGATTTCATCGTTGCTCTGCAACGATTTCATGAAACCAACAGAAAAAAGAGATAACATCTCGGCTGCAAACCGATTTGTTATCTCTTTCTGTCGTTATAAGGGTTTGGGCTTAGCCCATAAAGTATTCGACCAGACAAATGCGATGCTCGCACTTAGCAATATTTTCAAACTCCGTTAATAGTATCACGCTAAGCCGAGGTTTTGCTTATAAAAGATATTTCATCATCAACTCAAGCACCAATACAGTGACACAGCAAGTGACAGCTACGGTAAAGAGCTTTGCGCCGAACCATGCAAGCAATACGCCGATCACAAGTGCACAGATGCCCGCGATCGGTTGATCGGTTGCGTGCATGATGGCGGGGAAGGTCATCACCGCCAGCGTGACGTAGGGCACGTAATAAAGAAAGGAACGGATAAAGCGGTTCTTGATTTTGCGGCGGATCAGCGTCAGGGGCAGGACGCGGACGAGGTAGGTGACCGCGAACATGATGAAAATGTAGATATAGGTTTTACTCATCGGCCGATTCCTCCTCATCGTCGTTGCGCGGGAATACGAGGGCGGCAAATGCCGAGATTGATACCGTCAGAATGATGATGCGAATGCCCTCGGAGAGAGCTTTGAGATAGGGAAGCGCCGAAAAGGCGAAGCTGAAGGCAAAGCTGACGAGAACCAGAGCGGCAATCACGCGGTTTTTGCGTGCGGGGGGAATGATGATGGCAATGAACATACCGTAAAGTGCGACGCTGAGTGCGCTGACGACGTTTGACGGCAGAATGTTGCCCATGGCCACACCGAGCGCCGTGCCGAACGCCCAACCGGGCAAGGCAAGGAGCATGGCGCCGTAGACGTAGCGAGGCGGCAGAGGATACGGATGCGCCACAGAAATGGCGAAGATCTCGTCGGTGACGTCATAGCCAATGAAGAAGCGGTGGTAAAAGGGCATAGAAGAGGAAAAACGCTGGCTGAGCGAGCAGCTCATCAAAAGATAGCGGCAGTTGGTGATGAAGGTCAGCAGAGCCACCTCGATGTAAGAGGCATTGGCGGCAATCAGAAGAAAGCCCGCGTATTCGCCGGCCGAGGCATTGTTGAGCAGGCTGGCAAGAAAGCCCTGAAAAATAGTCAGCCCCGCATTTCTGGCGGCAATGCCCAGCGAAAAGGAGACGGCAAAATAGCCGAGCGCAATGGGCAGTCCGTCACGCATACCGCGCCGAAGGGAGGAGGCGGGGGAGATCGGTTCGTTTGGTTTCATATTGATATTCCGTTTCACTTTTTTGAATCATTGACAACGGAGAATATTATAGCGCATTTTCCCGATTTTGTCAACTTGTATTTTGTTTTTCGGGCAGTTTTGAGAGGCGATGCTTCCTTTTCTTGCGTGAAAGAAAACAAAAAACAAAAAAAGATGAAAAAAAGTTCAAATATTTTGAAAAAACACTTGAATTTTCAAAACAAATGTGTTATGATAAGTAATGTATGAAATCACGGCGTCAGCGGACCCTCTCAGCCGCAGACGTGGAAAATTTGACAGGAGGAAGAGAAATGCCGAATATCAAGTCTGCGAAAAAGCGTGTGAAAGTCACCGCTGTGAAGTCCCTGTACAACCAGATGTTCAAGAGCCGTATGCGTACTCTTATCAAGAAGTATGATGCTGCCCTCGCATCCGGTGATAAGGCTGCGGCGCAGGAAGCATACAAGGCTGCCGTGAAAGCAATCGACCAGGCAGTCAGCCGCGGAATCATTCATAAGAATAACGCCGCACGGAAGAAGAGCAGTTTCACTGTAAAACTCAATACGATGGCGTAAAACAAAGGCGTACCGCAGGCTCCGCGGTGCGCCTTTCTATCACCTTCGACCTTTTTTGCGAACGTGCAACGTCAATATAAACTCCATTCTTTACCGAAAGGAATCAAATCAATGGATAAAACCGAGATCCGTCGGGAAATAGACAGGCTGCGTGCGGACCTTACCCGCCACGCAAAGCTGTATTATGAAAAAGATGCGCCCGAGATCACAGATGACGAATACGACGCCCTCTTCCGCCGTTTGGGCGAGCTTGAGGCCGAAAATCCCGAATTTTTCTCGCCCGATTCACCCACCGTCCGTGTGGGAGGCGCCGTCCTCGAACGCTTTGAAAAGGTGACGCATACCGTCAGAATGGGCAGCTTGACCGACGTTTTTTCCAAAGAAGAGCTTTCCGAATTTGTTTTTGATATGCAAGAAAGCATCGGGGAAGAGCCGACCTTTTCCGCCGAGCCGAAAATCGACGGTCTTTCGGTCTCTCTGACCTATGAAAACGGTGTGTTCGTGCGCGGTGCAACGCGCGGCGACGGCAACGTCGGCGAGGACGTCACCGAGAATCTCAAAACCATTCGCACAGTACCGCTCCGCTTGACCGAGCCTGTCCCTTACCTTTGCGTGCGCGGTGAGGTATATATGCCGCGCCGTGTTTTTGCCGCCTTGAACGAGGCGCGCGAGGAGGAGGGGCTTGCGCTCTTTGCCAATCCGCGCAATGCGGCGGCGGGCTCGCTCCGTCAGCTGGATTCCCGCGTGGCGGCGGCAAGACAGCTTGCCATTTTCGTGTTCAACGTGCAGGAGGGCTCGCTTTATGAGGACGGCCGTGAGCTTGATAGCCATACGGCGTCGCTTGACCGCTTGCAGGAGCTTGGCTTCACGGTTTTGCCCCATCGCGAAAAGGTGACGGGTAAAGAAGCGTGCGACGCGTATATCGACCGCCTGGGTGAGATGCGCAGCACTCTTGCATTCGATACCGACGGCGCGGTCATCAAGATCGACAGCCTTTCCCTGCGCCGCCGCATCGGTGAGGGCACTGCCACGCCGAAATGGGCGGTTGCCTATAAATACCCCCCCGAGCGCAAGGAAACCAAGCTGCTCGATATAGAAATTGCCGTCGGCCGCACGGGTGTGCTGACGCCAACGGCTTGCCTTGCCCCCGTGCATCTTTCGGGCACGACGGTTTCGCGCGCAACTCTGCATAATCTCTCCTTCATCCGTCAGAAGGATATCCGCATCGGTGATACCGTGCTCGTACAAAAGGCGGGCGAGATCATTCCCGAAATCGTGGCAAGCGTGCCCGGTAAGCGCACAGGCACCGAAGCCGAATACGCCATGCCCACGCACTGTCCCTCCTGCGGACAGGCAGTTGCATGGGACGATGACGGCGACGGCGCGGCCGTGCGCTGTGTCAATCCCGCGTGCCCTGCTCAGCAGTCGCGCAGTATTCAGCATTTCGTCTCCAAGGGGGCGATGAATATCGACGGTCTCGGACCGCGCATCATAGAAGCCTTGCTCGCGGAAGGGAAGATTCACGATGCGGCGGATCTTTACACCTTGCAAAGCGAGGATCTCGCAAGCATGGAGCGTATGGGCGAAAAATCGGCCGCCAATCTGATTCGCGCCATCGAAGAATCGAAAAAGGCAGGGCTTGAGCGGTTGCTTTACGCGCTCGGCATCCGTCAGGTCGGCGAGGTGGCCGCCGCCGAAATTGCCGCAAGATTCGGCTCGCTTGATGCCATTTACCGCGCGAGCTTTGAGGATTTTTCGGAGATTTCGGATATCGGTGAAATTACCGCCGCCAATCTCGTGGAGTTTTTCGCGCGCGAGCAAACGCGCGATCTGACAGACCGATTGCTCGCGGCAGGCGTTCTTGATTCTGCCGTCAAAGCACCCACGGCGGATACGCTATCGGGAAAGACCTTCGTTTTGACAGGCACGCTCCCCACCATGACGCGTGATGAAGCAGGGGAAAAAATCAAGGCAGCAGGCGGCAAGGTCTCCTCGTCCGTCTCTTCCAAAACCGATTTTTTTGGTGGCGGGCGATGCGGCAGGCTCAAAGCTGACCAAGGCGCGTGCGCTCGGTATTACGGTCATCGGCGAGGAAGAATTGCTCGCCATGCTCGGCGGCAACGAGTGAGGTACGTGCTTTGATTCTTGTGACGGGTACGAACGACCGACAGATCGCCGAGGTGCGCCGTGCACTTCTGCACGTCGGTCTGATCTCAGAGAGGGTGACCTTGTCCTCACTTTGTCTGCGCCTTTCCGAGCGCTCGGACGTTTATGCCGTTTTGCATATTCTTGAAAAGCGCCGCCCCGCGCTTGAAGGTGTCACCTTCCTTGCAAAACGTCTTTTTCCGCGCACACTTCACGGCGTTTTGTTGCTTGAAGGGTGTGACGCCGCTTTCCTTCACCGTGATGCCTTCGCTTTCGTATTGCCGTTCGGTGTGAAGCCGAAGCGACTGGCGGAGGCGATCGTGCTTTCCTGCATTTCGAAGGCACAGACCAATCCGTCGGAGGTCATGGCAGGGGCATTGTGCTACCGACTGTTCGAAAAGGAATTTTCAATGGTTCTGAAGCACTTTTCCTTTTCGGATACGCATACGGCATTGCTTCTTGCACTGATGGAAGCGTATCCGCACGGACTTTCTCAAAACGCGCTGATGCGTATTGCCTTTCTTCCGCTCGGCCTTCGCTCGCGCAGTAACGTCTCTCATGCCGTTCTGTCCATCAACCGCCGATTTTTTGAGGCGGGATTGGCAAGAAACGGTGCGCCTCTCATATGCTTTGACCGCGCGAAAGGATATTTTTTGCGTTCTTAAGACAAAAAAGACGATTGATCCGCATATAATGCAATTGAGCTTGCATGATGTGCGGATCTTTTTTTCGTGCAAATGCGTATTTTTTCGGAGGTGTCTTATGGCGTACGGCTTTTATGATTTCGCGTTGAACTTCATTTATTTGTTGCTCGGCATCGGATCGGGACAGCATTTTCCGCCGCCGCTCGGTGCGCAGGAGGAAAAAAAGCTTTTCCTTGCATTGAAGGAAAAGCGTGATATGCAGGCACGTGCTAAGCTGATCGAGCATAATTTGCGTCTGGTGGCCCATATCGTGCGCAAGTATTATACGTCCTATCCCACGCCCGACGATCTCGTCTCGATCGGTACGCTCGGCCTGATCAAGGCTATTGACAGCTTCAAATGCGAAAACGGTGCGAAATTTGCAACCTATGCCGCCAAATGTATTCAAAATGAGATACTGATGTTTTTCCGCTCGCAGAAAAAATTTTCCTGCGAGGTTTCCATGAATGAAACCATCGACGTCGACCGTGACGGCAATCCCTTGACGTATATGGACATCATTTCGGGAGAAGATACCATCGTTGAAGATCTTGATATGAAGGTTCATACCGAGCGTGTGTTCGTTTTGATCCGCGACGTGCTTGACGAGCGCGAGCGGCGCATCATCGTCATGCGTTACGGACTCGGGGAAGCGCCGCCCTGCACGCAAAAGGAGGTTGCCAAAAGGCTCGGTATTTCGCGCTCCTACGTCAGCCGCATCGAAAAAAAAGCGCTTGAAAAATTAAAAAACAGCTTCGGGCCGCAAATTCCAACCTTTGATTCTTAACGTATAGCCTTGAAGCGTTTTGGTAACACTATGTGCGCAACCAAACGTAGATTCGGTTGCATACGCGGTGCAAATTCACCGCACGAAGAACAAAATGTAGGAGAAATACCGGTATGATCATGGATAAAATTGCGCTGGTTTTAACCATCATCGGCGCATTGAACTGGGGGAGCATCGGGCTCTTTTCCTTCGATCTCGTGGCATGGCTCTGCGGCGGTCAGACCGCGCTTGTCAGCCGTGTGATCTATACGGTCATCGCGCTTGCGGGTGTTTGGTGCATTTCGCTCCTTTTCCGTTCCGAAGAGGACCGCGAGGACGCAAGAGACCGATAAATGAAAAAGCACAGCCACGGCTGTGCTTTTTTTATGGGCATAGTTAAATCAACGGCTTGACGAAATCCATGATCGTATTGATCAGATCGTATTCGCCGTTTTCTTTTTTGAAGCGGCCTGCACAGTGTCCGCCGGGCAGCTCAACCATTGGAATTTTTGCCTCGGGGAAGAAGTGAGTGATTGCGCGGTGGAAGAGCCTGTTTTGCTCGGCACGGCAAAACATATCGTTTGAGTAGTAGATGAGAAGCAGGGGCGTAAGCGTGAGGCTTTCATCGACAAAATAGAGCGGTGCGCCTTCGTCAATGCGTTCAAGCTTTGTAGAAGCTCCGCGCTCGCGCAGGACGTTAAAGTGCGTGGTCAACTGGGCGGAATCCGAAATGAAGCCGGTGAAATCAGAGGATTTTAAGCCGTGTGCGGCAAGATAATGCTTGTCGCAGTAGAGCATCATGGTCAGATATGCACCTGCTGACGAGCCCGAAATAAAGATCTTATCATTGCCGCCATAGGTGGCAATGTTTTTCTTGATCCATGCGGCACTTTCTGCAGCATCTTCGATGAATTCGGGGAAGCGCGCCGTGGGATACATACGGTACTCAACCGAGGCAAAAGCAACGCCTTGCGAAGTCAACGCTTCTGCCAGCTCGGGATCCATTTTGCGGTTTCCGTTTTCAATACCGCCGCCATGGAAGAAGATCACAGTGGCGAAATTGTCGTGGTCGGGCAAATAGAAATTAATCAACGCATTTTCGCGCGCACTGTACGGAACGTCAAATACTGTTCTCATGATTGATTCCTTTTACGCTTGTCAATAAATTTTATTTTTCGGCTTTCTTTTCAGCGCGAAGGTGCTTGAAGTAGAGGAAAAGGTCGGTGGTGACCATAATGAAATTCAAAACGTAGAATGCAAATACCCACCATTTGAAGCCGGGCTGATCGCAAACGAGAAGCTTGCCAACGATGCCGGCTACGTAGCCGAAATCAATGAGAAGCAAAAAGGGCAGGCTCTTGCCTTTGGTGGAGCGGGTTTGCAGGGATTTGATGATGTTGAGCGGCCAGGAGCAGCCGAAGCTGATGATCATGATGGCCTCTAAAATCGGGGCAATGTCTGAAGGGTTCATATGTTTTTTCCTTTCTTTTGTTTGCTATCATTTCCACATATTATAGCATAGCTTTTTTTTCTTGTCAAGCAATCTTTTTTTATATAGAATATTGCTTTTATGTATGAAATCTGTTATAATATAATTTGGTATTATATTTAGATTTTGAAAAAGCGTAAAAACGAGACTTTGCGCGGAAAGGGGTGTTTTTCTTGAAAAAGTGGGAAATACCTTTGGAGCTCGACCGATTGCCCCCCGATATTTTGAGTATTGCCGAGGAAAAAGGGATTCGGTACGAAGATATTCTGATCACATTTTATACCGATAAAAATGCCGATTTCGGTGTGGCAGATACATACATTCTCGTGACCGGGCAACGCTTGCTTTCGGTGTGCGGTACGCGTGCCCTCGAAAAGAGAGTGGGGCGGCATTCCTACACGACCGAGCATTTGCGCGGCGTTTTTCACATTGATTCCATTGAAGAATATGCCCTTGATCAGCTGAAAAGCTTTCGTCTGACCGAGCATCTTTCGGGGGCGTCTTTGATTGTTGAAGGCGAAGAAGGGCCGCGCTTGCTTGCCGTGATGAGCGGCTTTTGCAAGCAATCGGCGCAGGTTTTCGTGCGCTATGCCAACCGTTTGCTCAAGGAAGGACGTGTGACGGTTGATGAAGAAGACCTTCCGAAAAATCATGCCTGCCCGACGTGTGGCATGCGTTATCCCGATAAAAACCGCCATATCTGTCCGCACTGTATGAAAAGAGGCTCGCTCTTCGGACGGATGCTGAAGTTCTTTTTCAAATACAAGGGCTATCTGATTGTCACGCTCCTATCGCTTCTGGCAATGACCTTGCTTGGCACGCTCACCCCCTATCTTTCCTCGGGCTTTTTCTTTGACGAGGTGCTTGACGAGGGCGGCAGCTTCTACGGCCGGGTGGCATTTCTCCTCTTTTTGATTGTAGGGACTCGCCTCATCACCGCATTTTTTACAATGGTCAATAATTACGTGACCTCGGTCATTGCCGCACGTGTGGTCTACGACCTGAAAAAGGTGATTTTCGGCTCGATCGGGCGGCTCTCGCTCGGCTTTTTCACGGCACGGCAAACGGGCGGCCTTATGACGCAGGTCAACCGCGATTCCAATACCATTTACGAATTTTTCTGTGACGGTGTTCCGTATTTCATTGTCAACATCGTGCAGACGGTGGTGCTTGCCGTTCTTCTTTTCGTCATCAATCCCCTGCTGGCGCTTTGCTCACTTTGCACGGTACCGCTTTTTCTGTTCGTTATGAAATGGCTTTATAAGAATCAAAGTCGCTTGCACGCACGTTGCTATTCGGGAAGCAGTCGGCTGAATTCTTTTCTTGCCGACGTTTTGTCGGGTATTCGTGTGGTCAAGGCCTTTTCGCGCGAGCAGGACGAGATCGGTCGATTTGACGAGCGCAACCGCCGTGTGGCCGAAAGCGATCGAAATCTCGCCGTTTACAACAACTACGTTTTTCCGCTGTCGTCGCTCATTTTGTATGCGGGCAATATCATTGCCTGGGCAGTTGGCGGCTTTATGGTCATGAAGGGCATAGGCGGTATGACCTACGGCTCGCTTCTGACCTTTATCGCATACATCAATATGATTTATACGCCAATGAACTTTTTCGTGACCATGGTCAACCGCACGGCCGATTGCAGTAACGCCATGCAACGCCTTTTTGAGATCATGGACGCGCGTCCCGAGGTTTCGGAAAAGGAAAATCCTGTTCGTATTGAGAAATTCCGCGGCGACGTTACCTTCCGCGAGGTTGATTTTTCCTATAATAAGAGCCGCAAGGTGATCGATTCTGTCTCCTTTTCGGTGAAAGCGGGAGAGAGACTCGGCATTGTCGGCCATACGGGCGCGGGGAAGAGCACGCTTGCCAATCTTCTGATCCGCCTTTACGATACCGATTCCGGTGATATTCTCATCGACGGTTATTCGGTGCGCGATCTTGCTTTTGAGGATCTTTACCGCAATATCGCCATTGTTTCACAGGAGACATATCTGTTTGTCGGCACCGTGCTCGACAATATTCGTTACGCTTGTCCCGATGCCACACCGCAAGAGGTCATCTCGGCCGCCAAGCTGGCAGGCTGCCACGATTTTATCATGAAAATGCCCGACGGCTACGAAACGCGCATTGGCTTTGGCTATAAGGACCTTTCGGGCGGCGAGCGCCAGCGCATTTCCATTGCCCGCGCGATTTTGCGCGATCCGAAGATTCTGATTCTGGACGAAGCAACCGCCGCCATGGATACCGAAACCGAGCGGCGTATCCAAGAGGCCATTGAGCGGCTGACCGTTGGCAAAACCACGATCATGATCGCACACCGACTCTCGACCTTGCGAGAGGCCGATTTTCTTGTTGTCATTGAGGGCGGGCGTATTGCGGAGCGCGGCACACAGTCCGAGCTTCTTCAAAAAGAAGACGGTGTTTACCGCAAGCTCTATACCTTGCAGCAAGAGGCATTGAAAAATGCGGGCATTGCGGAATGAGGAGGATTTTTTGATGAAAACCGAAGTAAAAACAAAGGAAGGTGTCAGTAAAACCGAGATTCTGCATCTGACTCCGTCAAATGCCGCCTTTGTAAGACGAAATTCTTTGCTTTCGCTTACCTTCACCGAAGAGGACGGCGGGCAAAGGGTGGAAAAGCGCGTGATTCTGAAGCGTGCGTTCCCCTTTGATATGCCGTGGCAGTATATTGCCGTGCTTGATGCACACGAACGCGAGATCGGCATGATCGAAGCTCTTTCGCTTTTTGATGCCGAGACCGAAGCACTTTTGCGCGAGGAGCTTGCGCGCATTTATTATACGCCGAAGATCCGAAGGATTTTGTCTATGAAGGAGCGGTACGGCTTTTCCTATTGGCAGGTGGATACCGATGACGGCGATCTTTCCTTCACGGTGCAGGATACCTTCCGCAATCTGCTCCGTATCGGCGAAGACCGCTTGGCCATATTTGACGTTGACGGCAATCGCTTTGAAATCGAAAGCCTGGCAGCACTTGATCGCAAAAGCTATAAAAAAATAGAACTTTATCTTTGATTGAAGGGAGGGGAAACGGTATGGCTCGTTTCCATCGGACAAAACCGAGCAAGGGCGGCTTTGAGGCCTTTTCAAAGCTTTTTCCCGATCGCTCGCGTGAAGATTTTTCGCTCGTCTTTCCCTATGATCTCGATAAAGAAAAAGCGTACGGCCGTCAAAAAGGGCTGTTTGCCTTTGACGGTGAAAGGATTTATATCGCTTCGCTTGAGGGTGAGCGCGAGGAGATTCCGCTTGACGACTGCGCCTCCTTTTTCCTGCAAAGAGGTGTGGGATGCGGCTTTTTCTTCGTTCGCATGAAGGACGGCGAGGAGCGCTTGCTCTGTCGCATGAGCGCGTCGGGCATGTCTCGTGCGGGGGCGGCGGCAAGAACGCTGAACCACCGCATTGAAAGCGGAGAGACCAAGAATTTTGCACGCGAGGAGGCACGCAATTGCCCCAAATGCGGCCGCCGCTTTCCCAAGGGCTCGCAAAGCTGTGTGCATTGCGGAAACAAGCGCAAGATCTTTATGCGGCTGGGGGCTGTGATCAGCCCTTATAAATGGCAGCTTCTTTTTTCTGTTTTTCTTTTTCTTGCGGTCTCCTTGATCAGCATAGTGAACCCTTATCTGAATAAAATTTTAGTGGACGGCTATATCAATAACAGTGAAGCCGCCGCAAAAGAAAACGTTTTATTTCTCTTTTTGTCTGTGATCGCCTTGATTTTGCTTGCACAGCTTCTGCAGCGCGGACTGTCGCTTTTGCGCGGTTATATCATGATCCGCACGGGCAACCGCGTGATTCTGCATTTGCGCGAGCTTGTCTTTTGCAAAATCCAGGAGCTTTCGGTTGCGCGGATCTCCAAGCGCACGTCGGGTGAGCTTCTGAACCGTGTGACGCGCGATACGGGTGTCATTCAGCGCTTTCTTACCGACAGATTGACCGCTTTGCTTGAGCAGATTCTGATGCTTGCGGCGGTTTCGGTCATTCTTTTTGCCTATAACTGGAAGCTGGCACTTATGGTCATTTTGCCAACGCCCTGTGTGATCCTTTCCTTCCGCCTTTTCTGGCGCTTTATGGGCGGCATGTTCCGCCGCCGTTGGCAGCTCAATTCGGAGGCCAATGCCACGCTGCACGACATTTTCTCGGGCATTCGTGTGGTCAAGTCCTTCGGCATGGAGAAAAGGGAGGCCGAGCGCTTTGAAAAAATCACGAGACGTGAAAAGGAAGCGCAGATCCGCCAGGAAAAAGCGTGGGCGGTCATCATGCCTCTTCTCAATTTCATGATGGGCGTCGGTGAGTTTTTTGTTCTTTATTTCGTTGGCAACGAGATCCTTTCGGGCGGTATGACGCTCGGCGATATGGCCATGTTTTCTTCGTACGTCGGTATGGTTTATGCGCCGCTCCGTTCCTTTGCGGGCCTGCCGCGTGAGCTTTTGCATACGGCGACCGCCGTTTCGCGCGTGTTCGAGCTTTTGGACGAAAACAGCGACGTTTATGACGCTGCCAATGCCGTCGATATGGAGATCAAAGGCCATATCGAGGTGAAAAACGTATCGTTCGGCTATGAGGAAGGACGCGAGGTTCTGCGCGATATTTCCTTTGACGTCAAGCCGGGTGAATTTGTCGGCTTGGTCGGTCCGTCGGGTGTCGGTAAAAGCACCATGATCAATCTGATCATGCGTATGTACGACGTCGATCAGGGGCAGATCCTCATTGACGGTAAGGATATCCGCGAGCTTTCCCAGGAGTCGCTCCGCTCGCAAATGGGCGTGGTCTTGCAGGAAACATTCCTGTTTTCGGGCTCTGTTGCGCAGAATATTGCGTACGCCAAGCCCGATGCCACCCGTGACGAGATCATTGCGGCGGCCAAGCTCGCCGGCTGCCATTCATTCATCATCAAAATGCCCGACGGCTACCAGACCAAGGTCGGTGAAAAGGGCTATACGCTTTCGGGCGGCGAGCGTCAGCGCGTGGCCATTGCCCGTGCGCTTTTGCACGATCCGAAAATCCTCATTCTCGATGAGGCAACGGCATCGCTCGATACCGAAACCGAAAAGCAGATCCAGGAGGCCTTGGCGCATCTTTCGAAAACGAGAACGACGATTGCCATTGCCCACCGTCTCTCCACGCTCCGCAACGCGACCAAGCTGATCGTATTCGATAAAGGCAGGATCGCGGAGATCGGCTCGCACGATGAGCTGATGGCGAAAGAGGGAATTTATTACGGACTTGTATTAGCACAGAGAGAAATGACCAAAATGCAAAAGGAAGAAGGCTTGGCACCCAAGGGTGCGGAAAGGAAGGCACACGCGTGATTCTTGAATATTTTTTGCCCGACAGATGCTTTCGAAGCTTTGATAAGCTGACACCCGAGCGCTTGCAAAGGCTCGGCATCAGGGGACTGATTCTCGATATCGATAATACCATTGCGCCGTATGAGGAGGCCATGCCCGGCAAGCGCGCGCTCGAGTGGTTTCATGAAATGGAGGCGGCAGGCATTCGCATTGCCTTCGTATCCAATAACGAGGCCGAGCGCGTAGATCTTTTTAACCGCGATCTCGGCTATCCGCATTTTTCGAAAAGCGGCAAGCCGCTCGGCAAGAACGTGCGCCGCGCCATGCGTGCCATGGGAACGACAAGAAAAAACACAGCCTTGATGGGCGACCAGATCTTTACCGATATCCTTGCCGCCCGCTTGGCGGGGCTGAAGCGTACCTTTTTGGTGCCGCCGATCAAGGATAAAACCGATTGGCTTACGCAAGGGAAGCGCTTGCTCGAAAAGCCGATCCTTTATGCCTATCGCAAAAAGGCGGCACTCCTGAATTTGAAAAGAAGGAGAAAGAACCATGCGGAGTAAGGCTCTGTTCGGCCCCGGCGGTAATAGCGAGGCCTTTTACCGCGACGGCTGTAAATCCACGCGTCAAGCGCCCGCCTGGGTCAAGCGCATCGGCCTTGATGCTTATGAATTTGAAGCGGGGAACGGCATTTCTGCCGGTGACGAAACCCTGGCCGCGATCGGGGCGGCCGCGTATGACGAGGGCGTGCATATGTCGCTTCATTCGCCCTATTACATTTAGCTTTCGGGCATCATTCCCGAAAAAAGACTGAAAAGCATTGATTATATCAAAAGCAGTCTGCACGCGGCGGCGCTTCTGCGCGCAAAGACCGTGGTCGTGCATACGGGCAGTGCGGCAAAGATCGACCGTAGCGAGGCCATGAAGCTCGCCGCAGATACTCTCGACCGAACGCTCGCGGAGGTGGGCGAGGACGGTGCGTTTATCGGCCTTGAAACCATGGGTAAGGTCAATCAGCTCGGCACGCTCGAAGAGGTCATCGCACTTTGCAAAATGAGCCGCCGTCTTGTGCCCGTCGTTGATTTCGGTCATATGAACGCACGTGCGTGCGGCGGTGTTTTTCCCGACGTCGATGCGTACAGACGCATTTTTTCTGCCATCGGAGAAGCACTTGACGATCAGACAGCGCGCAATTTGCATTGCCATTTCTCCAAAATCGAATGGACGGGCGCGGGTGAGAAAAAGCATCTGACCTTTGAGGATGCGGTGTACGGCCCCGATTTTGAGCCGCTCATGGAATGCCTGGTCCGCGAGAATCTGACACCGACCGTCATCTGCGAATCCGCAGGTACGATGAGTGACGATGCCTTGGCCATGAAGAAAAGCTATGAGAGGGCACTTGCGCAATGGAAAAATTAAGCAGAATCCGCCGTGCCATGAAGGAAAACGGCTTTGAGGCGATTCTTTTGACCGACGAGATCAACTGCTATTATGCCACGGGCTTTTCCTTCACCGACGGGTGCGTCCTCGTCACCGACCGAAGCGCTCACCTGATCACGGATACACGCTATACCGAGGAAGCGGCCATGCACGCAGACTCTGCGTTTGAGGTCGCAGCGCCCCAATCCCGTGCATCTTACGTGAGTGAGGTGCTTGACGGAGAAGGCGTGAAAACGCTTGGCTACGAGGATCTTTCACTTTCCTGTGCCGATTTTCGGAAAATGCAAAAGACCTACCCCTTGACATTGAAAGCGATGGGGGATCTGATGAGCACGTTGCGCGAGATTAAGGACAGCGATGAGCTTCTACTGATGAAGCGCGCACAGGAGCTGACCGACCGCGCATTTACCCATATTCTCACGGTGATGACGCCCGCGATGACCGAAACCGAGGTCGCTTTGGAGCTTGAATTTTTCATGCGGAAAAACGGTGCGGAAGGGCTTGCCTTCGAGACCATTGCGGTTTCGGGGGCTGCCAGCTCCTTGCCGCACGGCAAGCCGCAAAACCGTCCCTTGGAAAAAGGATTTCTCACCATGGATTTCGGGGCACGCTTTGACGGCTACTGCTCGGATATGACCAGAACCGTGTGCATCGGCCGTGCCGATGCCGAAATGAAGCATCTTTACGAAACCGTTTTGCAAGCGCAAAGGGCGGCTCTCGCGGAAATCCGTGCAGGGGTTGATTGCCGTGCAGTGGACGCCGTGGCGCGTTCCTTGATTGAAGGAGCAGGCTATCGGGGCAAATTCGGGCACGGGCTCGGTCATGCCGTGGGGCTCTTGATCCATGAAAGCCCGCGCTTTTCTCCCATGGCGGGGGCGCGTGTTTTGGAGGTCGGGCACGTGATGACAGTGGAGCCGGGTATTTATCTCGAAGGGAAGTACGGCTGCCGTATCGAGGATATGGTGGCAGTCACGGAAGACGGGTATACCTCATTTACTGCTTCACCGAAGGATCTGATCGAGCTTTTTGCATAATTTCGGTAAAAAAAACAAAAAAATTTCAATATCCTCTTGCAAAATTTGAGATTATAGTGTAAAATAGATTTGTCAGAATATGTCTTGCCGAAGAGGAAGACAAGCGCGCTGGCTTTTACGGCGGAAAAGCGGTGCGGAAAAATATAAAAAACTAACAAACCGCCGGGAAAAAGGTGCTATTTATGGTTACAGCAGGAGATTTCAGAAACGGTATTACCTTCGACATGGACGGCGACGTCATGCAGATTATCGAGTTTCAGCACGTGAAACCCGGTAAAGGCGCGGCTTTCGTTCGCACCAAGCTGAAGAATGTTATCAGCGGTGCCGTGATCGAAAAGACCTTCAACCCGACTGAAAAATTTGAAAACGCTCACATCGACAGAAAAGAGATGCAGTATCTCTATAACGATGACAATCTTTACTATTTCATGGATATGGAAACGTTTGACCAGATTCCTCTGGATGCAGACAAGCTCGGCGATAACTTCAAGTTCGTGAAGGAAAACACCCTTTGCAAGATTATTTCCTACAAGGGCAACGTTTTCGGCGTTGAGCCTCCGCTCTTCGTTGAGCTCGAGGTCGTTGATACCGAGCCCGGTGTTCGCGGCGATACCGCAACCAACGTCACCAAGCCCGCAACGCTTGAAACAGGCGCTGTGATCAAGGTTCCGATCTTCATTAACACGGGCGATATGCTCCGCATCGATACCAGAACCGGCGAATATCTGGAGCGCGCATAATCCACCGACCGAGCAAATAGGAAAGTGAGGGAAGATTATGAAAATCACTGAAAAAGCAGCATACCTGAAGGGCCTTTGCGACGGCTTGAAGCCCGATGCAAACAAAGCCGAAGGAAAATTGATCCTTGAATTGATCGAAACCGTGTCTCTTATGGCTGCAAAGATCGAGGAAATGGAAGCCGATGCCAAGAATCTTCGCGAATACGTTGAAGAGCTTGATGAGGATCTCGGCTCCGTCGAAGAAGATCTTTATGCCGAAGAGGACGACGAGGATGAAGACGACGACGAGGATGATTATCTCAACCCCGATGATTATTTCAACGTCGAGTGTCCCAGCTGCGGAGAGACCATTTGTTTCGACGATTCTGTTGATCCCTCGAACCTGACTTGCCCCGCATGTGGCGAAAGCATTGAATGTGAAATTGAATGTGACGGCGATTGCGCGCAGTGTGAAGGTTGCGAGAGTGACGAAGAAGACAACTGATCAAAAAAGCCGTTGCGTGAGCAACGGCTTTTTTCATTGAAAAAAGGAGAACACTATGATTCAGGACAAGCGTTGTGTCCATCTGGATTTCCACACCTCTGAAAAAATCAAGGGCATCGGCGCGGATTTTAAGCGCGAAGAATTTGCAGCCGCTTTGAAAGAAGCCAATCTTGATTCCATCACCGTTTTTGCCAAGTGCCATCACGGTAATTTGTATTATCATTCGGATAAGTATTTTACGCATCCGCACTTGACCATTCCTCTGCTTGAGGAGCAGCTTGCCGCTTGTAAGGAAGCGGGGGTTTCGGCAAAGATCTATATTTCCGCAGGCTTTGACGAGCACAGCGCGATGGAGCACCCCGAATGGCTGCAGGTGACAAGCGACGGCACGCACCCCAATCTGCTCATGCCCGGCTTCAAGCGCCTTTGCTTCAACACGCCCTATCTTGACGTGCTTGTCGGTCAGACCGAGGAGATCATGGAAAAATACAATCCCGACGGTGTGTTCTACGATATCGTTGCCGAAGGTCCTTGTACTTGTCGCTGGTGCATGCGCGATATGGCGAAAAAAGGTCTTGACTATCGCAAGTATGAAGACTTGATGAAGCAAGCGCGCGACGTCTTTATGAAATTTACCGAAACCCTGACAGGCACCGTCCGCCGCTATCATCAAGACACGCTTGTTTTCTATAATGCGGGCAATTTCCCTGTCGGTGCGCAGTACCGTCTCAATTGCTGCGATCAGCTTGAGGCAGAATCTCTGCCGACAGGCGGTTGGGGCTATGACCATTTCCCGATGACCATGTCTTATATTCGCCGCAACGGCAAGAATTGTATCGGTATGACCGGTAAATTTCACCGTTCCTGGGGCGATATGGGCACGTATAAGTATAAAGACGCATTGCTTTACGAGGGTGCGCAGTGCCTTGCCTTTGATGCAGGTCTTTCTGTCGGCGACTCCTTGCATCCCGGCGGAAGAGTTGATTCCTATACTTACGAAAACATTGGTAATACCATGCGCTATCTCGAAGAAAGAACGCCGTGGCGCGGCGGCGAATTTCTGCCAGAATTTGCCGTTTTGGGCGAAGGCGCTTCAAGGGGCGTGCAGGGACGCATCGGTGCCAGCCGTATGTTCTTTGAGAAAAAATACCTCTTTGATATCATTGACAATGCAGAGATTTCCAACCGTTATCCCCTGATCGTTCTGCCCAATGACGCGGCTCTGACCGACGCGGCATATAAGGCCCTGACCGATTACGTTGCAAACGGCGGTAAGATCCTTGCTGTTGGTCAGGCGCCGATGTACCGAGGGCAAATGGCCTTTGATCTCGGTGCGGAAATGATCGGCCCCGATGAGCTCACGCCGACATTCTTCCGTGCCCGTTACGAGCTTGCGGCAGCGAGCGGCATGACCATGTTCGTGGAGAATGCGACGTACGATATCCGTGCGACAGGCGAAGTGCTTGCCGATAAGTTTTCACCGTATTTCAAGCGGGAAGGCTTGAATTTCTCGGGCCATAGTCATACCTCGGCCGATTTCAGTAAGGTCTCGCCTGCCATCACGATGGGCAAGCACGGCATTTACGTATCCTCGTGCGTTTTTGCCGAGTATGCAAAATTGGGTAGCCTGAACGACAAGCAGCTTGTGCTTCCTTTGATGGAAATGCTTCTCGGAAAAGAGAATAAGACCGTTGAAACCAATCTGCCGTCAAACGGTAAGGTCACGCTTTATAAGAAGGGCGGCTCCTACATTCTGCACCTGCTTTATGCCAATACCGTCAAGCGCGGTGAAAACATAGAGGTCATTGAGGATCTTGCCACCTTGGCTGATATCAACGTTTCCTTGAAGCTTCCCGAAAACGTGACGCGCGCCATCTGCCGTCCGTCGGGCAAGGAGATTGCCTTGACCAAGGACGAAAACGGCCGCATCAGCTTTACGCTTGAACGTTTCCGTTGTCACGAGATCATTGAACTGATCTGATTCCCTTATAGAAGAAACACCTTGAGTGTCACATGGCACTCAAGGTGTTTTTTGTTAGCAGAAGTTTTGAAAAGCGCGCGCATTTTCGTGTTTTGGAGAGGCGCGTTTTTGAAAAACAGCACAGGCATTCATGAAAGAAAGCCTGTGCTGTTTTTAGTTTGATTTAGATGGAATGAATGCCGTTCTTCGCATCGGCATTGTCATCAAGATGGTGCATTTTCTTCTTGCGTGCTTCAAAGAATTTGACTGCAACCTGCTCGAAGAGAGCAAGCGAAAGCAGGTCTTCTTCCTGAATAGCATAGGGGGCAACACGCTCACGCAAGGTGGCAATTTCGTCGGGAATATTATCTGCGGGACGGCAGGTGATCGGCTCGTCGTCGCCGATGATGCGGCGGCGGAATTCTTCACTGATCTCGACGGGAGTCTTGCCGTATTCGCCGCGAACCAAGCCGCGGAATTCCTAGGTGGTCGTCTGGTAGCGTTCACCGCCTGCGGCGACTGCCAAAACGTTGCTCACTGCCTGCGTACCGACGATCTGCGAGGTAGGCGTGACGAGCGGCGGGAAGCCTGCGTCCTCACGAACGCGCGGAACCTCAGCCAGAACCTCGGGCAATTTGTCGGATTTGCCTGCCATCTTGAGCTGGGAAACAAGGTTGGAGAGCATGCCGCCGGGCACCTGATAGCGGAGCACGTTGACGTCCACCTTCAGCACCTTGGTGTCGATCAGGCCGCTTTCCAGATATTTGGTGCGGAGCGAATCGAAGTGGCGGGAGATCTCGTTGAGGCTGTCAAGATTGAGACCTGTATCGTAGGGAGTATCGGCAAGCGTTGCAACCATAGCCTCGGTCGAGGGCTGCGACGTACCCATCGAGAAGGGAGAAATCGCAGTATCAATGACGTCAACACCGGCTTCAATCGCCTTCAGGAGCGTCATCTAGCCAAGACCCGACGTGTAGTGCGTGTGAAGCTGGATCTTGATATCGGCGGGTGTGCCGTTTGCGTCCTTCGGAATGACCTCCTTGATGGCCTTGACGAGCTGATATGCGTCAAACGGCTTCAAAAGACCTGCCATATCCTTGATACAAATGGAGTTTGCACCCATTTCGATCAGCTGACGTGCGTAATTTGCGAAAAACGCATTGTCATGCACGGGGCTGGTGGTATAGCTGATGGCCGCCTGCACGTGGCCGCCTTCCTTGATGGTGGCGTTGATGGCGGTCTCCAGGTTGCGCGCATCGTTGAGCGCATCGAAAATACGGATAATGTCGATACCGTTCGCAATCGACTTCTGTACGAAGTAAGCAACGACGTCGTCTGCATAGTGACGGTAGCCGAGAATGTTCTGGCCGCGGAAGAGCATCTGAAGCTTGGTGTTCTTTACGTGAGAGCGAATGGTGCGCAGTCTTTCCCACGGATCCTCGTTCAAAAAGCGAAGGCAGGAGTCAAAGGTTGCGCCGCCCCAGGCTTCAAGAGAGTAGTAGCCGACTTTGTCCATCGCGTCGAGGATCGGCAACATTTCTTCGGTCGTCATACGCGTTGCCGCCAAGGACTGATGCGAGTCGCGCAGAACGGTTTCTGTAATGAATACTTTTCCCATTGGATTGTAATCGTCCTTTCAGTAAATTATTTGAAGATTTGCAGGAACACACCTGCCGCAACGGCAGAGCCGATGACACCTGCCACGTTCGGGCCCATGGCGTGCATGAGCAGGAAGTTGGAGGGGTTCTCCTTGCGTCCGACGTCTTGCGCAACACGTGCCGCCATCGGAACTGCGGAAACACCCGCACTGCCGATCAGCGGATTGATCTTGCCGCCCGACAGGAAGCACATCAGTTTTCCCAAAAGCAAACCGCCGCAGGTCGAAAGAATGAAGGCCGAAAGCCCGAGAACAATGATCTTCAAGGTTTCGGGTGCAAGGAAACGTTCAGCACTTGCCGTGGCACCAACCGAAACGCCGAGCATGATGGTGACGATGTTGATCAGCGAATCCTGTGCGGTCTTGGACAGACGGTCTGTGACACCGCAAACGTTCAGAAGGTTACCGAACATGAGAAAGCCAATAAGGGGTGCTGCATCGGGCACGAGAAGAAGCACGATGATGGTGACAAGAACGGGGAATGCGATCTTTTCAAATTTGGACACGGGACGGAGCGCAGGCATGGTGATTACGCGTTCCTTTTTTGTGGTCAAAAGACGCATAAATATTGGCTGGATCAACGGAATCAGAGCCATGTAGCTATAGGCCGCAATGGCAATGGCACCGAGCAAGTGAGGTGCAAGCTCCTTGGTGACGAGGATCGCCGTCGGGCCGTCCGCACCGCCGATGATACCGATGGCGGCTGCGGCTTCGGGGGCAAAGCCAAGCAAAAGTGCGCCGAAGAAGGCGGCAAACACACCGAATTGGGCGGCAGCACCGTGGAAGAGCGTTTTCGGATTGGCGATGAGAGGCGTAAAGTCGGTCATTGCACCGATACCGAGGAAGATGATCGAAGGATAAATACCGAGCTTGACACCGAGATACAGAATGTCAAGAAGACCGCCTTCGTTGGCAACCAAACCTAAAATATCGGTCATTTTTTTCTCTGTATCGACAAACCAATCCATATGGAAAATGCCGGTTCCCGGGAAGTTTGTCAAAAGCATACCGAACGCGATCGGCAGAAGCAGAAGCGGCTCGAACTTCTTGACGATGGCAAGATAAAACAGAAGGATTGCGATACCGATCATGACAAGCGAGCGCCAGTCGTAATCCGTACCCTCAACGATTTTGGCAATGCCCGTGCTTTTGGCAAAGCCGACGATCGCATTCCAGATATTTTCAAAAAGACTCATGGAGTGACCTCCGCTCTTCGCTTATTGGAGCGAGACGAGCAGATCACCCGCCTGAACAGAAGCACCCTTGGAAACGCTGACAGATGCCACAACACCGTCCTGCGGTGCGGGAATGTCGTTTTCCATCTTCATAGCCTCAAGCACGCAAAGAACGTCGCCCTTCTTGACAGCTTGGCCTGCGGAAACCTTCACGTCAAGGATCGTACCGGGCATCGGTGCGGACACCTTAACGGAGCCTGCGGCAGCAGGAGCTGCGGCCTTGGGAGCGGGTGCAGCGGCAGGAGCGGCCTTGGGCGCGGGTGCAGCCATAGGAGCGGGAGCAGCGGCAGGAGCGGGTGCGGGAGCGGCCGTTGCCGTAGCGCCTACCTCTTCAACCATAACTTCGTACGTCGTACCGTTGACGGTGATATTATACATTTTCATAAGAAATCAATTCTCCTTCAAATTTTTATATCAAATAGATTCGGTTTAAGAAACGCGCTTGAATGAAACCACGCGGAAGCGTGCATTGGGCGTTTCGTTTTCGGCGGCGGCAATGGCGGCGGCAATCACGGCAACGATCTCTTCATCGTTGGTTTTCACGACAACCGCAGGCGTGGGTTCTGCAGCTTTTTCTTTTTTATCAGCCTTGCCCATGAACAGGTTACAGGCATAATGGAAGATCTGCAGAGCCAGAAAGATGATGCCAAGAACGGAAAACACCATCAGCATGCCGAGGATCAGCATTTGCGTACCGCCGTTGAGCGCGCCCGATAAGGTTGAGGTATCAATATTATCAAACATAAAGATGTCTCCTTATCAAAGCGGACGAACTGCGTGACGGTAGCTATCGGCACAGCCCTTGCTTGCAAGCAGATGAAGGGAAGTGCAGATGCGCTGACGAAGCTCGGATACCGTGATGATATCGTCGATCTCTCCGGTGGAGGCGGCGGCAACAGGGGAAGCAACCGAAGCCTTCCATTCGTCGGCAAGCTGTTCCTTGGTCGTATTCAGCGTGACCTTGTCGTTCCAAGCAAAGGCAACGGCATCGTCGGCAGGCATAGCACCGATTTCAGCGGTGTCCAGCGCATAGGCAATATCGGCACCGAGTGCCTTCGAGCCGAGCAAAACGTAGGATGCGCCGATTGCGTGGCCGAGCACGATCGAAACCTTCGGTACGGCGGCAGACGCATAGGAAAGAGCAAGCTTTGCAAGATCAGCGGCAAAGGAAGTGCTTTCCGCAGAATCGGTAAGCGAAAGTCCCGCGCTATCGGTAAGCGTGACGATCGGCAGGCCGAACGCATCGCAAACGTCGATAAAGCGAGCGGCTTTCTTGGCGGCGGCAGCGGTCAGGCGGCCTTCATCGTCCTGATAAGAGGATGCGCAAATACCGCATTTGATGCCACCGACGGTGGCAAGCGCCGTGACAAATTCGGGCGCGAAAGCAGATGAAACCTCGTGATAAATACCGTTATCCGAAACGGCGGCGAGAATGGCACGCGCGTCACCCGCAAAATCAACGTCGCCGAGCATGCGGTTCAAGCTGTCTGCGCTTTCCTCGGGATAAAGGTTTTCTGCTGCGTTAGAAGGAAGAAAATCGATC
Organism: Clostridia bacterium; assembly: GCA_017501005.1. Taxonomy (GTDB): domain Bacteria; phylum Bacillota; class Clostridia; order Oscillospirales; family CAG-272; genus UBA1740. Next base: position 22,521 of record JAFVXT010000061.1, read on the forward strand.
AGGCGGCGGGCTTCGCCGAGTGCTTCTTCAAGGCTTGCGGCCTCTTCCGCAGTCAAGGGCTTCCATTCTTCTGCCTTCTTTTCAAGAAGAGAAGGGGAGGTCACGTAAAGCGAGGTGCCCTTCGGGGTGATCGTGAAATCGTACATAGCGGCAAGTGCGGCCATCGAGCCGATGCAAAGACCGCCGATCACGGCAATCTGCGGAATGACACCGCTGGCATCGCTGACGGTACGCATGATCGATGCGTAGCCCGAAAGTGCGCCGACACCTTCGAAAATATCAGCTCCTGCCGAGTCAAAAATACCGATGATCGGTGCGCCTGTTTTGAGCGCGAGATCGTAAAGGTCGCAGATCTTCTTTGCATGACGGGCATCGATCGCGCCCTTCATGCGGGAAGGATCCTGGGCGAATGCAAATACGCGTGCACCGTTGATGGCACCGTATCCGCAGACAACACCTTCAAATTCTTCCGATTTTTCGGTAGAAACGAATTCGCAGAAGGTGCGTTTCGTGTAAGCGCCGAGCTCCACAAAGGTGTCGGCATCAAAGAGTGATTTGAGACGGTTGCGTGCGACGGAATCTGCCATACATGCTTCGCGAAGCGCTTCGGCAGAGGGCAATCCGCACACAGCGTTCTCACTTTTTTTCGTTGTGTCCAAACTGTTCTTTTGACTTGCGGTGAGGCAAGTCTCTCCTTCCCCTTAATGATAGTTATAGTAGGCTTTTTCAAAAACAGCCCAAATTACACCAAATATACTATACCACCAAATAGAAAAAAAGTCAATAACAAAACAAAAAAAACGGCAAAATACACCAAAAATTCCTTCGAAAAAAGCACAACTTGTTCAAAAAGCGGACTCTTTTTGAAGAGCCCGCTTTTTGAAGAGTTATTGCAGCAGAGGAGATACGTATTCACCGAATTTTTCGTAGTTGTCAACGCAGATAAAATCAATATCCGAGCGGTAGACCGATTCATCGTTGCCGCCGATGCCGTAATCGTCGCCGACGAAGGTCACTTCACCGTGCGAATAGCCGTGTTCGCGGCAGTAAAGATCAAGAGCATAGTATTTGTTGAAGGGCTTCGGTGCCATGTCGAAGGAGGAGGTGCCGCCAACGAACACCACGTATTCCGAAAAGACCGAGGCCACACGGTCGTAAATTTTTCTGCGCTTGCTACGGTCGGGATCGAAGCTCAGCTTGTCCGCAAGATCGGCTTCCGTGCCGATAATCGGGAAGGTCACACAGCCCGACGGGTGATATAGCACAGAGTCGCCCTTGTATTCGCTGAAGCCGAATTCGCTTCGAAGCATGTCGATGCGTGCGCGAACGCTTTCGCGGTCGCAGGACACGGAATCGTTGCGCAGAATGCGCAGATCCTTTGCTTCGTGATCGTAAACGCCGTATTGCATGCCGTAGTTGCCGAGAATGTCGATGGGATACTGCCCGAGCTGGTTGAAAACGCGCAGGCACTGTCTCGCACTCACCATCAGAAGCTTATAGCGTGCGTTTAGGGCATCAAGCACCAGACGGTTTTTCTCGGTCAGGGGGGATTTGGGTGGGGTAATGGTTCCATCGAGGTCGAAAGCAATCAGTTTTTTCATGTCCTTTTCCTTCTTCAGTTGACGTCGACTGCTTTATGATTTGAAGGCGGCAAGCATGGAAATGCGTTTGTTTGCGTATCGGTAGGCATTCTGATAATCGCCCATTTCACGGTGGCAGCTTTCAAGGTCTGTATAGATGCGGAAGAGCACGAATGCACTCAGGTGATCGCTCATTCTCCGTTCCTCCAAGGACTCCAAGGCGGCAAGCGCACCCTTGTAGTCGCGCGAGCGGAGCTTTTCTCTTGCCTTGAGATGCTCGGAAAGAATCGGATCGCGGCAGCTCGACGTATCCTCTGTCAGATAAGCGAAAAGCGGTTGCATGGTTGCCGTGTCGCGCAAGGAAGCATAAGCATCTTCGTTCATTTCATAGCGCGGTGACTGCACGTTTGTCGTGATGGCGGCAAGCAGGGCAAGCGAGGCGCGCAGATGCTCGGTCGGATAAACAGTTCGTTCAGTGAAGGCAAATGCTTCACGAACCAGCTTGTCCGCGCTGTCGAGATTGCCGTCATAAACCTTTTTCTTGGCAAGGGAGGTTAAAGCCGTGGCGGCAATCAGAGCAATCTCATCGTCGCTTTCTTTGAAATAACGGCGAATGATGCGCAGTGCTTCCTCCTCGTTTCCTGCCTTGCACGCACGGTGAATGAGGGGCAAATAGAGCTTTTTGTAGCATTCGGTCAAGGTGACGCTATCGTCAAGTAAGTAAAGCAAGGGAAGATCAAGACGGTCGGCAAGATAGGCAAGCGTCGCGCGCGAGGGTGTGGCCGTGCCCGTTTCAATGCGGCACATCATGTTGCGTGTGATTTTGTCTCCCGCAAGCTCGCCTTGCGTCAGAGAGCGGGCAATTCTTGCGTTGCGTATCTTTTGCGAGATCGGCATCGGTTGTTCGGTTCCCATTTCATTCTCCGTTCAATGTTTAGAAAATATAGAAGCGCCCGTTGCGTCAATGCCGACGTACAGGGGAAGCTTTTCAATCACAAGGCGCTTGACAGATTCACAACCGAGCTCGGGAAAGGCAATGACGTCAAGGGTGCGCACGCTTTGTGCAACCAAAGCCCCCGCGCCGCCGAGTGCGAGCAAATAAGCACCGCCGTAACGCTTGATGGCCTCATAGACCGTAGGCGAGCGGTCCCCCTTGCCGATGGTCAGCCGCAGCCCCGCATCGAAAAGACGGGGCAGGTACGGATCCATGCGTGAAGAGGTGGTCGGGCCGCACGAGCCGATTGGCAAGCCGTTCTTGGCAGGTGTGGGGCCCGCATAATAAATGGCACTTCCCGCAAGCGGAAAGGGGAGGGGCTTATGCTCGTCAAGCAGAGCACAAAGCCGCTTATGTGCCGCATCGCGCGCGGTATATACCGTGCCCGAAAGCAAGATCTCTTCGCCTGCGTGAAGCGTTTTGATCCAATCGGCCATCTCCGAAAGTAAGTAGGTTTTCATAAGAAGAGTTCCGTTTCTTTTTTTATTGTGTGCTTGCACCGAAATCGTAGAGATCGTCGATCTCACTTTCCACGATGTCGTCGGTCAAGCGGTTGATTTCCGTATAAGCGTCGGGCACTTTGCCGACGATCAGTGTTTCCGTAAGACAATAGCTTTCCAAAACCGTCAGCTTTTCCTTGCCCTGCGGAAACAGCAAAGTGAAGGTGCCTTCCACGTGAAAGACGATGCGGTGACGGGTTTGGTTGATGCCCGCTTCTTCAAATTCCGAGGTGTAATACGTATGTAAAAAGCGTGCGGGTATGACCTCGATCTGTGTGCTCGGCCCGACAGACGAAAGAAAATCAAGGCCGAACAGCCAAAGGTAGGGCACGGAAAGCGAAAGAGAAGAAAGAGAAGCGTAGGAAGCGAAGACTGCTTGGCATACGTCGTTTTGCAAGGAAAGCAAAAGCGGCATATTGGTGGTCACGGCGGCAACCTCGCCGCCATCCTTAAAGCTTAACGTGACGAGATCCCGATATGCGGCTTCCTTTTGTGCCAGCCTGTCTTTCATGGCATTCGTGACGGTGCTTGAAAAATAATAGGAAAGCTCGTTTTGACCGAGAGCTGCGGCCATTGTGTGCAGGCGCATATTCAGAAAAAGAGTGAGGAGAAGCACGGTAAGCAAAAGGCAGAGCAATTTGAAAAGAAAGGGGATCTTTGTGCGGCGGGGGCCGATCGAACCGATTCGTTGCATAAAGGAAAACCACCTTTTGAAAAAAAGTCGGAAAGTCTTCCTTATCAGTATATGCGCTTCGCGCCGAATCGGTGCGGATCAGTCTTCTTCGCTTTTTTGGGCTGCCTCTTTGGCTTCTGCACGGCTTGTGCGCACCGAGGCCAAGGGATTCGCATCAATGGCGCGCGCCATGTTGGCGTCACTGACGTGGGTATAAATCTGGGTGGTATTGAGCTGCTCGTGTCCGAGAATATCCTTGAGCACGCGCACGTCAACCTCACCCGTCTGATACATCAGAGTGGCGGCGGTGTGGCGCAGCTTATGCACTGAAAAGCCGCGGTGGTCAAGTCCTGCCATATCAAGATATTTATAGACCATCCATTGCACGGTCTTGTTGCTGATACGCGTTTTGCGTGTGCTCAAAAACAAGGCGTCGGTGGATTTGCCGCCGTCAAGAAGAGAGGGACGCTCCGAAAGATACTCCTTGAGCGCGGCGCGGCAGGCATCGTTTAAGTAGATCAGGCGCTCCTTGTGGCCTTTACCGATCACGCGAAGGCTCTTCATTTCACGGTCGATATCGTGAATATTGATGCCGACAAGCTCGGAAAGTCGCATGCCGCAGTTCAAAAAGAGCGTGATGATGGCATAATCGCGCGCAATCGTTTGCGATTCCCGATCGTTTCGCACGGCATCAAGCAGGGCAAGACTTTCCTCGAGCGATAGGAATTTCGGCAGAGAAGAGTGCTTTTTCGGCCCTTCCATATCGGCGGTCGGATTGGTTTCCAGATAATGCTTCGTGGCGGTCATCACCTTGAAATACGCTTTGACGGCGGAGAGCTTGCGCGATTTGGCGGCCCAGCCGTTTCTGCGCGTTTCGCCGCTGTATAAAAGGAATCTGTAAATAAATTCGGGGGTAATGGTTTTGACGTCCTCGATCGTAATGCCCGAAATGTCAATGTCATTGAATTCTTCGCTTTGAGGATCAATACCCCGTTCAAGCGCAAGAAAATAACGGAAAAACGTCCGCAGATCCAAAAGATATTCGCAGATCGTTTTTTCGGAGCAATTCTGGACGCTGGATTTATAGGCCGCAAATTCTTTGACACTTTGCGGAAGCGCGTCAAACTCCGCGCCGCCGAGCGACATGGTTGCCATCGTATGTACCTCACTGATCGTTTCAGTATTGACTACTACCTAATATTATACAAAATCTTTGGCGGAATAAGTGGATAAAGTGTAAATTATTTTGACGATTTTGCGAAAAGTCTTGCAAATCGCCCGATAAAAAGTTAAAATAGAAGGGAATGGAACTTTTATCATATAAGAAAGGTATATACTATGCGTTTTTTTAAGAAAAATTCTTATGAGATCGTGCGGCTGTTCGTCATTCAGATGGGCATCATGATCTTCAGCTTTGTCGTCTCCACGGCGGCGGTACGGGTCTATGATAAGAATACAAAGGGCGCGCACTTGGTCGTTTGCGTGTTTTCGGTTTTGTTTTATCTTTTTGTTTTGTATACGACCGTGTGGAACGTTGGGCTGAAGAGAAGCGAACGCCTGGCAAACGGACACGAAAAGGAGGATAAGCTTTACGGTGCCAAGATCGCTCTTTATGCCAATCTGCCCAATCTTTTTCTTTGCCTTTTGATGGCAATCGGCCTTTTCCGCCTTGCTTTTCCCAATAGCTTTTTCATCGGTCTTTTCGGTGTGGCGCGCTTGCTTGAGGGACTTTTGAACGCCAACTATCTCGGCATCGTCAATTATCTTGTATCAAGTGACAATTACGTTCTGATCACGCTCCTCTCCTTCGCATCGGTTCTTCCGTCGGTGCTTGTCACGCAAATTGCGTGCATGCTCGGTGAGAAGAATATACGGCTGACAAAAGCAACACCGCCTTCCAAGGAATGACATATTTTTTCCCCTTACCCCATATTTTGTAACAGAAGAATGAAAGCTTATGGGGGAATCGGTTTATGAGAGGGGAAAAGTTTTCGAGGATCTTTATGGGAAAGCTTTGCATTTTCTTGGCTTTCCTTTTCCTTTGTACCACGTTTTTGAACCGTTACGGTGTGCGGCAAAGCATCGCGTTTGCGGACGGCTTGCCCGTCACCGAAGAAGAGAAAATCTATACCGTGGTGCTCGATGCGGGGCACGGCGGTGAGGACGGGGGTGCTGTCGGTGTGAACGGTGTTCTTGAAAAGGATCTGAATCTGACCATTGCCCGCTATATCAAGGAAAGGCTTGAAAGCAAGGGCTGCCGTGTGGTTATGACGCGCACGGAGGACCGTTTGCTTTATACCGAGGAGCAGAACATTTACGGTCAGCGCAAGCTGTACGATCTGCGCAACCGTCTTTCGATTGCCGCCGCCGAGGAAAATCCCATACTCGTCAGCATCCATATGAATAAATTCAGCCAAGCCAAATACAGCGGCTTGCAGATCTACTATTCGAAGAACCACCCCGATAGCCGAGTGCTCGCCTCGACTGTCAGAAATCACGCGGTCAAGGAATTGCAACCGCAAAACAAGCGTCAGAATAAAGAGGCCACAAGCGCCCTTTATCTTTTGCACCGCGCACAAATGCCCGCCGTTTTGATCGAATGCGGCTTTCTTTCCAATCCCGACGAATGTGCAAGCCTTTCAAGCGAAGCATATCAAAGGCGGCTTGCGTGTGTGATTGCCGATTCGATCTTCGCATACCTTACCCGAAGCGCGACCGAATAAAACCAGGCAGAGAAGGAAGTTTCAATATGGCAAAGCAGTCAAAAAGTATTTTTTCATGTGCCGAATGTGGCTATATCAGTAATAAATGGCTTGGGCGCTGCCCCTCATGCGACGGCTGGAATACCTTCGTTGAGGAAGAGCCCGTCGGTGAAGAGATGGCCGTACAATGCAAACGCGCAGCCTCGCCTGCCGTTTTGATCTCCGAGCTTGATCTGCCCGAATATATCCGTATGAAAACGGGCATGGAGGAGCTTGACCGCGTGCTTGGAGGAGGTCTTGTGGCAGGAAGCGTCGTATTGCTCAGCGGTGAGCCGGGCATCGGTAAGTCCACGCTTCTTTTGCAGATCTGTGAAACCGTCTCGCGCCACGCACGCGTGCTTTACGTGTCGGGCGAGGAATCCAAGGGACAGCTGAAGCTGCGTGCCGACAGGCTTGGCGTGAAGGGAGAAGCCATTCATCTTCTGACCGAAAGTTGCCTCGAAAGCATTCTCGGCGAATGTGAATCGGTTGCCCCGAACGTCATCATTGTGGACTCGATCCAGACCGTCTGGAGCGAGGGCGCGCATTCCGCACCCGGCAGCGTGGCACAGGTGCGTGCATCGGCCATGGCCTTTATCAGTTGGGCCAAGCAAAGAGGGTGCTCGGTTCTGCTCGTCGGCCACGTCAATAAAGAGGGCGGTATTTCCGGCCCGAAGCTGCTTGAGCACATGGTGGATGCGGTTCTTTATTTTGAGGGCGATCGCCGCCACAGCTACCGCATGATCCGCAGCATCAAAAACCGTTACGGCTCGACAAACGAAATCGGCGTTTTCGAAATGGGCGACGTCGGCTTGAAGGAGGTTCCCAATCCTTCGCAAATGATGCTGGACGGCCGCCCCGAAAATATCGGCGGCAACTGCGCTTGCTGTGTCATGGAGGGCTCGCGTCCCTTGATTTCGGATATCCAGGCTCTCGTTACGGCCACCGCATTTCCCACGCCCCGTCGGACGGCGGACGGCTTTGATTATAACCGTATGTGCCTTCTGATTGCCGTGCTCGAAAAGCGGCTCGGCTTGAAATTCTATACTCACGACGTCTATCTCAATATCGCGGGCGGCTTGCGCCTTGACGAGCCTGCCGCCGATCTGGCCGTCGCCTTTGCCCTGATCTCGGGCATCACCGATCGCATCGTGCCGAACGATATGATCCTTTTTGGTGAGATCGGCCTTTCGGGCGAGGTGCGCGCGGTGTCGCACGTTGAATACCGCGTCAAGGAAGCGGCTCGGCTCGGCTTCAAAACCATCGTATTGCCCAAACGCTCAACCGTAGGCTTAAAAGCCCCGAAGGACGTGCGGATCGTGGGCATTGGCAGTATTTACGAAGGTCTTTCTCTGCTTGAAAGGAAGCTTTCGGCGGAGGATCTTTCCGAATGAAGCGCGAAAGGCAAGCAGATTCGAATCCTTTCCCCTATTCGGATTCCAATAAGCGATATTATACCTACGATTATTATCTCAGACAGACCTACGGCGAAAAGTGTGCCAAGATCTCGCTTGATGCAGGGCTCTCCTGCCCGAATATCGACGGCACGTGCGGCGAGGGTGGCTGTATCTATTGCTCGCCTGCGGGGAGCGGGGATTTCACGCAGGGCGCAAGCCTGACGATCCGCGAGCAGTACGAAAGGCAGATCGCACTCATGACCGCCAAATGGCCGTGCCGTTTTTTCATTCCGTATCTGCAAGCACATACCAATACCTATGCGTCCGTCTCCCGTCTGCGCGAAATCTACGAAGAAACGCTTTCGCTTTCGGGCGCGGTTGCGCTCCATATTGCCACGCGTGCCGACTGCCTGCCCGATGACGTGCTTTCGTTGCTCGCGGAGGTGGCGGAGAAGATTGACCTGACCGTTGAGCTCGGCTTGCAAAGCATTCACGACAGAACAGCGCAAGCAATCGGCCGCGGCCATACCTATGCCGATTTTTGCCGCGGCTTTTCGGATTTGCGGAGCGCATCGAAAAAAATCCGCATCGCCGTGCATCTCATCAACGGCTTGCCCGAAGAAGACCAAAGCATGATGCTCGAAAGCGCGGTGGCGGTGGGGGAGCTTCACCCCGAGCAAATCAAATTCCACCTTCTGCACGTTCTGCGCCATACGCGCATGGCAGCTCTTCTCGAAAGCGGCCGCTACGAGCCGATGAGCGAGGATGCTTACGTTTCAACGCTCGTCCGTCAGCTTGAACGTACCCCCGACGATATCGTGATCGGGCGCGTCACGGGCGACGGCGCGAAGGCAGATCTGCTCGCACCCCTCTGGAGTCTCAAAAAATTCTGTGTGATGAATCATCTTGACCGTATGCTTTTTGAAGAAAATACGTGGCAGGGAAAAAGGACTCACTCTCCGTGATGGGGAGTGAGCTTTTTTCTTTTTGCCCACAACGCTTTCATGCCGTTTGAATGCGACAGATGCGCAAAAAATCCTTTTGTTTGATATCAAAAAACACAAAAATCATTTATTATTGTGCAAAATAAACAAAAAGAAAGGCTAAATTTTTATATTTGAGCATCAAAAAGTTCAAAAAAATTCTTGAAAAATCAGGAAAAATAGTTTATAATAAAAGCAAGGTGCAGTTTTTTGAACCCGGCACCAAAATTGAACAAGGAGTTTAGCGTCCCATGGAAAATTATTCGACCAAGAACATTCGTAACGTCTGTCTGCTCGGTCACGGCGGAGCAGGCAAAACATCTCTTGCAGAGGCCCTTTTGTATATTACCAAATCAACCGACCGTCTGGGCACGATCGGCGATGGAAATACTGTATGCGATTACGACGCAGAGGAGATCAAGCGCGGTTTTTCATTGGCCGCCTCGATGGCTCCCGTCGTTTGGAGAGATATAAAGATCAATATTCTCGATACCCCCGGTTATTTTGATTTTGAAGGCGAGGTTCTGCAGTGCGTACGCGTGGCAGACAGTGCCATTATCGTTGTGGACGGCAAGGCGGGCGTTGAAGTCGGCACCGAGCTTGCCTGGAAATACGCAACCGAGGCAGGCATTCCGAAATCCTTCTTTATCAACCGCTTTGATGACGGTGAAGCACGCTTCTATAAGGTGTTTGATGCGCTCCGCGCGCAGTTCGGCAATAAGCTTTGCCCGATCCTCATTCCGTGCATTGACGTTGATAAGGTCATCGGATTCCTTTACCTTGTCGATATGAAGGTCTATACCTTCGATTCGGCTTCGGGCTCGTACGTGACGGCAGAAATTCCCGAGCAGTTCATGGCGGTTGCTGAGGAGTATCATGAAAAGCTGATGGAATCGGTGGCGGGTACGTCCGAGGAGCTGATGGAAAAGTTCTTTGAGGATCCGCATTCCATTACATATGAAGAAACGGTTGAGGCCATTCACGAGGGCATCATTCACGGTGATATCGTGCCCGTATTCTGCGGCGCGGCCACCAAGATGTGGGGTGTCAAATCGCTGATCAACACGATCGTTGATTCCTTCCCCCGTCCGACGGCACGCGGAAGCGAGCTTTCCGCCGAGGGCGAGGCAATCGCCATCGACCGTGAAGGCAAGGATACCTCGCTCTTCGTCTTCAAGACGGTGGCCGATCCCTTTGTCGGTAAGCTTTCCTTTTTCAAGGTCATGACGGGAACGCTCAATAAAGATACCGTTTTGCGCAACACCACAAACGGTACGAACGAAAAGATGAGCCGCATTTATATGATGCGCGGCAAGAAGCAGATCGAGGTGGATTCGCTTGCTTGCGGCGATATCGGTGTGACGGCAAAGCTGGTCGATACCAATACGAACGATACCTTGACCACCTTGGCAGAGGACGTCAAGTATGCGCCGATCGTTTTCCCGAAGGCCTATATGACGCGCGCCATCGTGCCGACAACCAAGGGCGATGAAGACAAGATCTCGGGCGGTATTGCCAAGCTTTTGGAGGAGAACCCGACGCTTGCCTACGAAAACAATGCCGAGCTGAAGCAGCTCTTGCTTTCGGGCTTGGGTGAAATGCAGCTTGATACCATCGTTGCCAAGATGAAAACGCGCTACAATATCAGCGTCACGCTCAACCAGCCGAAGATCCCCTACCGCGAGACCATCAAGGGATCTGTGAACGGCGTTGACGGCAAGCACAAGAAGCAGTCGGACGGCAGCGGTCAATACGGCCACGTCATTATGAACTTTGCGCCCGGCAGCGAGGACGGCTTGACGTTTAAGGAAACCGTCTTTGGCGGTGCCGTGCCGAGCAGCTATTTCCCCGCAGTAGAAAAGGGTATCCGCGAATGTATGCAAAAGGGTGTTCTGGCAGGCTATCCGATGGTCAATCTTTATGCCGAGCTGACGGGCGGCTCGTACCACGACGTCGACTCGAACGAGCTTTCCTTCCGTCTGGCCGCCTCGATTGCCTATAAGGAGGGTATCCCGAAGGCAAAGCCTGTGCTTCTCGAGCCTGTCGGACAGCTTCGCGTCTCGGTAACCGAGCAGTACGTCGGCGACGTCATGGGCGATCTCAACAAGCGCCGCGGCAGAGTGCTTGGTATTGAGCACGATGAAAAGAACGAGGGCTGGCAGGTGGTTCTTGCCGAGGTTCCGCAGGCTGAAATGACCGATTACGTCATCGCCTTGCGTGCTCTGACGCAGGGAAGAGGCCGCTTCGATTACGCATTCGAGCGTTACGAGGAGCTGCCCGCACCCCTTGCACAAAAGGTCATTGCGGCAGCCGCAAAGGCAGAATAAGCTGATCACGCGTTGACACACAACCGAATTAAAAAGGTAGCTCAAGCTGTAAGGCTTGAGCTACCTGTATTTTTATGCGCGTTTATTTTTTAGCATTTCTGAAAACGACCTTGCCTTCTTCCTCAAGCGCGGTGATCTCCATGCCTTTTTTGATCTCGCCGTCGAGGATCGCACCCGAAAGGGTATCCTCGACCAGATGCACGATGGCGCGGCGGAGCGGTCTTGCGCCGTAAACGGGATCGAAGCCTTCACGCGCAACGAGCGCAACCACGCTTTCGTCAATCGTGAGCGGAATGTCGATGGAGGCGGCGCGCTTTTTGACCGAGTCGAGCATCAGGCGTGCGATTGTGCGAATGTGTTCGTCCGAAAGCTTGCCGAAGACGATGATCTCGTCAAGACGGTTGAGAAATTCGGGGCGGAAGGTGTTTTTAAGCGCACTCATGACGTTTGCCTGCGTCTTTTTCTCTTCTTCCTCCTTGGAGGTGTCCGCGATAAAGCCGAGCCGCTTGGGCTCGACGATATTGCCCGCACCCACGTTTGACGTCATGATAATGATGGTGTTTTTGAAGTCAACGCGCCGTCCGCGCGAGTCGGTGAGAATACCGTCCTCGAGAATCTGCAGAAGAATATTGAAAACGTCGGGATGCGCCTTTTCGATTTCGTCGAAAAGAAGCACTGAATAGGGCTTGCGGCGGATCTGCTCGGTCAGATGCCCGCCCTCGTCGTATCCGACGTAGCCGGGAGGAGAGCCGATCAGCTTGGAAACGCTGTGCTTTTCCATATATTCGGACATATCAATGCGCACCATGGCGTTGACAGAGCCGAACATCACGTCGGCAAGAACCTTGGTCAGCTCGGTTTTACCGACACCCGTCGGGCCCAAAAACATGAACGAGCCGATCGGACGGCTGGGATCCTTCAAGCCCATGCGGCCACGTCTGATGGCGCGTGCCACGGCGGAAACCGCTTCGTCCTGCCCGATGATGCGCGCTTTGAGGATCTCGTCGAGATGAGCCAGCTTTTCGCTTTCTTCCTCGGCCAATTTCTTGACGGGGATATGCGTCCACGCGGTCACAACGTCGGCCACGTCCTCTTCACTCACAGTGAGCTCGCTTCCACCGTTTTCGGATTGCCAGGTGCTTTTCTTCTTGTCAAGCTCCTCCTTCATTTGCTTCTCACGGCTGTGCAGCTCGTGTGCCACTTCGAATTTTTCCGCCTTGACCGCTTCCTCCTTTTGGCGGATCACGTCGGTCAGCTCCTTTTCAAGCTCCTTGATGTCCTCGGGGAAGCTGTTGCGGTCAATTCGTAGTTTGGAGGCCGCTTCGTCGATCAGGTCAATGGCCTTGTCGGGCAGAAATCTGTCGTTGATATAGCGGTAGGAAAGCTTGACGGCAGCTTCAATGGCCGCATCGGAAATCTTGAGCTTGTGGTGCTCTTCGTATTTCGGGCGCAAGCCCTGCAGAATGAGAATGGCTTCATCTACGGTCGGTTCGCCAACCGTAACCGATTGGAATCTGCGCTCAAGCGCGCTATCCTTTTCAATGTGCTTGCGGTATTCGTCAATGGTCGTTGCGCCGATCAACTGCATTTCGCCGCGTGCAAGAGCAGGCTTTAAGATGTTGGCGGCGTCAACCGCACCCTCGGCCGCTCCCGCACCAACGATGGTGTGGATCTCGTCGATGAAGAGAACGACCGATTGGTTTTTGGCCACCTCTTCCATCACGCCCTTCAGCCGCTCTTCAAATTCGCCGCGGTATTTTGCTCCCGCGATCATGGAGGCAACGTCCAGGGTGACGATCATTTTGTTTTTGAGAAGCTCGGGAACGTTGCCGTCAACAATGCGTTGCGCAAGTCCTTCGACAACTGCAGTCTTACCGACACCGGGCTCACCGATCAGGCAGGGATTGTTCTTTGTGCGGCGGGAAAGAATCTGCACCACACGAGAGGTCTCCTCGTCACGGCCGATGATCGGATCAAGCTGTCCCTTGCGTGCAAGCTCGGTCAAATCGCGGCCGTGGCTTGCGAGCGTCGGCATTGACGAAAGTGTGGATTCTTCTGCCTTGCGTGTGCCGCCTTTTTGGGAAGCATCGCGCGTATCGCCGCTCTTTTCGGTCATGGAAAGCAGCTCGTTGCGCAGCTCGTTCGGTGCAACACCGAAGGACTGCAAAAGACGCACGGCCACACAGGTGCTTTCCGAAAGGAGCGCGAGCAAAAGATGCTCGGTGCCGATAGAGAGGGAGTGGGATTGCATGGCCTCCCGTGCAGAGGCTCTGATGATGTTTTGCAGGCTCGGTGTCATTTCGGCAGAGGAAAGATGGGTCTGCACACCGATGCCTGCATATTCGCAGATGGTGTCTTTGGTTTTTTCATAGCCGACACCTGCACTTTCAAGAAGCTGTCCGGCAATGCTGTCGCGCACGAAGAGCAAGCCTAAAAGCAAATGCTCGCTGCCGATAAAGGTGTGCCCCAGCTTGCCCGCCGCCGTTTGTGCGTGGTGAATGGCGCTTTGAGCCTTGGGGGTGAAACGTTCGTCCATTATTTTACTCCTTTCTTATGCCTCGTCAGGAGTTTTCTTGCTTTTGCGCTCCTTGTCCGACGGGGTGGATCTTGTCTTTTTTGTGCCGCCTTTTCCGTAGGCGGCGATGGTTTTCTGAATCAATACCGCGCGGTTCTTGTCACGCTGCATTTCCTTCGGAAGCGTTGTGGCGGTATCGCGGTAGCCTGCAAGCTCCATGGTTGCGGGCATGACGGCAAAGAGCAAGCTGTCAAGAAGCTCGGGGGTGAGCGATGAGGTATTGCCGATCATGCAGCCCAGGCGAGCGGCATTGTAAAGCGAAAGAAATTCCGAGGAGGAGACGAGACGCGCCGTTCTTAAGATGCCCTCCGAGCGTTGGGCGCGATCAAGCAGCTTTTCACTTGTCTCTTCGTCATATGACGTGCGCATTGCACGCTCGGTATCTGCGATCTGACCAATGATCTTGGACATCTTTCGAAGCGTTTCTTCTTCGGTGATGCCCATGGTTACCTGATTCGAGATCTGGTAGAGTGCGGCATCGGCACGCGAGCCTTCACCGTAAAGGCCTCGCACGGTAACGCCGATCTTTTGCAGCTGCTGGGTGAGCGCTTCCATGCGGCCTGCCGCGGTCAAGGCGGGCAGGTGCATCATGACGGAGATGCGCAAGGCCGTACCGAGGTTGGTCGGGCAGTGCGTGAGATAGCCAAGGCTTTCACTGAATGCGAAGTCAAGGCGGCTGTCAAGGAAGGCTTCTTCTTCCATGGTGGCACGGAAGGCTTCTTCAAGTGCGTATCCGTTTTTGATGCACTGAATGCGCAAGTGATCCTCTTCGCCTACCATGATGGCAATATCGCGGCTATCATCGCGAACAAGCAGGCGCGGGGAAGTGCTCTTGGCAAAGTCGCGGCTGATATAATGACGCTCAGCAAGCGATTCCGCATCAATACGGCCGATATCCTGCATGGTTGTGACGGTATAATTCTCTTGATCATTGTAAATATCAAAAAGCTTGTTGACGATCTCGGCAGCCTTTTCGTCTGTGAGGCGCGCCTTAAAGGGAAAGTCCTTCAGATTGCGAGCCAGGCGCACGCGTGTGCTGACGCAAACGTCCTTGCCCTCCGCTTTCTTTTCATACCAAAACATCTTATTGTCCTCCTTATTCCTTTTCAAGCGCGCGGATCTCGTCGCGCAAGTTGACGGCCTGCTCGTATTCCTGAGCCTCTACGGCACGACGCAGTGCCTCGCGCAGCTCTGCGAGTCGCCGTTCCTTTTTGTTTTTATCACCAAGGGAGGCGGGGGTACGTCCCGTGTGCTTTTGTGTTCCGTGAATCGAGCGCACGGTCGGTGCAAGCTCGTCTGCGAAGGTTTCGTAGCAAACGGCACAGCCTGCCTTGCCGCTCCGCTTCAGATCGGCGCAGGTGGCGTTGCAAAGCGGACAACGCTTGCTCTCGTAGTGCTGTATACCGCTCGGCGCGAAAAGTGAGCCGAAGAGGGCATCAATTCCCGAAAAGGGCGAGAAATCGGTTGCCTGGAAATAGTTGTCCTCCTGCTTTTTATGCGAATTTCTCCATTCTTTAGCACAGTCTGCGCAAAGAGCGCAGTTGCTTTTTTTGCCGTTTATAATCTGCTCATAATAAAAAACGGCAGGCTTTTTTTGACAGTTTTGACATACGTCTTTCATGTTTTTCGCTTCCTTTCTATCATTCATAAGGCACTTTATTGCATGAGCGCGGTGAGAAAGCGCCTCATCATCACAGCGCGTACCTCACTTTGCTCTTTTTTGGACGAGATGGGGGCAAGGGAAGGGGCGGACAGTGCAACGGCAATCAGATCCACGTCATGCGCGTCAATGGCGTTGTGCGCCTTCAGGGTGCGCAGAATGGCGGCACAGTCGCTTTCTTCGAGACGTGCGCCGATGCTTTCAATGACCTGCACGAGAAAAACGTTGCGGTGCAAGGGCTTTTTGACGATTCGAATGAATCCGCCGCCACCTCTTCTGCTTTCGGTCAGATAGCCGCGCTCGGGTGTGAAGCGCGACATGATCACGTAATTGATCTGGCTGGGCGCACAACCGATCTGTTCCGCCATGACGTTGCGCTTCAATTCAATCGTACCGCCGCTTTCTTCAATCAGCTCTTCAATCATGCGTGCGATATTATCCGAAATGATCATTTTTTCAAACCTTGGCCTTCGACTCCCGAAAGCTCCCTTTTTCTCTTTGTGATTTCATTATACAACAAAAGTCAAAGAAAGTCAAAGTCAAAGAAAGTCAAAAACAATCGGGTAAACCGCTTCATCTTCGATTATACCCGATTTTTTGTGAAAAAGCTCTCGAAATCTCACGATTTCTCACTTTTTTGTTTTTTTATTTGAAAGAGACTTAACGGTCGCGAGATTCGCGGTTGCGCCGACGCTCGTTTTCGGCATAAGCGATGAGATACGCGTCGTAAAGTGCGTTCCATGTCTCTCTGTCGGTGCGCCCTGTTTCGGGCAGACCTTGCTTGCGCTGAAAGATGCGCACGGCACGGCGTGTGCGTTCGCCGTAAATACCGTCGATGCTCACGTGCGGCAAATCTCCGTCAACGTAAGAGATCTCAAGCAAAAAGCTTTGCGTCATGCGCACGGCGCTTTCGGGATTTTTGATATCGTACATAAATCGTCAAACCATGGCCTTCGCCTGTGCGAAGGCTTCCTTTTTATCTGTGATTTGCGGAAAAGGGGAAGCGGGGCGCTTTCTACGGCACGGTATACCCGGGGTACTGTCCTTCGGCGGCGCGGTTCCCGTAATAAAGATCCTCATAGACGTTCGTGATGCTATCCCAAAGATTTGCCCCCACAACGCCCTCGGGTCCTGTCAGAGCGAAAACCTCCTGAAATGCGCGGACGGCATTTTCGGTGGCGGGGCCGAATTGGCCGTCAACCGTGACAGAGGGAATGTCGGTATAGGTCTGCGCAATGTAATTGAGGTATTCCTGCAAAAGCACTACGCTTTCACCGCTTGAGCCGCGCACGAGCGTGGTGCCCGGAAAGGGAATGATCCTTCCTTCTCGGTATTCTAACGGAATGGAGGCAACGAGCGAAAGATACACGTTATAGATGGAGTCCCACGTCGGCTCGTTCACAACGCCCGTGACGGGCAGGCCGTATTCCGTCTGGAATGCGCGGACGGCTTCCTCGGTGGCAGGGCCGAATTGACCGTCGGCGGTCAGCGTCGGTACGTTCGGATTGAAATTGGCAATGTAACGCAAAAAGTATTGCAGCACACGCACACCGATGCCGACCGAACCGATCGAGAGCTCCTCGGGGTATTGTGTTGAGCTTTCGGAAAGCGTCAGCCCCTCCGAATCGAGCGAGGCCAGCCTTTTGACAGCCGTATAAATATACTGGATGCGATACCACGTGCCCCGACCGACGATGCCGTCGTCGGTGAGAGAAAAGATCCTTTGAAATTCGCGCACGGCCTCTTCGGTGCTTTCGTCAAAAATGCCGTTGACGGGATAGATCTTCGGAATGGCGGGGTAGTTGGCAGAAATGCGGTTCAGCTGCACCTGAATGCGCTGCACGTCCGAGCCGATCGAGCCGAGCCGAAGGGGAGAGAGCGGTACGCTTTCTTCAATATCGCCGACGGGAACGTTTGTGACGATGTCGATATTGTTGCCGTAATAATTGGTGAGGATCTGGTAAGGCGTCAAGCCGCGCTCGGCCAGTGTGACAGTCCCCCATTGCGAAAGGCCGTTGCACTGCACTTCAATGCCGTCGCAGTAGGCGGTAAAGAGAGGCTCGATGCTCCCTTGGCGGCGCACGTAGCTATCGAAGATATCGTCAACGATGAGTGAAATGTTTTCAAAAATATCGCGGCCGTAGATGAAGGATTGGTCGTTGGCGGTTGAATTGGTGATGTCAAAATCGTAGCCCTGGCTTCTGTAAAACTCGGTGTAAATGCGGTTGAGCGCAAAGGAGATCTGCGCATAGATATTGGCGCGGATGGCGGATTCGGGCCACGTGGGATAGATTTCGCTTGAAGCGACGTTTTTGATGTATTCGGGAAAGGGAAGCGTGACGTTTTGCGCATTTGCAGAAGGTCTGCCGAGATGGACGGTGATGTTTTCGGGGATAATGGGCGGCATGTCGTTCTCCTTTCAATCGTCGAACAGATCCTGCTCGTTTTGGGTGTCGGTGATCCCTTCGGGCTTGCGGTCGGCACTGTCAAAGCGGGTTAAGGGAATCATGTTGACGGGCTGTAACGACGTGATCCCCGCGAAGACGGGTACACCCGTGGCGCGGAAGGGATAGAAGCGCGGATGCGTGACGGTCACGTCATAGATGGCATACGGTCGCGTGAGCGAGGGAGATTGCGAATCCATGGCTGAAGGGGCGGGCAGGGCAATAGGCTCGGTCTGCCCCGAGCGGCCCGTTTGACGGACGATCTCTTCGGTGATCAGGCCGTCCCCGCCGTCGCGCACGGTGACGGTGGCACCTTCTACGGGTAAAGCCTCACCCGCCGTGTAGGCGCGGACTGTCAGAAAGCCAAAGGAGGCTTCGTTTTGCACTTTGTCGGAAAGATTCATGGTGATGCTGTCCTTTCTTTGAAATAAACTGTTACAGTATATGTATACTGTGTGACTTTTGCGATTCATGTCGAAAAAAAGAAAAAAAACGGGATTTTTTTGTCCATTTCGCAGAACTTTTGCAAAAAGAAGAAAAAAGTCGTTTATGATTGGTTTTTGCACTTGACTTTTCTGTTGCGAATTTGCTATAATAATATACGGTAATGATTTGTGACCCCGATGAAGAAAAAGAAAGATGAGGACGGAAAGCTTTATGAAGGATTCATTGTACGGAGATTTGAGTGTGATCTGCACGCGCGGTTGCGAGGATTTTGTCGCACAGGTCGACAGTTATCTGAAGGAATGGCGCCGTCACGATAGCGAAGGCACTTTTCTTGTTGAGGCATCCTGCCCCCGCTTCGGCAGCGGCGAAGCGAAGGGCTTGATCCACCAGTCGTTGCGCGGAAATGACGTGTATATCATTTCTGATGTATTCAACCATGGTGTAACGTACAAAATGTACGGCCAAACCGTACCCATGAGTCCCGACGATCACTTCCAGGATCTGAAGAGAATTATCGGCGCGATCGGCGGCAAGGCACGCAGAATTTCGGTTGTCATGCCCATGCTTTACGAGGGCAGACAGCACAAGCGTTCTTCGCGCGAGTCTCTTGACTGCGCGCTCGCTTTGCAGGAGCTGATCAATATGGGTGTTGAAAACTTCATCACCTTTGATGCACACGATCCCCGAGTGCAAAACGCCATTCCGTTGAGCGGCTTCGAAAACGTTCGCTCCAGCTATCAGATGATCAAGGCTCTCGTCCATACTTATCCCGATATTACCTTTGATAAGGATCAGATCATGATCGTATCTCCCGATGAAGGCGGTATGTCCAAGTGTATGTACTATTCCTCCATGCTGGGGATCGATCTCGGTATGTTCTATAAGCGCCGCAATTATTCGGTGATTGTTGACGGTAAGAACCCGATCGAAGCGCACGAATATCTCGGCCGCGACCTCACCGATAAGGACGTCATCATCGTTGACGATATGATCTCCTCGGGCGAATCCATTCTCGACGTTGCCATGCAGCTCAAGGAAAAGGGCGCACGCCGCATTTTCGTGTTCGCAACCTTCGGCCTCTTCTGCAACGGCCTCGAGATCATGGATAAGGCTTACGAGGACGGTCTCTTCACAAAAATCTTCACCACAAACCTCATTTACCGTACCCCCGAGCTTCTCAAGCGCGAGTGGTATTCAGAAGTCAATATGTGTAAGTACGTTGCTTACATTATCGATACATTGAACCACGACCAGACCATCAGCGGTCTTTTGAACCAGTCCAAGAGAATCCGCCGCTTGCTCGCAGAGCAGAAGCACTAACGAAAAAAGAGACTTCATGCAGATTTGCATGAAGTCCCTTTTTTTCTTTGGAAAATATTGACAATCGACGTTTTATATGCTATGATAAAAGCATCAAATCTTTGAATTTAAAGGAGAATCGACCATGGAATTGAAGGGTTCAAAAACCGAAAAAAATCTGATGGAAGCGTTTGCGGGCGAAAGCCAGGCAAGAAATAAGTATACTTATTTCGCTTCGGTTGCCAAAAAGGAAGGCTATCAGCAGATCGCCGCTATTTTCGAGCAAACCGCCAATAATGAAAAGGAGCACGCAAAGCTTTGGTTCAAGGCTCTCGGCGAGCTCGGTGATACCGCACAGAATCTCCTCCATGCCGCAGAGGGCGAATACTATGAGTGGACGGATATGTACGACCGCTTCGCAAAGGATGCCGAAGAAGAAGGCTTCATCGCCTTGGCCGCACAGTTCCGTATGGTTGCCAAGATCGAAAGGTCACACGAGGAGCGTTACCGCAAGCTGCTCAAAAACGTTGAAATGCAAGAGGTCTTTGCCAAGGGCGAAGCTACCATGTGGGAATGCCGTAACTGCGGCCATCTCATGATGGGCAAGAAAGCGCCCGAAATCTGCCCCGTTTGC
>JAFVXT010000062.1 GCA_017501005.1 Clostridia bacterium
AAATATTTTTTCATAGTCTTGTTCAAAATGGATAATTTGAGAACGCTTTTTTTGGTGATGATGAACAAGCCCTTGCGAAGGTGAAGCCCGAAAGCGTGTTTGGCATGCGCCTTTTGCGGTAAAAAACAAAAAGGGAGAAGGTAAAAGCCTTTTACTGAGATCAAAACAAAGTTTTTTCATGAAGTTCAGTGCGTGTTCATACATCTGTCATTTTTCTCCTTTATAATAAGACCGTGTTTTGACGATCCCTTGCGCTTTGTCCGAGGTGTTTTGAAAAAGCAACAGAAAGAACTTTGTGCCGCCGCGTGCGGCAGAACGGAGATATATATGATGAAGAAAAGAAAAACGGCACGCCTGCTTTCCTTGATGCTTGCGCTCGCGCTCTTTGCGGTAACGGCAGCCTCCTGCCAATTTCCCTTCTCGCTTCGGGAGCAGGAGACGGAAAGCGTGCAGCCAAGTGAAACGCCGACCGCCGGCAAAAACGAAGAAACGGGAAAAACCGACACAATGAGTGGCGCGCCGACCGAAGCGGAGAGTGAGGACCTTGATTTTGTCACACCCACCGAGGAAGAAGGCTCGGCCACAGCCGACAAGGAGCAGATTCCCGAAACCGAAAACGCAGTCGGTACGGCCTATGACGTCAGCGAAATCGTGGAGGCGGTCATGCCTGCGATGGTGGCCATCACCGTCAAGGTGAAAAACGTGCAGAGCGGTATTTTCGGCGGTTCTTATGAATATGAAAGCGAGGGTGCGGGCTCGGGCATCATCGTGGCGCAGGATCAGGATCATACCCATCTTTACATTCTCACCAACAATCATGTGGTGGAGGACAGCCACAGCATCAGCGTCCGTTTTGTGGACGGCACCGAATGCGAGGCAACCGTAAAGGGTGCCGAGTCCTCTTATGACCTCGCCGTGCTTATTGTCAAAACGGCAGATATGGGAGAAAAAACCTTGGCAGAAGTCCGCAAAGCCAAGCTTGGCAGCTCGGACAGCTTGCGATTGGGGCAGGGGGCTGTTGCCATCGGTAACGCCCTCGGCTACGGACAGAGCGTGACCATCGGGTGCATCAGTGCGCTCGGCCGTACGGTTGAAAGCGACGCGGGGGCGTCGATTCCGCTCATTCAGACCGATGCCGCCATCAACCCCGGCAACAGCGGCGGCGCGCTTCTCAATATGGCGGGCGAGGTCATCGGCATCAATTCGATGAAATACGCATCAACCGAGGTAGAGGGCATGGGCTATGCCATTCCGATCAGCGATGCGCTGCCCATCATGCAGGAGCTGATCGAGCAGAAATATTACGATGAAAGCGAGCGCGGGTATCTTGGCGTCGGCTGCATTGCTGCCACGGGAGGCCTTTACGTATCGCAAGTGGAGCAGGGCTCAGCCGCCGATACGGCAGGGCTTAAAAAGGGCGACGTGATCACGGCGGTGGACGGTAAAAGCGTGAAAACCGTCAATGATCTCACCGAATTTCTTTCACATAAGACGGCGGGCGACCGCATCAAAATTTCTTTTTTGCGCAATTCTATCGCGTGCGAGGCTGAGGCTACCCTGACCTTGCGCCCGAAGGTGTAAGGGGTACATGATGAAAACGAGGCAGCTCGGGCCGGCGAAGCTTGAGCTGCTCTTTTTGTTGTGGAAAATCACCAATAGAAAAGCGGCGCAACCTTGATGTTTTTTTATCTTTTTCTATTGACAAAATTCGAAGAGAATGATATAATAGATAAGTAATATTACCCCTGCGCAACTGACGGATCTGTGGAGCACCACAAAGGAACGCGGGGCGTGCAAAGGCCGACCGTCTGGGCAGTTCTTTTCCGCGTCAAGGGATAAGACTGCCTTTTTTTCATGAATAACGGCAAAAAAGGAGATATCAAGATGAAAAAAGTTGGAATCGTGATGGGGAGCGACAGCGATCTTCCCGTGGTTGAAAAGGCCATCAATACGCTGAAGGAATACGGCGTTCCCTTTGAGGTGCACGTCTATTCGGCGCACAGAACCCCCGAGGAGGCGCGTGAATTTGCCCGCAACGCCCGCAAAAACGGCTTCGGCGCGCTGATTGCCGCCGCAGGCATGGCGGCGCACTTAGCAGGCGCGATTGCCGCCAATACCACCCTGCCCGTGGTGGGTATTCCCGTCAAGAGTGCGAATTTCGACGGTCTTGACGCGCTCCTTTCCACCGTGCAGATGCCGACGGGCATTCCCGTGGCCACCGTTGCCGTGGACGGCGCTGCGAACGCGGCGCTTCTCTGCGTGCAGATGCTGGCCATTGAAGACGAGGACTTGGCTTGCCGCCTGGATGCGGCAAGAGCGGCGGGCGCTGAAAAGGTGCTTGCCAAAAACCGTGCCGTTGAAGAACGCTTCAACGCATAAACGCGGGACTTGAATCGGTTTGAAAATAATAAAATATAAAGCTACGACACAAAGAAAGGACAAAGAACTATGAAAAGCGAAAGCGAAAGCTACAAAGCGGCGGGCGTGGATATCACCGCCGGCTACCGCGCAGTTGAACTGATGAAAACGCACATTGCGCGCACCATGACCAAGGGCGCTCTTTCTGATATCGGCGGATTTGGCGGCCTTTTCGATCTCGATCTGACGGGAATCAATCATCCCGTGCTCGTCAGCGGTACGGACGGTGTGGGCACCAAGCTCAAGCTGGCCTTCCTGCTTGACCGCCACAATACCGTCGGCATCGACTGCGTTGCCATGTGTGTCAACGACGTCATCTGCTGCGGCGCAAAGCCCCTCTTCTTCCTTGATTACATCGCGTGCGGAAAAAACGTTCCCGAACGCATTGCCGCCATTGTTGAAGGCGTGGCCGAGGGCTGCGTGCAGTCGGGCGCGGCACTCATCGGCGGCGAAACCGCGGAGATGCCCGGCTTCTATCCCGAAAACGAATATGACCTTGCCGGCTTTGCCGTCGGTGTGGTTGATCGCGAAAAAATCCTGCGCAACGACCGCATGGAGGCGGGCGACGTGATCATCGCGCTCCCCTCGTCGGGCGTGCATTCGAACGGCTTTTCGCTCGTTCGCCGCGTTTTCGGCGTGAACGACGAGACCGTGCTCACCCCCGAGCGCCGCGATCTCTTTGAAAATCTTCTCACTCCCACGAAAATCTACGTCAAGCCGATGCTCGCCCTCTTTGAAAAGGTGGACGTGCGTGCCGTCTCGCATATCACGGGCGGCGGCTTCTATGAAAATATTCCGCGCTCCTTCCCGAAGGGCATGACCGCCAAGATCGAAAAGAAGGCCGTGCGCGTTCTTCCCATCTTCGAAAGACTCGCGGCAGAGGGTAAGATTCCCGAGCGCGACATGTTCAACACCTTCAATATGGGTGTCGGTATGAGCGTTTGCGTGCCGAAGAAGGATGCAGATCTCGCACTTTCCATTCTCCGCGACGCAGGCGAGGACGCCTATATCATCGGCGAGGCCGTCAAGGGTGACGGAGGCGTCGAATTATGCTGAAGAGGCAACCGAAGGCACGCATTGCCGTTCTCGTCTCGGGCGGCGGCACCAATTTGCAGGCGCTCATTGATGCCGAACGCGCAGGGAAGATCAGAAACGGTAAGATCGAGCTGGTTCTTTCCAGCAATCCCGAGGCCTATGCGCTCGAGCGTGCCAAAAATGCCGCCATTCCCGCGCTCACGGTTTCAAGAAAAGAGCATCCCGACGATTTTGAAGCAAAAATCGTCGAGGCTCTTGAAGCCTATTCGATCGACCTGATCGTGCTGGCAGGCTTCCTCTCGATTTTGAGCGAGGATTTCACCCGCCGCTACGACCGCCGTATTCTGAACGTGCATCCCTCTCTCATTCCCGCCTTCTGCGGTAAGGGATATTACGGTCTTCGCGTGCACGAGGCCGCGCTTGCGCGCGGCGTGCGTCTGACGGGTGCTACCGTGCATTTCGTCAATGAAATCCCCGACGGCGGTGAGATCATCATGCAGAAGGCGGTTGCCGTTCGTGAGGGCGACGATGCCAAGACTCTGCAGCGCCGCGTGATGGAGGAGGCCGAATGGAAGATTCTGCCCGCCTCGGTTGAAAAAGTATCGGCAATGATGCGCCGCTCGGGCGTCACTGTCCGCTGAATGAAAGGAAAATAAGCTATGAATATTTACGAAACTCACAATATCGGCACGCTGATCAGCCCCAATCCCTACGTCGGACGCGGCATTGTGATCGGTAAGAGTGCCGACGGCAAAAAGGCCGTCACCGCCTATTTCATCATGGGCAGAAGCGAAAACAGCCGTAACCGCGTGTTCGTGGAGGAGGGCGATACGCTCATGATCCATCCCTTTGACGAATCCAAGGTAGAGGATCCGTCTCTCATCATTTACGCGCCCATCCGTCAGTATGAAAACAAGCTGATCGTGACGAACGGCGACCAGACCGATACGGTTTACGAGGGGCTCAAGAAGGGCGAAAGCTTTGCAGCCGCTCTTTCTCGCCGCGCCTTTGAGCCCGACGCCCCCAACTTCACCCCCCGTATCAGCGGTATGCTGACCTTCGCCGCCAAGGATTTCTCTTACGAAATGAGCATTCTGAAGAGCGCCGACGAATTCGGCTCTGCCTGCAACCGCTATACCTTCTCTTATGCCGCATTGCCCGGTCTCGGTCATTTTCTGCATACCTATCTGACCGACGGCACGCCCATTCCTACCTTTACGGGCGAACCCGAGCGCGTGGCCATTCCCGACGATATTGACGAGATGACCGATATGCTCTGGAATTCTTTGAACGAAGCCAACCGCATCTCGCTTTACGTTCGCTAT
>JAFVXT010000063.1 GCA_017501005.1 Clostridia bacterium
ACGCATTGATATTCTCCCACGGAGTTTTGGGCGGCATATCGCAACCCGAGGACAGCACAAAATTGGGATACGGGGTGCATTTTTTGAGGAGCTCGGTGGTCGCCGCGCGGACAGACTCGGGCGTCCCCATGCGAAAAACACCTACGGGGTCGATGTTGCCCATTACTACCACATCGGCAGGAACTTTTTTGAGAATATCCTTTTCTAAATCCACAACGTTGCCAAAATGATACGCCGCCGCCCCTGTGGAAAGAATGGACGGAAGCATCTTGGGAACGTTGTCGCCGCAGTTGTGGTAGATGACGATAAAGTGATCATCTTGCACAGCATCCACGATCTGTTTGACATAAGGTGCGGAAAATTCCTCTTCCAAAGAGGGAGAAAGCAACCCTGCTACGGGTTCTGCCATTACAATACCGTCAGCTCCAACCTCGCGGTAAGCTTTGGCGTAAGCAATGAGAAACTGCGTGCATTTTTGGAGCACCGTATGTACCATATCGGGATCGTCATAGCAATCCATCATAATTTCGGAGACGTCAAAAAGGCGCGCCGCAAGCGAAAAAGTCCCAATCATGCCCGCGAGAACGGGACGGTCGGTAATGCTTTCTTTCGCTTTTTGAATAGCATCGAGATAAATTTGCGTTCTGCCGCTCCCCACTGTGGGAACAGCAAGCGCCTCTGCCTCGTCCGCGTCATTGATGATACGCCCCTTGATGGTAGGCACTTCATCGTCGGTGACGGTAACGGTTGCGCCAAAGCATTCGGCTTCAACCGAGAGGTCCATAAAGCTGACCGACGCCGCCGCAGGGGTATTCTCTGCCACAGCTTGCATACCGCGCGCTTGCAGGGTGCTATCCGAGATCAACTCGCGCACGCTGACACCGAGCAAATTTACCGACGGAAAAGATAGGATCGGCATCGGCTTTTTTGGGTGGGTGCCAATAAGACCAAGCACCCATTGTCTCATGTTGTAATTTGACATTGTTTTCTTCCTCAATTTTGACTTGGAATCTCACTGCGCGCAAGCTCGTAAACGAGATCGTATGCGGCGTCGAGATCTTCCATCGTGCAATGCGATTGCACAAAGTGCGTGGTACAGCAAATCCAACGACGTCCGCGCATTTTCGCAAATACGCGTCTAATTTCGTCAAGCAGATCTGCCTGCGGCAGAACACCGACAACCGATTGTACGCAAAGTCCACCAAGAATGGCGAACTTGTCGGCATATTTTTCGATGTAGGTGTCATACGACATCCCGGCGCTTTCCTGCCACGGGTGCACCATATCAATACCGATTTCCGCTAAGTCGTCGGTGATTTTATCAATGCAACCGTCGGAGTGCAAACTGACAAACACACCGCGCGAATGTACGTGGTCGATGACACGCTTGAAATTGGGTTTTATGAGCTCGCGCCAAAGCTCGGGATCGAACATCAGGTCACGCTGCGAGCCCCAGTCGTCGGAGATATGGATGCAATCCATTCCCATATCAATGCAAATGTCGGCAAATTCGATGATCCAATCGGCTTGACGGCGATAGAGCTCGGCGAGCTCCTCGGGGTACAAAAGCAGATACATCAGCTGATTTTGAATGCCGAACACTTCGTTGAAAAACTCGAAAAATCCGGGCGTTTGCACGTAGCAAAAGCGCCCCTTGGATTTGTGATAATCAAAAGCTGCTTTGAGAGCAGTATAATCTCCTTTTTTGGGGGAAACGTGAAATGCTTCCTCAATAAGAAGATCGGGGGTA
>JAFVXT010000064.1 GCA_017501005.1 Clostridia bacterium
GGCAACGTTGGAATAGCTTTGATTTGCTCTTAAAAGCTCAATATTTCTTGAAACTGACATCGTTTTTCGTACGGTGTCAGTTTTGTCTTTAGTTGAATACGTTCGTCGTTGTAGAAATGAATGTATTCACCAAGGAGGAGGCGAGCCTCCTCCTTGGTCGCCGGTGTGTACCGATGAAGCCACTCGGATTTGAGTGTGCTGAAGAAATTTTCAGCACAAGCATTGTCAAGTGGCGTTCCCG
Source organism: Clostridia bacterium (assembly GCA_017501005.1). Lineage (GTDB taxonomy): Bacteria > Bacillota > Clostridia > Oscillospirales > CAG-272 > UBA1740. The sequence continues at coordinate 242 of JAFVXT010000064.1, forward strand.
GACTTGACATTGACGGCGTTATGTGGTAAGATTTTGTTAGCTTAAAAGACATGGCTGATGTTGCAAAAAGCATTGCATTTTTTGTCCTCTTGTGATAGAATAAAAATGAATTGATCCGATGAAGAGACGTGCAAAGAAAGGAAACGTGAAGATGACCGACAAAAAGAACGGCTCGTATCGTGTGTATTTTCACGATAAGGACCGCCTGGGGCAAGGTCTTGATTTTTCTTACACGCATACCCCCGCACCCGATCTTCGTGCTTTCGAACGCCATTGCCACGAGACCTACGAGATCTTTTATCTTTTTAAAGGGGAAGGGGTATACATTGTGGAAGATGCTGCCTATCCTCTTTTTCCGCACATGCTTCTTTTCATCCGTCCGCGCGAATATCATTGCGTGCGTTTGGTGGAAGGGTGCGAATACGAGCACTGTACCGTTAATTTCGACAGCGGTATTCTGCCAACACTGGACGGAGACTATTTGCTTCTTCATAAGAATCATTCCGTGCTTTACGATGCCTCCGAGGTCGATCCGCTGCTGCCCTCGCTCTTTCAGCGCATGATCGAATCGGGAGACGGCAATCTGGATATGCGCCGCCTTTTGCTCGGGCAGATCCTTCTCATGCTTCGTACGCCTGCCGCGCCCGAAGCCGAAAAAGCATCGATCAAGCAAGAGGATTTGTCGGCTGATGAGCCGCTCGGTGTGCGTGTGCTTCGTTATTTGAATGCCAATCTGACCTCACCCATGACGCTTGATGCGCTTTCCGCGCATTTCTTTGTCAGCAAATTTCATCTTTGCCGTGTATTCAAGAAAAGAACCGGCATCACGGTGATGGATTATCTGACGCGCAAGCGCATTCTTCTGGCAAAGCAATGGATCGCCGAGGGGGATTCTGTATCAAACGTTGCCTATCGCGTCGGATTTGCCGATTATTCCACGTTTTTTCGTGCGTACCGTAAGATCATGGGCTGCTCGCCCACAGAAAACAGAAAACAAAAAAACGCGAAGGAAGGGAGCGTGTGAGAATGAAAAAAACGCATTATCTTGAAGAGATTTCTTCGCCCGAAGATCTGCGCCGCCTGCCGCGCGAGGCTATGGGTGATCTGGCAACCGAGATCCGCCGCTTTCTTGTTGAACGAGTCAAAGAGCATGGCGGTCACCTCGCCTCCAATCTCGGGGTGGTGGAGCTGACTATCGCTTTACATCGCGTTTTCCGTTCCCCTCACGATCGCATCATTTTCGACGTTGGTCACCAATGCTACGTTCATAAGATGCTGACGGGGCGCTTGCAGGATTTTGATTCCTTGCGCACGGTGGGCGGCCTTTCCGGATTCCCCACGCGTGACGAAAGCCCGCACGATCCCTTTGGTGCGGGGCATGCCTCAACTGCACTTTCGGCCGCCATCGGCTTTGCCGAGGCAGATCGCCTTGCAGGGCGTAAAGGCTATACGGTGGCCGTGCTTGGCGACGGCGCGTATACGGGCGGTATGGTGCACGAAGCACTCAATAACTGTTCACCCGATCTTCGTCTCATTGTGGTCCTCAACGAAAACGAGATGTCGATCTCCAAGAATATCGGTTCGTTTGCACGCTATATTGCGCGTTTGCGCGCATCCTCCGATTATGCGCGCGGCAAGCAAAAGGCGGCACGCTTTTTGCGTGCGGTGCCCTTTGTCGGTGAGCGTTGCTTTCGTCTTTTGCGCGATACCAAGCAAACCGTCAAGGACTTGCTTTATGCTTCCACGTATTTTGAAAAATTAGGTCTTTTCTATCTCGGTCCCGCCGACGGCAACGATTACGATACGGTTGAGCGTTTGCTCCGTATCGCCAAGGGCAAGGGCGAAAGCGCACTTGTGCATTTGCGTACGGTCAAGGGGTGCGGTTATGCGCCCGCCGAGCATAATCCGGGCCGCTATCACAGTCTTGCCAAGGCCGATATGCCGACGAATTATTCGGAGGTTTTCGGGCGCGTTCTGTGCGATCTCGCAGAAGAAGACGAAAAAATCGTGGCCATCACTGCCGCTATGAAGGACGGCACAGGACTCACTCCCTTTGCCGATACCTATCCCGAACGCTTCTTTGACGTAGGTATTGCCGAGGCGCACGCGGCCACCTTTGCCTCGGGCTTGGCGGCAGGCGGTATGAAGCCCTTCTTTGCCGTGTATTCCACCTTTTTGCAGCGCGCCTACGATAACGTTTTGCACGATGCCGCTTTGCAGAACCTTCCCGTTCGTCTGGCCATTGACCGCGCCGCTCTCGCATCGGGGGACGGACCGACGCACCACGGTATTTTTGATGTTGCTTTTCTTTCGGGCATTCCGAATATCACGCTGTATGCGCCGTCCTCGTTCGCTTCGTTGCGCCGTATATTGCACCTGATGGCAAGCGATGCCGTGGATTCGCCCGTTTGTGTGCGTTATCCGAACGCAGGCGAGCAAGGGCGCGTTCTCGAAGAGTTTTTCTCGCGCAAAGAGGAGGAAGGACGCTTTACGCACCCGAATTTCAGAAAAAACGCCCGACCGAGTGCCGTGATCATCACCTACGGATGTGTAGTCAGCGAGGCTTTGCGTGCCGCGGACATTCTTAAAAAAGAAGGAATTTCCGCAGGAATTATTTTGCTTGAACGCTTAAAGCCGTATGACGTGACGGCCGAAGAGATTCTGGCACTTTTGCCCGCATCGGTCAAGGCCGCCGTCTTTTTGGAGGAAGGCATTGAAGCGGGCGGCGCTTCTATGCTGCTTCGCCATGAGCTTTCTGAAGAATTTGAAGGCCGCGGTGTGAAGAGTGCCATTCGCGCCATTCCCGACAGATTTGTGAAGCCCACCGAGCCAACCACGCTTTATCGCGATTGCTCTTTGACGGGCGAGGACGTGGCAGAAACGGTCAAGGACCTTCTGAAAATCAAAAAAGCAAAATAAAATGATATAAACATAGGAGAACATGATGAGAATTTTATCGATTGGCAACAGTTTTTCGGAAGACGCGCATATATATTTGCATGACGTTGCGGCTTTGTCGGGTGTGACGATGACGACGTGTAATCTGCCTATCGGCGGTTGCTCGCTTGCCCGTCATTACCGCAATATGCTGAATGGACAGAAGGCATACGCGCAGCAAGTGAACGGCGAGTATACGGGCTTCTACGTCAGCTTGGAGGATGTTTTTGCTTTCCTTGCAGTCGATTGTTGGGACGCCATCACCTTCCAGCAGGTCAGCCATCATGCACCGCGCTACGAAACCTATCAGCCGTATCTTTCCGAGCTTGTTGCCTTCGCGCGCAAATATTCACCGAAATCCAAAATCTATCTGCAGGAGACCTGGGCATACGAGCAGGGCTCGCCGCGTCTGACGGACGAGCTTCACTATGAGGACCAGGCCGATATGTATCGCGACGTGCATGAAGCTTACAAAAAAGCAGCTGAGGAGATTCGTGCCGACGGTATCATTCCTTCGGGTACGGCGTTCCAGCATCTCTATAAGAACGGCGCAAAGATCTACCGCGATACCTTCCATGCGTCACTCGGCATCGGTCGATTGACATTGGCTGCTACGTGGTTGACCTTCCTTTCGGGCATTGATATGCGCGGCATGGACTGGTCCGCACTCAAAACC
>JAFVXT010000065.1 GCA_017501005.1 Clostridia bacterium
ATACATCTGATCATAAAGACTCCTTTGTCACTCAAAAAAGAGAAACAGCCGCCCAAAAACGAATTGCACAGAAGGGCGGCTGACCATTCCGCGCATGCGGAATTTATTGATTGACATGGTACTCCATGATAATTTCATTAGCATGGCAAAGGTTCAGTTTTTCACGTGCGGTTCTTTCGATAAAAGCGGCATCCATATCACAGGAAAGATCGCTTTCGTAGCGCGCGATCTCTTCATCGCATGCGTCGATCTGTTCACGAACCTCTTGCAAATCCTTTTCAAGCTCCTCGTACGTCAGACGCAGAGACGCAAGTGTCAAGCAAGAAAAGAGCACGAAGGACACCATGACAACGACGAGCAAGACTTTACCGATCCGCATGAACGTACCACCTTTGCTTAATCTTCTTTGTTTTTCTTCATTATAACATATTTTTTGTGAAATAGCAATAGTAATTTGCGGTAAAATGGAAAAAAAATACGTGAAAAGATCCATTTTAAGGGTCGAAAGATCAATTTTTTGAAAATAACGACTATATAGTGAAAAATCAAATAAAAAAACGCCGCCAATTCACGCAATAAAAAGAAGAAAACTCGTCCGATCGTTTTTCTGTAAAGAAAAAAACCAAGAAACGTTCCCAAGATAAAAGCAAAACGAAAAATACCGCAATTGACAGCGTAAAGAAAGACGGCATAGCACATTCCGCAAAAGGCGCAATAAAGAAAATCAAGAAAAACGTCCAGCCATTTCAAAAAAGCTCTGTACCATCTGTGTTTTTCCTTAAACGCTTTCACCTTCTCTTCGATCGGCGCGCTATGCTTTGCAAAAAGCCCCTTCATAAAACGGCCGCGATAAGCAGTTCCCAAAAGCAAGCGAATCAAACGCACCCAGTCGTAAAGAAAACCGAAAAAGGCCCCCATCAACGCGGCATACAAAGAGCCGACAAAAATTTCCTGAAGAGAAAAATCCAGCGTCATCAGCGCGTCAGCCTTGAAAAGAAACCGCGTTTGACCTTTTCGGTGCGGTTTTCATAAAAAATCGCATCAATATGCCCCTCTACGGTTACGTGTCCGTTTTCGAGTGAAAGCGAAAGAACGTGCAGTCCCTCACCTTCAATGCTCATTGCCCCCAAGGCCGTATTCAAAACCACGGTGCGTTCATCGAAGCTGACCACCTCTTCAATGCCGTTCAAAAAGAGCTTTGCTCTGTTTTCAAGAGTTAAAGTATGATCCTTTGCCTGCGATTTGCTCTGGACCTTTCCTGTCATAAAAAAACACGCCCCCTTTTTTGCCAAACGGCAAAAGAGCGGGCGTATCTTTCATGATGCCGCACCTTTGCCATCAATCAAAGATATGCGGCAAGGTGCGAGGATATGTCAACGACACCTTAATCATGCTCGTTCATCACTTCATACATTTCCGTTGCATCAGCCTTCTTCGTGCTGTCCTTGATATTCAAAACACGTACGCGCAAGGTGCGAGCACCGAAAGCAATCTCAATGATATCATTTTCCTTGACGTCATAAGAGGCCTTGGCCGGTCGCCCATTCACGCACACGTGCGCCGAATCGCAAGCATCGTTTGCAACGGTTCTGCGCTTGATGATTCTTGATACTTTCAGGTATTTATCAAGACGCATTGAAAAAACTTGTTTGTTGACAGCGTCTTTCAGAGCCTTGCTTGCAGAGAAAGCAGGATGCTTTGCTGCGGGAATCTGAATCTTTTCGCCGGTCAAAGGGTTGTGTCCCTGTCTTGCAGCTCTTGATTTGACTTCAAATGTACCAAAACCGACGATCTGGATCTTATCGCCTTCTACCAATGCATCGGCAATTGCTTCAAGAACAGCACTGACTGCTGCTTCAGCATCCTTTTTCTTGAGATCTGCCTTGAGTGCGACTGCCTCAACCAACTGAGTCTTGTTCATGATTTTTCTCTCCTTCAAATTTTTTCGGTGATATTTTCAATACTCACCGTTCTTCTTTATAAAGTATATCACGTTTTTCACAAGATATCAAGGGTTTTTTTCAAAAAAAATAGTAATTTTACACTTTTTTATCATTTTTTTTGTGATTTTTGATTAAAAAACTGCAAAAAAATCATTTTTATGCTTGCAAAATGTCAAAAGGAGCCGTCAAATCATCTCAACAAATGCAAGCGACGCAAAATTCCACCGATTTTTTTGCCCTTGGGAAGCATGGAAATATCCTCTTCGTTGATGCACCCAAAAATGAAAACGGCGATCAGATAAACGAGCATTGCACAAAGTACGGCGCAAATTGTCGAAAGCGTTACACCAAACAGATATTTTGCAAAAAGTCTGTATGAGAAGATTGCACCGCCCGCCGCCATGAGTGCTGCCACGAAAGGACGGAAGAAAACCGAGATAAAATTCGGTCTTGCCACCGTATACCGCAATACGAAGAAGAAATTGAAGCAGACCACGGTTGCGTGGAAAGAACCGTACTGATCGGCGCACCCACAGCGCCGAAAAAGGTCGTGAGCAAAATATCCGAAACGATCTTCACAACAAGTCCTGCCGCCATGGAGATCATGGGCTTCTTTTCACGGTGATTGCCCTGCAAAAGCGCATTGGTGACCGAAAGCATGGACACCAAAAAGACAGAGATGGAAAGAATACTCAAAAGCGGACCTGCATTGGTGGCCATTTTGGCATCGCCGCCACCGAAAAGCATATCGAGAATCGGGCCGCTCAAAGCACTCATACCGAGCGCACAGGGCAAGGCAATCAAGGCAGTCAGCCGCAGTGCGGAATTGGTCACACGCCGCACGGAATGCTCATCGCCCGACTTCAGCGCCGCCGAAAGGAACGGAACAATTGAGCAGGAGATCGGATAAATGAGAACCGTCGGGAGATTATATAAGGTCACCGCACCTGTCGTATAGTCGGAGGCAATTTCCTTGGCGAGCGCAGAATCGCCGAGGTATCTTGTCAAAAGCGGCCACATCATCTGCGAATCAACAAGCGCGGCAATGTTGAGCATCACCGCACTCAAGGAAATCGGTATGGCAATGCTCGCCAATCGCGGCAAAACAGGGCTTGCATCGGTCACACTTTCGTTGGCAATGGCATCGCCAAACATCGTCAGTTTCTTCTTTTGATGATAATAGCGACGGATCGAAATCAAAAACAAAGTCCCGAGCACAATGCCGAAGGTTTCTGCAAAAACTGCCCATGCGGCCGCCGAAAGCTGTGACTGCCCGAAGCGGTAAAGCGCAAGGTAAATAAAGATCAAGCCGAGAGCCATTTTTCCGAAGGATTCGATGATCTCGGAAATGGCAGTGGGCGCCATCTGCTGAAAGCCTTGAAAATAACCTCGATACACGCTGCAAATGGCAATGAAAAAGAGCGAGGGAGCAATGGCGAGAATGCAACGGAAGGATTCGCCCCCCGAATTTACGCGTGAAAGAACGCCCGCCGAGCCAACCATCACCAAGCACCCAACAGCTCCGACCGCGATCAGGGAGATGAGAGAAACGCGGAACACACGCTTCAAGCGCAAAACGTCGCCCTTGGCGCGGCATTCCGAGACAAGCACGGATACCGCTACGGGAATACCCGCCGTAGAGATCATATAAAGAATATTGTAAATAGAATGCGCCGCACTGATGTTGATCATCTCGTCACCGAGCATCTGATTCATGGGCACTTTATAAATAAATCCGCAAATCTTCACAAGAAGATTGGAAATCGTCAGGATCAGCACACCCGAAAGCAACATTTTTTTATCTCTTTGGTTGCTCCCCGTCGCACCTTGCGTTTGTTGGTTCATGGTTGCTCCTTTCTGAAACGTCGTGAAGAAAAATCTTCACATATTTTCTCAAATTCGAAAAACAATTGCTCTGTATCAATTGTTCTGAAGGTGCCGTTTTCATAGAGAATTTGCCCGTCAACCACCGTCATGAAAACCTGATCGGCCGTTGCCGTATACATAAGAGTGCTGTCAAAGCTGACAAAGGAAGGATAAAGATCCCACAAAACGAGATCTGCACAATATCCGCTGCAAATTTTTCCTGCATTGCCTCTTCCCTGCGCAAGCGCACCGTTTTCCGTGGCAAGCGGCCACATATCTGCAGATGTAAGAAGCTCGGGAGTGCCCGAAAGTCCTTTATGCAAAAGCATGGCCGTCTGCATCTCACGCAGAATATCCAAGCGGTTGTTCGATGCGGCACCGTCACTGCCAAGTGCCACGCGCACACCGCTTTGCATGGTCTTTAAAAGCGGCATCACGCCCGAACCGAGCTTGAGATTGCTTGTGGGATTATGGGAAACCGTGGCGCCGTGAGCGCAAAGAATAGCTCTGTCATCCTCGGTCAGATAAACGCCGTGTGCAGCCGTTACAGGCACGCGAAAAGCACCCAACCGCTCAAAATAAGCACTTGGTGTGATTCCTCGACGTGCAAGACACGCCTCATGCTCCGCCTCGGTTTCGGAAAGGTGCAGCTGAATGCCGACGCCCAGCTCTGCCGCGGCATCTGTCAAACGCTTGACAACCGCATCGGAGGTACTGTATTCGGCATGAATGGCGATATCAGTTCTGATACGTCCGTTACAGGTGTCGTGATACTCTCGGCAAAAGGAGATTGCCTCGTCAATCTGGCTATCCAAAGCGTCGCGTGTGGCAACCGAGCGCGAAAGATTGGCTTTGATACCGCTCTCACGAACCGCACGTGCAATTTCGGGCATATAAAAATACATGTCCGAAAAGGAGCAGATGCCCGCGCGGAGCATTTCCGCAATGGCAACCGTGGCCGCCACATACACGGCATGGGCATTTAGATGCTTTTCGGCGGGAAGAATATATTGATAAAGCCATTTGTCAAGCGGAAGGTCTTCGCCGAGTCCGCGAAAAAGCGTCATGGCACTGTGTGAATGCGTATTATAAAATGCAGAGGTTAAAAGTCGCCCGTTGCCTTCGATGGTACAGGCTTCGGGCGCTTTCAGGGCAGGATTGTGTTCTTGTACCGAGAAGATTTTCCCCTCTCGGCACAGAACGTCAAAGAAACGCGAGGTATACTCTTTTTCACGCAAGGATACCTTCTTAAACAAAAGATCTTTCAATGCAAACTCCTTTACCCGAGAAATTCATGGTACATGGAATGCTCGGGCAGATAAGATTCGTCGATATCGTCAATCAATGCAAGAGACGCAAGCATCGCTTCAGCCTTTTCCTTATGCGGATCATTTTCGCTGATCTCTGCAAGAAGAGGCAAAAGATGCGGTCTCAACATAGAAATTTCATAATCGATTGCCGTATTGAAGGTCACGTCGCAAGCAGGTGCATACGGAAGAATATTCCTGATCTCATTTTCTCTTACACTTTCCCATAAAAAGAAAGTGAATTCGGGTGTGGCGCCGCGGAAGC
>JAFVXT010000066.1 GCA_017501005.1 Clostridia bacterium
CATGTTCAACCTCTGTTTTTTAATTCTTTGAGCTTTTTCGTGCCTGTCACGATCATATATATTGCCGCGGCAACGATCAGGACGGAAATGGCAGCGCCGGTTGCACCAAGCATCCACTTTTGCGCGGTGGCCGTCATCGTGCCGTCACCAAAGGTCGTAAGCATGGTGGACTCCAGGGTCAGCATTGACACAAGGGCCGCCGAAAGGCTGATCGCCTTTGATGCCGAGTAGACGGGGCTTTTATACCTTCTGTACTTTATGATGCTCACGATTGCCGCTGTGAGTGCCGTAAAGGTATAAGCCGCCATTGCAATCGCCGTGATCATATGATGCTCAAAGCTTCTCTCCCAATACACCATAAAGAAGATGATCAGCGCAAGCGCCAAATTCATCAGAAGGAATACGATGCCGCAGGCGCGGTATTTTTTCAGCTCGGTCTCTATTCTCTCGCCGGGGGCGTACTTCCTTGTGTGACGCACCAAAAAGAAGCGCATGACGGCAAGGCAGACGTAATACGCGCCAAGGGAGCAGAACCAGAAGGTGTGATGATACCATCCGAGGCAGAGCTGAAAGATCCCATACAAGGCGTTCCACGCAAGCGCGCCGTAGAGCGACACGTTTACGCGCAAGCGCGCATCGTCTTGCCATCTTCTCGCATATTTGTTTTCGTTTTTGAAGGCCTTGAAAAATCTGATCAGATACGGGATCTTAAAGCACCAGACCGTTAGTGTGTATGCCGCTATCACGTAGGACAGGATAGCGATCGGTGATCCTGTACCGACAAACACCATTGAACCGACAAGCAGAACGGTTGCCGGCGGAAGGAGTGCTATCATCATCACGATATGCGGAAACAGCAGGGCTTTACCGAGCTTCTTCCAACCCATGCCCGGCCCTCCTGATCTTCACCGTAAACGTTGTGCCGACACCGACAGCGCTTTCCACACCGATCTCGCCCTGCATAATATCGATCACGCGCTTGACGAGCGCAAGCCCAAGCCCGTTGCCCTGGGTCGCGTGCGAGGTGTCTCCCTGATAGAACTTTTCAAAGATATGCGCACCAACCTCCGCACTCATTCCGCATCCTGTGTCGGATACCTTTACAGTCGCGTATTTTTCGTCCGCAGTAAGTGTAAGCGACACCTTTCCACCGTTCTCGGTAAACTTGAAGGCGTTTGAAAATAAATTATTCCACACAAGCGAGAGAAGCTCTGCATCGGCAGATACAAGCACCCCCTCGGCAAGCTCTGTTTCAATCTCAATATTCTTTCGCTCCCACGTGCCCTCGTATTGCAAGAGGCTCTCGCAAAGCTGCTCGCCGAGGTCAAAGGTGGTGGGGTTTTTATAGATCTGCTGATTTTCGAGGCGATTGAGCTTGAGAATATTCGTCATCATATCGGCAAGGCGGCGCGAGGCGTCGGTGATCGCCTTTGCATACTCGATGCGCTTTTCTTCGGGCAGATCGGGAGCTTGCAAAAGCGTTCCGTAGTTCTGCATCACGGCAAGCGGCATTTTCATTTCGTGGGAAACGTTGGCGATAAAATCGGTACGGAGCGTTTCCACGCTCGAAAGCTCCTCTGCCATGGCGTTGATCGATTCCCCGATCTGATTGAAGCCCTCCATACCCCCGCCGTGCATCTGCCGCACACGGGCAGAAAAATCGCCCCGCATAATTTTTTCAGCGGCATCCGTGATCATTTTCACGGGTCTATCGACCATAATTCTGCGGCGGATAAAATCAATCGTTTTGAAAAGTACGGTTATAATGATCACGTTAAGAAA
>JAFVXT010000067.1 GCA_017501005.1 Clostridia bacterium
CCATCTCCTGCCGCAAGGCAGATTTCATCGCGAAGCGATTTCATCCATCACAGGTGGATTTCTTCCGCAGAAGGCGGATTTAGTTGAAAAAAGCACACATTTGTCGGTAGACAAATGTGTGCTTTTTTCTGGCTGGGATAGTTGGACTCGAACCAACGAAATGCAGGAGTCAAAGTCCTGTGCCTTACCGACTTGGCTATATCCCATGATGACATGATTGTCGGTAAACGTCAAATGCCGTTTGCCGACAATCATTATAGCACATAAAACAAAATTTGTCAATAGAAAAAACGCAAAAAAAGCAAGGATTACACCATATAATCAAACTCGAAATCGTAGATATTGACGGTATGGCCGTCCTCGATGCCCTTTTCCTTCAAGAGCTCGAAGATGCCCTGGCGGCGCAAAACGCGCTGCAGGAAGTTGAGCGACTCGTAATCGTCGACGTTGATCTGCCCCATGAGGTTATAGAGCCACTCGCCTTCGACATAGAAGGTGTTATTTTCGCGGCGAACGGTGGTGGTGCGTTCAGATGCCCCGGCCGTGAGAGCACGGTCTTCTTCGGTGATCTCGCTCTCGTAAACGGCAAGCGGCGGCAAGGCGGAAAGCGCACGCTCGGTTTCGACGAGCAAGCGGTCAAGCCCTTCCCCTGTGGCGGCCGACACGTAGACGAGCGTTCTTCCCTTTTCCTTCACCCTCGCCTCAAAGGCTTCAAGTGCTGCGCGGTCTGCCACCATATCGGTCTTATTGCCGACAACGATCTGCGGCCGCGAGGCGAGCGCCTCGCTGTAGCGCACAAGCTCCTCGTCGATCTTATCCATATCATCAGCGGGATCGCGCCCTTCGATGCCCGACACGTCCACGACGTGCAAAAGCAGTCGGCAACGGTCGACGTGGCGCAAAAATTCATGGCCGAGGCCGAGCCCTTCCGCCGCACCCTCGATCAGCCCGGGGATATCGGCGGCGACAAAGCCGCGCCCTTCACCGAGCGACACGACACCGAGATTGGGCGAGAGCGTGGTGAAATGATAATCGGCAATCTTCGGCTTGGCGGCCGAGATACGCGAAAGGATTGAGGATTTGCCCACGTTCGGGAATCCGACGAGGCCGACGTCGGCAAGCATTTTCAATTCAAGCAGAAGCTCGCGCTCCTCACCCTTCGTGCCGCTTTTGGCAAAGCGCGGAATCTGGCGCGTGGGGGTGGCAAAATGACGGTTGCCCCAGCCGCCGCGGCCGCCGCGGCAAGCGACGAACTCACGGTCTGCCGACATATCGAAGATGATCTTGCCGCTTTCGGCATCGCGCAAAAGCGTTCCGGGAGGCACAAGCACGACGAGATCCTCGCCGTTTTTGCCGTGCATCTTACCGCCCTTGCCGTTTTCACCGTTCTCGGCAATGAACTTGCGTTTATAGCGGAAGGCGAGCAAGGTGTTCGTGCCCTCGTCGATGCGAAAGACGATATTGCCGCCGCGGCCGCCGTCACCGCCGTCGGGACCGCCTGCCGCTACGTATTTTTCACGGCGAAAGGATACGGCACCGTTTCCGCCGTTCCCCGCCTTAATATAAATTTTAATCGTATCTACAAACATACAGCCAATCACCTCAAATCATGCGCAAAGCGCATTTCACGATTGCGAAGCAATCATTTCAAGTGCCCGCAGGGCACATTTCACGCACGGCTTTGCCGTGTATTTCACGATTGCGAAGCAATCATTTCAAGTGCCCGCAGGGCACATTTCACGCGGTTACGCCTCATCCACCGCTGTCGCGGTCCCCCTTCTCCCGCAGG
>JAFVXT010000068.1 GCA_017501005.1 Clostridia bacterium
CCCCACTATGCGGAGGTCAAGGGTATGGACGAGATGACCAAGAAGATGTATCTCGACCTTTGCATGTGGATGCCCGGTGATATTCTTCTGAAGGCCGATAAAATGAGCATGGCGCATTCGCTTGAATTACGCGTGCCCTATCTCGACCGCGAAATGATGGGTGTGGCCGAGCACCTCGCCCCCTCTCTGCGCGCTGGTGCAAACGGTGAAACCAAGATCGCCTTGCGGCGCGCCTCCGAAAAGGCTGTGCCCGAGGAATGGGCCAAGCGTCCGAAAAAGGGCTTCCCCGTGCCGATCCGCTTCTGGCTTAAGGAGGAGGCTTATTATACGCTCGTCAAGGAGGCTTTTCTTGCACCTTATGCCGCTGAATTTTTCGATCAGAAGAAGATCCTTTCCATGCTCGACGAGCATTACGAGGGCAAGCGCAACAATGCACGGAAGATCTGGGTGATCTATACCTTCCTCGTCTGGTACCGTGCGTTCTTTATCGATTACGATCAATATCTTGAAAGTGAGGCTATTCATCATGCAAAAGGGTGATATCGTTCCCGTACTGCTTGGTGCGGATCTCAACTGCTACAGTCTGGCGCGTGCCTTTCACGAGGCATACGGTGTGAAAAGCTATGCGTTTGGCAAATACGTGCTCGGCGTGACCAAAAAGAGCCGTATAATCGAATTTCGCGCGGTACCCGATCTTGACCGTGCCGACGTTTGTCTGCGCGTGTTGCGCGACTTTGCCGAGGCGCGCAAGGAGGAGACCTTGCTCGTCATGGGCTGCACTGACGAATATGCCGAGCTTCTCATTGACCACCGCGAAGAGCTGGAGGATCTCTATCTCGTTCCGTACATGAAAAGGGAATTGAAGGAGGGGCTGATTGATAAAGCGGATTTCTATGAAAGCTGTGAAAAATTCGGAATCCCTTATCCGAAGACCACCATCTTCTCGGACGTTCCCGCGCTTGACGCGCTTTCGGAGGATTCGCTCGGCTTTTCTTACCCCCTGATCGTCAAGCCTTCCTCCAGCATCGAATACTGGCGGCATCCCTTCACGGGCATGCAAAAGGTCTACGTTGCCGATAGCCCCGAAAAAGCGCATGAGATCATGGAAGCTATCTATGCGTCGGGCTATGACCGCCGCATGATCGTGCAAAAGATGATTCCCGGCGGCGATGCGCATATGCGCGTGCTGACCGTCTATTCTGATAAAAACTGCCAAGTCAAAATGATGTGCATGGGGCACGTTCTTCTGGAAGAGCATACCCCTAAGGGGCGCGGTAACCATGCTGCCATCATCGTGGAGCCTTTGCCGGATGAGCTTCGTAAGAAGATCAAGAGCATGCTTGAAACGCTCGGCGTGCGCGGCTTTACCAACTTTGACCTGAAGGAGGACGAGGACGGCACGCTCAAGGCCTTTGAGATCAATTTGCGGCAGGGAAGAAGCAATCACTATCTGACGGCTTCGGGCATCAATCCTGCCCGTCTTGTGACCGAGGATTACGTTTTTAACCGCGAACTGAACGTTCCCGAGCCAACGCCCGTCTTCTGGTATTCCGTGCCCAAAAAGGTGGTCTACCGTTATTGTGAGGACGAGGCGCTTGTCCTGCGTGCCAAAAAACTCGCCAAGGAGGGCAAAAGCGGGACACCGCTCAAATACCGCTATGATTTGCGCGGCAATCTTTGGCGCAGAATCTTCGTTTTCGAAACCTTGCGCCGCCATCATAAAAAATACAAAACCTACTGTCAGCGTGCGCGTTGACCGAGATAGGGAGATCGTCTATGCGTTTTTCAGTTCTGGCAGAGGGGCTCGTGTGCTCCTACAGCGCGCGTATGGGTGAGGCGGAGGTTCTTTCGCTGACCTCGGATTCGCGTAAGGCGTGTGAAGGTGCGCTTTTCATCTGCGTTGGCGGCATGACCGTTGACGGCCATGCTTACGCCCCCGAGGCTTATCGGCGCGGATGCCGCCTTTTCGTTGTTGAAAGAATGCTTGCGCTGCCCGAGGATGCTATGCAGTGCCAAGTTGAAAACAGCCGTCTGGCCTTGGCGGATTTTGCGCGTGCCTTTTATGCCTTCCCCGATCGCTCTCTTCTTTTGATTGGTGTTACGGGCACGAAAGGGAAGACCACCGTTTCCTCGATGGCGGCCCAGCTTTTGTGCCGCGTCGGCATCAAAACGGGCTATATCGGCTCAAACGGCATTATTTACGGCACACACAGTGAGGAAAGTGCCAATACCACCCCCGAAAGCATAGAGCTTTACCGCTATTTCAGACGTATGGTTGACGACGGTGTGCGCGCCGTTGTGATGGAGGTGTCCTCGCAGGCACTGTATCTTGGCCGTGTGCGCGGTATGTCCTTTCCGATTACCCTCTTTACCAATCTTGCCGTTGACCATATCGGCGGCAACGAGCATCCCACCTTTGAGCATTACCGTCAATGCAAGCAATCGCTTTTCTCGGATTACGGTACCGAGTGCATGATCGTCAATGCCGACGACGAAGCGTCGTCCTTTATGCGTGAAAGAACGTGCGCGCGAAGAATACTCACCTATTCGCTTGCCGACGGGCGTGCCGATTTTTATGCCGAGGATCTTTGCCGCGGCAGCTCGGTTTCGCATATGGGCAGCCGCTTTTCGCTTGCGTATCAAGGCAAGCACTTTGATGCAGCCTTGAGTATGCCGGGTGAATTTAACGTCTCCAATGCGCTCGGCGCGCTCGCTATTGCCAAAGAAGTCCTTGCGCGTCTTGCGTGTGAGCGCACGACGGAGCAGCTGCTTTGCCATTTGCCGAGCCTTTGCGTTTCGGGACGCTTCGAGACCGTTCCGCTATTCACCGACCGTGCGTTTGTCATCGATTACGCTCACAACGGCTACAGCCTGGAAGCGCTTCTTATGACTCTTCGCACCTATGCGCCAAAACGCCTTGTCTGTCTTGTCGGCTCGGTTGGCGGACGCACGTACGGAAGGCGCCGCGAGATCGCACACGCACTTCGGCTTTGCGATTTTGCCGTGATCACCTCGGATAATCCCGATAAAGAAGAGCCGATGCAGATCATTCGCGAGATCGCCTCGTTTTGCGAATGCCCTTATATCATGATCGCCGATCGCGCCGAGGCTATTCGCTATGCTGTTGACAATTCGCGTGAGGGCGATATCGTCTTGCTCGCGGGCAAGGGACACGAGCGTTATCAGCTGATCGAAGGAAAACGTGTGCCGTTTTGTGAGAGGGAGCTGCTTTTGGAAGCCAAGAACAGTATGAAAAAAGAGGCGCAAGCACGCGCCTGACGTCAATTGTTTTTTGAGAAAAAACACAGCCGCCGCTTTTTTGAATCGGTCAAGGCAAAGCTTTCACCGTATCCATGACAAACAGCACCCCGAAAGTCTGTCTAGCAGACTTTCGGGGTGCTGTCTTTGTATTTTTTATTACATCTGATTGATCATATCGATCAGAATGGTTTTCAGAACCTGAGGATCGCAGTTGCCGCGCAGCTCCTTCATGCACTTGCCGTAGATGGCCATGAGTGCTTTTTCCTTGCCGTTTTTATAGTCCTCAACCGCTTTCGGCGCTTCCGCGATGGCAGCCTTGACCGTTTTTTCGATCAGACCCGTATCGTTTGAGACGATCATGCCGTTCGTTTCAGCATAAATCTTCGGCGAGATGGCCGTATCGTCAAACATGGCGGCGAGGATCTTCTTGCCGTTGGCACGGCCGACCGTACCGTCGGAGACTAGCTTGATCAGCTCGCCGAGTGCACGGCCGTCAAGCGTGAGCTGATCGTAGGTCATCTGGCGTGCGTTCAGAATGCTCATGACCTCGGAGATCATCCAGTTTGCCGCATCCTTGGCATTGCCCGTGACGGCATAAGCCGCTTCAAAGCATTCGCAGAGCGCGATCGAGCGGGTGATCTGCTCGGCATCGTAGGAAGAAAGGCCGAGCGCTTCCTCGTATTTCTTCTGCTTGACCTCGGGAAATTCGGGCAATGAGGATTTGATGCTTTCAAACCATTCGTCATCAATTTGCACGGGCATGACGTTCGGATCGGGGAAGTAGCGGTAATCGCCCGCCGTTTCCTTGCTTCTCATCGCATAGCTCTTACCCTTGATATCGTCCCAGCGGCGGGTTTCCTGCACGAGAATCTCCGTGTGGTTTTCAAGGGCGTCGATATGACGTGCGGTTTCATATTCGATGGCGCGCTTGATGGCCTCCACCGAGTTCATGTTCTTCATTTCGGTACGAACGCCCAGCTTATCGCTGCCCTCGGGACGCACCGAAAGGTTGACGTCGCAGCGCATGGTGCCGTGCGCCATTTCACATTCGGCCACACGGGCAAAGCGGAGCAGATTTTTGAGGCGTTCAAGATAGGCCTCTACCTCCTCGGCGCTCGAAAGATCGGGCTGGCTGACGATTTCGATCAGCGGTACGCTTGTGCGGTTGAAATCCACGTGCGTGGTGTCCTCGCGGATATCGTGCACAAGCTTGCCCGCGTCCTCTTCCATGTGGATCTGCTTGATGCGCACGCCCTTCTTACCCTTGGAGGTTTCGATCTCCACAAGACCGTTGACGGCAACGGGGGCAAACCACTGCGTTGTCTGGTAGGCGGCGGGAAGGTCGGGATAATAATAGCTCTTCTTATCGAAGGTGGTGATGCGGTTGATGTCGCAATTGAGCATCAAGCCCGCCTTCATGCCGTAATCAACCACGCGCTTGTTGACAACGGGGAGCATACCCGGCATACCCGAGCAAGCGGGGCAGACGTGGGTGTTCGGCTCTGCGCCGTAAGAATGCGCGGAGCAGGAGCAGAAGATCTTGGACTTGGTAGCAAGCTCAACGTGAACCTCAAGTCCGATGACGGTTTCGTATCTCATATCAGTTCTCCTCTCCCGTAACGATTTTTGCATAGGACAGCAGCTTGCCGTCCGAAAGTGCAGGGCCGATCAGCGCCACACCGCCGCAGACAACCGAAGGCAAGCCTGTCACGCTGGCAGGTGCCGTATACAGGTTTTCCACGTAGCAAAGGTCATGCTTTTCGGCAACCATTTCTTCTGTATAAGCCATTTTCGACACGGCAGGCAGAAGAACGGCGTCATACTCAGCGAAAAGCTCGGCAAATTTTTCGGCGATGACTCTTCTTGTGCGGAGGGCCTTATCATAGACCTTCATATAGTTTTCGGTGGAAAGCGTTTCCGAGCCGTAGATGATGGCGGTCTTCAAGAGCTTGCCAAAGGCTTCGGTGCGGGAATTGGTGTAAAGCTCGTCAATGCCCGAGAAGCTTTCAGCGCGGTAGCCGTATTTGACACCGTCATAGCGGGAAACGTTATTGCAAAGCTCGGCAGAGAAGAGAATGTTCCATGCCGCTCTTGCAGCCAAAAGTGTGGGTACGCTGATCTTTTCCACCGTAGCGCCCGCTTTTTCAAAAGCGGCGCAAGCGGCATCGATCTTATCCTTCACGTCGGCGTCGACTTCTTGCAGGAAATCTTCGATCACACAAACCTTTTTGGGGGCGGATGCGCGCGCCAGTGCCGCCTGACACTGCGAAGCGGAAAGAGACGTGCCGTCCTTGGCATCGTGTCCGACAATAACCGAGAAGATCTCGGCGCATTTGTCGGCCGTTTCGGCAACAACGCTGACACATTCACCCGAGCAAGCAACGGGAACCGTGCCGAAGCGGGAAACCGTACCGTAGGTAGGCTTGAGTGAAACAAGACCGCTTTGTGCGCTTGCACGGCGCACGCTTCCGTTGACGTCGAGTGTGACGGCGGCATCGGCCTCGCCCGAAAGAAGGATCTCACATGCGGCACTGACCAATTTGCCGTCGCGCACAAGGGCGCCGCCGTACGCGCTTTCGCCGATCAGATCAAAGGCAAATTCGCCGACTGCGGCCTTGCCCGCGATCGCATAGCCTGCCGCGCGGAGCTTGGAAACGGCTTCGGCATCGAAGAGGCTCATATAAGAGTCGAGCATTCTTGAGCCTGCCGTTGTGGGCATATCCTTGGTGAGGATCATATCGTCAAGAATCACCGAAGGGGACGAAACGTTTTCTGCTTTTGCATTGTAAAAACTCATGTTCTGTACCTCCGATCATTCCACCACGCGGGGCACGCACCAATAGCCTTCGTCGGTTTCGGGCGCACTGCGTTGGAGCTCTTCGCGCGAATAAGGCTGTGAGACCACGTCCTCGCGCACGACCGTCATGATTGGCATGACGTGAACCATTCGTTCTACTTCGGAGGTATCGATCGACTCAAGACAAGCGGCATCGGCTTCTCTTGCATCGAAAAAGGCCATCACAGACTCTTTTTCCTCTTCGGTCAGGCTGAGCTGGTTCAAAAGCTCAAGCCTTCTCAATATTTCTCTTGTCATAAAAATCAATCCTTCTTTACTTTTGTTCGAGTTCTCTGTCAGTCTCTGACCTTGATATGCACTTCACGGAGCTGCTGCTCGGTGACCTCACCGGGGGCACCCATCATCAGATCCTGCGCGTTGCCGTTCAAGGGGAAGGCAATGACGTCGCGGATAGTCTCTTCACCCGCGATCAGCATGATCATTCTGTCAACACCGGGGGCCATACCTGCGTGAGGAGGCGCACCGTATGCAAATGCGGTGTAAAGCGCACCGAATTTGGCCTTGAGATCCTCTTCGCCGTAGCCTGCGATCTCAAATGCTTTTCTCATGATCTCGGGATTGTGGTTACGCACGGCACCCGAGGAAAGCTCTACGCCGTTGCAGACGATATCGTACTGATAAGCAAAGATCTCAAGCGGATCCTTGTTGAGAAGCGCATCCATGCCGCCCTGGGGCATCGAGAAGGGGTTGTGCGTGAAGTCGATTTTGCCTGTTTCCTCGTTCTTTTCATACATCGGGAAATCAACGATGAAGCAGAATTCATAGGAATCGTCCTTGATGAGACCAAGCTCCGAGGCGATCCACGTGCGCATTTCGCCCGCGAGGCGGTTGATGACCGACGCGGAATCGCTGATGAAGAAGAGCGAATCACCCTCCTTCATGCCGCAGAAGGAAACCAGCTCTGCCTTTTGCTCCTCGGTGAGGAATTTGGCGATCGGGCCCTTGAATTCACCCTCCTCCAGCGTGATATAGCCGCATCCGAACTTCATGCCGATCGAACGGGAATAGGTATCGATGGCCTTTTCAAACGCCTTCTTACCGTCGCCCTCTCCGTCCTTTTTGACAAGATAGTTGGCAACAATACCGCGTACAAGCTTGTTCTTGAAGGGAACGGTTCTGCCGTTCACGTTGAGAAATTCGTGCTTGGCAAAGAAATCGGTCAGGTCGCGAATAAGCAGGGGATTGCGAAGGTCGGGCTTATCCGAGCCGTAATTCAGCATGGATTCGGCAAAGGTGATACGGCGGAAGGGAGGCTTCGACACCTTCTTGTCCGAGAATTTGGTGAAGGTGTTATAGATCACCTGCTCGGCAACGGCAAAGACGTCCTCCTGCGTTGCAAATGCCATTTCAAAGTCAAGCTGATAGAATTCTCCGGGCGAACGGTCCTGGCGCGCGTCCTCATCGCGGAAGCAGGGCGCGATCTGGAAGTAACGGTCAAAGCCCGAGGTCATCAGAAGCTGCTTGAACTGCTGGGGTGCCTGGGGCAGGGCGTAGAATTTGCCCTTGTGCTTACGGGAGGGCACGAGATAGTCACGCGCACCTTCGGGCGAGGATGCGGTGAGGATCGGCGTCTGGATTTCAAGGAAGCCCATTTCTTCCATCTGCGAGCGCAGATAGGAAAGGATCTTGGCGCGGAGCACGATGTTATCGTGGATCTTTCTGTTGCGAAGGTCGAGATAGCGGTATTTGAGTCTGACCTCCTCGCGCGTTTGGGTGGATTGGTCGATCTCGAAGGGGAGACCGAGCGTTGAAGGGCCAAGCACCTCCACGCTGTCGGCTTTGACCTCAATGAGGCCCGTATCCAGCTTGTCATTCACGGTTTCGGGATCGCGGCGGGTGACCGTGCCCTTGATCATGACGACGGTTTCCTTGGCCATGCCCGCGATCATCGAGTCGTCCGAAAGGACGATCTGCGTGATGCCGTAATGGTCGCGCAAATCGACGAACAAAACGCCGCCGTGGTCACGCACGGTGCTGATCCAGCCGCAAAGGGTGACGCTTTCTCCGATATGATTTTCGCGAAGCTCGTTACAGGTATGCGTTCTTAACATAATGATGTTCCTCCGAAATTGTTCTCTTCTATATTATTTTTATGATTTTATATTTTAACCGAACGAATGACAAATGAAAAAAGAAAACAAAAAAGCCCTCCGTCCACCATGGGACGAAAGGCAATGCTTCCGCGATACCACCCAAATTGAACGCCGAGGCGTTCCGCTTCATTTCCATCGTAACGTGATGAACGGGCGGTTCTACGGCCAAAAAGCTTTCTTCCGCCGACTCCGAAGTGTTTTTCTCATAAGAAGGACTATTGCCTTTCACCACACGGCAACTCTCTGCGAATCAACCTCTTACGGTACTCTCTTCATCATAGTCAAATATTTTTGCTTATACAGTATAGCACAAAATAAAAAGCATGTCAAGAGAATTTTTTAAAAAAGACGAAGTTTTAGCTTTCAGAAGCCGATGGCAAAAATTCGAGATCAATGCTTTTTTTCATAAAAAGAGTCAAGGACTTGCCCCTTTTGCCGAGCATACAGCCAAGAAGCGCCTTGGCGTAAGCGCTTTCAAGCGTGATGCACGAGAGCGGGATCGCACCGCATTTCAAGGCGTTTGCCGTGGTGCCGTATTTGAAGCTTTTTTTGTCGCAAGGGGCGAGAAAAAGCGGGATCCCGCGCTCTTTGCAAGCCGAAAGCAGCGAAAGCATCGAATAGGGGCGATCCTCCTCTTTGAGCATATCTAACGTGTAGTATTCCTTTTGCTTTGCATGCTGATCGGCACTCGGACGGCCGATGCACACGCTTTCGGAGTGATACGTGCCGTGAATGACGGCGCGGTAGGCGTGAAGATCAAGTGCCGCATAATTGAGATTGGTATGCGGATGCAAAAGAAGCACCTCGCCCGCCTCTTTTTTTACCTGACGGTAATAGGCGCGGCCGCTTTCGAAGGGAACTCCTGCAAGCACGGCATTTTGAGGATCGGGCACGATCATTTCGTCGCGGCTGTGGAAATCGTCCGATCCGTTCGGGCATTGCAGGAGATGCGAGCCGAGATGCACAAGGAGCTTGCCGTCCATATTCCTGTAAACGGCATAGACGTTCGGTGCAATGCCGTTCAGAATCAGCTCTGTTGCGGCGCGGAAATTGGCATAGCCGTTTGTGCTCGGCTCGTCCTCGGTGATGACTTTGGTGTGTCCGTTTTCTTCAATTCTGCGCTTGCGCTTGAGTGCGAGCTGGGCAGAGACCATGCAAACGGGGAGAGATAAGCCTGCCAATGCAAAGGATAAAAAGGAAGAGGTATAGGCAAGCGTATCCGTGCCGTGGAGCAGGATCACCCCTGCATATGTGCGTTCAATATTTTCTTCGCTTTTGAAAATGCCGAGTAATTCGTAAAGGACAGCGGCGGTCATGTTTTCGCTCAAAACGTCGGTGTCAAGCGAGCGATAGTCAAATGCAACCAAGTTCGCAAAAGGGGAATTGCTCGCGCGGTAATTGTCGGCAAGGTAGCTTTCTGTTTTTTTCGCCGCCGATTTGTTCTTGCCGCTTCTTCCCGAGAGCGAGCAGATCGTGCCGCCTGTTAAGATGACCAGAATGCGCGTCGTTTCTTTCATCGTACAACTCCTTTTTCACGAATCAATTTGAGTTTATTGTACCACAAAGAAACAGCCTTTACAAGTGTTTTGCAAAAAAAAGGAAAGCACTGACGAAAATCATCTCTTGACAGAAAAGTATCCTCTAAATGCTATAATAAAAGAGGCGTTCGCTTGCGTATCAACGAACCGCACAAGAATTTGTAAAACACAAAAGCTCTGCAAACTTTCGTTTGCAGAGCTTTTGTGTTTAACTCAAAGCGAGGCTTCAAGGCGTGCGCGGATTTCACGCAGAAATTCAAGAGAATTGACTGCCTTGACAGGCGTTCCTTTGTCAACGAGACCGACCAGGTCCTTGGTCATGACACCGTCGTTCAGCGTTTTGATGCAAGCGCTTTCCAGCTTGTCGGCAAAGGAAACAAGCTCGGGCAGCTCATCAAGCTCGCCGCGCTTGCGCAGAGCTCCCGACCATGCGTAGATGGTGGCCATCGGGTTCGTGGAGGTTTCTTCACCCTTGAGATAGCGGTAATAGTGACGCGTGACCGTGCCGTGTGCCGCTTCATATTCGTAATTGCCGTCGGGTGAAACCAGAACCGAGGTCATCATGGCAAGTGAACCGAAGGCGGTGGAAACCATGTCGCTCATGACGTCGCCGTCATAGTTTTTGCATGCCCAGATGTAACCGCCCTCGCTGCGGATCACGCGTGCAACGGCATCGTCGATCAAGGTGTAGAAATAGGTGATGCCTGCCTCTTCAAAAGCCTTTTTATAGTCGCGCTCATAGATCTCCTCGAAGGTCAGCTTGAAGGTTTGGTCGTACTGCTTCGAGATGGTATCCTTGGTGGAGAACCACAGATTCTGCTTGGTATCAAGTGCATAGCGGAAGCAGGAATGCGCAAAGGAAACGATGGAGGAATCCTTGTTGTACTGGCCCTGCAAAACGCCGCCGCATTCAAAATCGTAAATGGTTTCGTTGAAGAGCGTGTTGCCGTCCTTATCTGTAAACAAAAGTTGCGCTTTTCCTTCGCAGGGGACGCGGTATTCGGTGGCGCGGTAAACGTCGCCGTAAGCGTGACGGGCGATGGTGATCGGCTTTTTCCAGTTGCGCACCGCGGGCTTGACCGAGTCAAGG
>JAFVXT010000069.1 GCA_017501005.1 Clostridia bacterium
ACCTACCGCGAGGGCAAGCAGGTTTCAAAAGTTTTGGGCCACTCAGATTACTTTGCATACAACGGCAATCTTGCGTTTAAGTTCGGCAAGAAACTCAATATGAAGATCTATGCCGTGCGCGTGTATAGTGATCTTCTCACCGACGCAGAGCGCGCGCAAAATCACTTTGCCGACCTTTGCGCCTACTACGGCCTTGACGTTGCGGGCTACCTTGCCCTCACCGAGGTCGAGCGCGCAAAAATTCACACCGCCTTCTCTTCGGTGCGCATTGACCGCACGGTCAGCCCTGCGAGCATGCAGGTCTTTCTTGACATGTGTGTGCAAATGAAGGGCAATGCCCCCGCCCTTCTCCTTGACACGCTTCTCTCCTTTGACGGCTATTCCGTCAGCATCTGGAACGGCATTTCACTTCGCGCCGAATTTTCGCTTGACGAGGCACTTCTCACCGAGGCCTTGAGCCAGAGCTACGTCATTGAATGCGGCGGCGTGGCGGCACCCGCCGATGCCAAGGGCGAGCTGATCCGCTTTGATGAGGAGAGCTTCTCCTTCGTTGCCGCCGATCCCTCGTATCAGCAGACGGTGGCCTACTGCTCGGATCTTGATAGCTCCTTCCCCGAAAAGGTCATGGCAATGACGGCCTTTGACGCAAGCGAGGCACTGCTTTACCGCCATGATCAGTTGCTCTTCAAGGCCTACGTCGGCATCATGGACGGAGAAAATTCGTACGTGATCCTTTTCGATGCCGAAAGCGAACGCTTTGGCGAAACCGTTTCGATGAACACGCTGTACGAGTATTTTCTGCTCAACGGCTATGAAGCGTACCCCAGCGTCATTTCCTACGTTGACAAAACGCTTTATGACCTTCTCACCGCCTTTGAGGGCGATCTGACGGCGGCGGGCGAGGTGCTGGCCGAGTGCGAAAGGGCGCTTGCCGATGTTGCCATGCTCGAATCCCTTGAAAAGGATTCCTACGCCTGTGCGCAGACCGAGGGGCGCAGCAAATACGATGCCTATACGGACATCTATACGACCTATCTTGCCCACCGCGCAAGGAAGGCCGCCGTCGGAGAGTTTCCGCAGAAGCTCACACGTCTGGAGGCGGCGATCGGCGATTTGCGTGAAAAAATCGTTGCCTCGCTCGCCGACACCCCCGACGTGCAGGACTCTTACGCTGACAAATTCACAGCCGCACTGCTTGAAAAGCACGATGCCCTTGCAGAGGCAGGCAACGCACTGACGGTGGATGATGCGCTTGAAGCACAGTACAGCACGGAGCTTCTCACGCGCACCCAAGCGGCGCGCCCGACCGCCAAGATCAATAAGGAGCTCAACGGCGTAGCCCTTGACAGCCACGTGATCTTTGCCGACACGGACGAGCGCGTATCGCACCTGCTGACCGACACGCTCTACGAGGAATACGGCATGCTTCTGCCGCTGGTGCCCGAGGTGCTTTACGGCTTTGTGGGCGACGATGTCCCTGCCATTCACCTTGATTTTGAGCGCACGCATGACGTCTACGGCCAGTCGGTGCTCGCCTATGAAAACGGGACGCTGACCCTTTACGGCAGCACGCAAAACGGCGTTTACCAT
Source organism: Clostridia bacterium (assembly GCA_017501005.1). Classification (GTDB taxonomy): domain Bacteria; phylum Bacillota; class Clostridia; order Oscillospirales; family CAG-272; genus UBA1740. The sequence goes on from JAFVXT010000069.1 coordinate 1,591, forward strand.
GCGGTTCTGAAAATCCTTTCTCTCTTTGAAGCACGCCACAATGTCACTCTTCAGGAAAAAACGGCAGTGGAGGTTGCAGAGGTGATGGATAAAACCTACGCAGTGGATTCCTTCTTCCGTCCCGACGGCACGCTTGACACCGATTCGAGCGAGCCCTTGACCATCGTGTGCATCGGCGGCTCACTGACCGAGCTCGGCCAAAGATGGGTGACAGCCGTCAAGACCTATTTCTCTATGAAATTCCCAAACCGTCCCGTCACCATCTACAACGCAGGTGTGGGCGGCACAGACTCGCGCCTCGGCGCATCGCGCTTTGCGCATGACGTGCTTGATCTTGATCCCGACCTTGTGATCGTGGAATTTTCGGTCAACGATGCAAGCGCAAATGAGCTCGACTCCAAGCAATACGTCGAAAACATGATCTATCAGTGCCTGCAATCCGACAAGATTCCGGGCATCATCTACGCACACACGCCGCAGGCGGTGGATAAGAGTGCCGACCTTTACGAAAAGCACTGCCGCCAGGTCGAGTGGAAGGGCGAGCTTGCCGCGCATTACGGTATCAGCGTTGTCGATATCTACGATTATTTCTACCGCGCCTACGAGGAAGCCAAGATGAGCTCGGGCAATCTGTCCATGACCTATCTTGACTACATTTCGAATATCTACCATTTGCAGGGCGACGGCACCTATGACGTGCACCCGATCTCCGATGGGCGTGGCTACGCCATGTATGCCGATGCCTTCATCGAGGCCTTTGAGCGTGATCTGCCCTCCATGCTGACGCGCCTTGCCTACAAGGATATTCTCTGCGCGGACGGTGAGAGCACCGTCAAGGCCGGCCACAATTATCTCGCGCACAACGATAGCCGCGTCACCTACGAGGACGCAAGCAAGTGGCAGGTATGGACTAAAACGAACCGCTACAGCAATGCCGATTCGAACGCCATCATCGGCGTGCAACGCTACGTTTACCCGTTCATGGCCGATGGCGTGCGCCGCACCGAAAAGCAATCGGGTGCCGCCTTCACCTTCAAGACAACGGCCACCGACATTTCCTTCTACTACCACGGTGCAAAGGCAGGCTCGGGAGCCGCCGTCTACGTAAACGGCGTGAAAAAGGGCACCGTTACCACCAAAATGAGCGCCCAGCAGCCCTTCCAGACGGCAAGCGTGTCGCTCGGCAATCCGTCCGGCGCGGAGGTCACCGTGCGCGTGGTGGTGAACGAGCCGACCGATTCGCAGTACGTCTTCCAGTTCGGCTATATCATCGAAACCTTCAAGGAATAAGCCTTCCCCAGTAGGGGAAGGGGGACCGCGACAGCGGTGGATGAGGTGTCGTGTTCAGCTCGGCTGAACACTGACCGCGACAGCGGTGTTAATAGACGCATTGCAAGCAATGCTTACTAGCAAGTTTTCGCTAAAGCGAAAAGCTTGCATGAGGTGTAGTGATGCATGAAGCTTGGCCAACGGTAAAGGCTTCCCACCGACATCACTCATCAATTGTCATGTGGCGCATAAAAAGAACCGATGCAAGGCAAAAGCCTTGCATCGGTTCTTTTGTTATCATCAGCAATTACTGCTGAAATCTCTTCAAAAACTGCCGTGTTCTCTCTTCCTTCGGATTGCCGAAAAGCTCTTCGGGCGATCCGCTTTCGAGGATAATACCGTCGCTCATGAAGAGCACACGGTCGGAGATCTTCCGCGCGAAGCTCATTTCGTGCGTGACGATGACCATGGTCATGCCCTCGTGTGCAAGATCGCCGATCAATTCAAGCACCTCGCCCACCATTTCGGGGTCGAGGGCGGAGGTCGGCTCGTCGAAGAGCATGACCTTCGGGTTCATAGCCAGCGCGCGCACGATGGCCACACGCTGCTTCTGACCGCCCGACAGGGTGGAGGGATACACGTTTGCCTTATCGGCAAGGCCTACGCGCTGCAAAAGCTGCATGGCGCGCTCCTCGGCCTCGGCCTTGGATTTTTTGAGCAATTTCATCGGTGCGACCGTGAGATTGCGCAGAATGGTCATGTGCGGAAAGAGATTGAAGTGCTGAAAGACCATGCCCATCTCCCGACGGTGCAAATCAATGTTCGCACGGGGTGAGGTGATCTCCTTGCCGTCAAAAATGATGGTACCCGAGGTCGGCTCCTCAAGGAGGTTCAGGCAGCGCAGAAAGGTACTTTTACCCGAGCCCGACTGACCGATGACCGACACGACCTCGCCGCGCCGAACGCTTTCGCTGACGCCGCGCAAAACGTGCAGCTCACCGAATTTCTTGTGCAGGTCACGCACTTCAATGATGGTGTTATTTTCAGCGGTCACTCTTACGCAACCTCCTTTCGAGCAAGGATACGAGATAGGAAAGGAATACGACGACAACGAGATAAATGAGGGCAACGGCCAGAAGCGGCAAAAAGTCGCTATAGGTGAGCGAGCGGATCTTCAAGCCCCCCTGCGTCAGGTCTGCCACACCGATATAGAATGCCACCGACGATTCCTTCAAGAGCACGATAAATTCGTTTGCCAAAGCGGGCAATACGCTCTTAAAGGCCTGCGGAATGACGATAAAGATCATGGTCTGCACGTAGTTGAAGCCAAGGCTTCGTCCCGCTTCGCTCTGCCCCTCGTCCACCGCCATGATACCGCCGCGCACGATCTCTGCCACGTAAGCACCGCTATTGAAGCCGAAGCAAAGCACCGCCGCCCAGAATTTCGGAATACCGATCGGCAAAAGAAGCACGAAATAGATGATGAGCAGCTGCACCATCAGAGGCGTGCCGCGAATGACGGTCAGATAGAGGCGGCAGACAAGGTCAAGCGGCAAAAGGCGCTTGGTTTTCAGATAGGTCGCACGCACGACGGCCACGAAAAAGCCGAGCACCACACCGAGCACGAGCGCCGCGCCCGTGATCTCAAGGGTGGTCAGAAGGCCTTCGGCCAAATATTCCCAGCGCGCGTCCTTGATGAAGTTTTTATAGAAATCGGCAGAAAAGCTGTTCCACGCGCGGAAAAGCGGGGACGAGGTATCGGGCACGTCGTTATCGTAATTGGAGAGTGCGAAAAGGCCTGCAAAAGCGTTTCTGTAGTTGGTGTTCTTCGAGATATCACGGTCACCGATTTTAACGGTTGCATTGATATCCTTTCGAATGTCGATCACCGAGCCGAGGCAGGCGTTGATGACCTCGTCGGAGCGATAGAGCATCCATTCGTCCTTGCCCGTCTGGTAAAGGGTGAGCGTCACGCTTCCGCTTGTCTTCCCCGCCCCCTCAAGCTTTTCGCGCATGATAGGCTCAAGCTCCTGCGTGATCTGCGTTGAAGAGACCGACGAGCCGTTTTTGAGAATCGAAAGCCAGATGCCTTCTTTTTCTTTTTCATACACGGCCTTGGCATCAAGCGTTTCATACTTGACAGAAAGGGTGACCTTCTTTTCCTCACGCGAAAGGATTTCCTGCACGGTGAGGTGCGTATTCTCGGCAATATATTCACTGATGGCCGAGCCTGCAAGCGGCACCTCTGCCAGCTTTTCATTGACGATTCTTTCGGCTTCGCCGAGCGTCAGATCGTCCGCACGGTCGGGCACGGTATTGACTGCATTGTAAATGAGGAGCGCGCCGATGAGCAGCGCGGCAAGGATCGCCAACGCCAGAAGCGTTCTCTTCATCGTAAAGAAAGGTTTCTTGTTCATAAAAAATATCCTCTTGCATCAGGCGATGATGCAATTTTCATATTTGCATAAAAGAGCGAAAGAGGCCGTTGCCTGTCCGCAACAGCCCCTTGCCGCTGAAAAAACGCTTATTTTGCGGGAATGTACTTTTCGATGATACCGTTGATCGTACCGTCCTGCATCAATGCGTCGATTGCCGCGTTCAGCTCGTTCAGAAGCTCGGTATTGCCCTTCTTCACGCAAATGGCATACTCTTCAACGATATACGCCTCGCTGCCGTCGATCATACGAAGATCGGTATTGTTGTCAACGAAATTCTGTGCGGGCGCGCTGTCGATCATCACGCAGTCAACGTCGCCGTTCTTGAGTGCAAGAATTGCTTCGTTCGCGGTGGTGTAAGGCACTGCATTGTAGCCGTCCCATTCAGCGTAAAGTGCACCTGTCGTGCCGAGCTGGACGCCGATCTTGGTGGCAGTATTGCCCTCGGTGATAAATTCCTTCTTTTCCTCGTCGTAAGGATAAGTAACGAGATCGTCAAGCGAATTGAATGCGCTATCCTTCTTCACTACCAGCATCTGGCAGCCGGTTGCATAGGACTTGGTGAAATCAACCTCTTCAAGACGCTCTTCGGTGACGGTGATACCTGCCATACCGAAATCGGCATCGCCTGCATTGACCGAGCTGATGATCGAGTCAAAGTTGATGGATTCGATAACGACCTTCTTGCCAATCTTCTCGCCGATTGCTTCAGCGATCTCGGCATCGATACCGACGATCTTTTCGCCCTCAAAATATTCATAGGGTGCGAAGTAGGCGTTGGTCACCATCTTCAAGGTTTCTTCTTCCTCACCGCAAGAGGTGAACAGAAGCGACAGGCTCAATACAGTGCAAAGAGCCAAGATCAAGCACAAAAGCTTTTTCATTGTGTTTTTCCTCCATTGAAAAAATAATTTTTGAAACAACAGACCTATTATAACTCACTTTTATGCACATGTCAAGCGTTTTATGAAAAAACTTTCATTTTCTTTCCTTAAAATAAAATAAATATACGCACTTTATGCACGCCACCTCTTGCTTTTTGCCTTGGTTTCGGGTATAATGATTATAGAATGTAGAAACGCGTGTCCGCGTTTCTACGAGTCGATTTTACCGACTCGGGCATCATTCATTTCTCAAAAATGAATGATGCTCTACATCATTGAAATGATCATCGGCAAATTTTCGAAGGAAATGCCATGCAAATTGATATTTTTCTTCGAAAATTTGTTGCCAAATCTTCGATTTGGCTTCGAAATAGTGCCTCGCGCACTATTTCGACTTCCGATCATCATTATAATAATATCGTTGCTTAAAAAATTTCCAAGCATAGGGTAA
>JAFVXT010000070.1 GCA_017501005.1 Clostridia bacterium
CGCATACCGCCCTTACGGCGATAAAGCTCTTTTGTCACCCGTATAAAAATTGCCTCGTGAAGCCCTGCCAACGCCGAACGCAATACGCGGCCGTCCTTTTCATACTTTTCAAGGAAAGCATGCGCTTCTTTTTCAAGATACTCCTCGTCAAGCGAAAGATTGCGGCATACACGCGTAAGATTTTTTTCGGCATCCTCGTGAATTTGAAGAAAAGACGGCACGACCTCACAGCGGATATAATTCCGTTTGTAGTGGGGATCCCGATTGCTTGAATCAAAAACGTAAGAATAGCCCATTTCATCAAGAGATGCGCGAATGTCTTCTCCGTTCAAGGAAAGAAGCGGACGCAGAAAGCGATCACGCTTTGCGGGGATCCCGCATAAGCCGCGCAAGCCCGTTCCTCTTGCCAGACGGAAAAGAACGGTTTCAAGATTGTCCGAGGCCGTATGCGCAGTCAAAAGATACGCGTATTGCGTATGCGTATCCAAAAAGTCCGCAAACGCACTGTAACGCGCATGCCGCGCGGCCTCTTCAAGCGTTTCGCCATATTCCTCTTTGCGCGATGAAACCGATACGCGCACCGAAAAGAAATTGATCTTCCATTCTTCGCAAAGCGAACGGCAGAAATTCTCATCACGATCGCTCTCCTCACCGCGCAAGCCGTGATTTACGTGAAAGGCGCAAAAAGGAAAATCCTTCTTTTTGGAAAGGCGAGCCATCAAATGCAATAAAAATACCGAATCCGCACCGCCTGAAAGTGCAACGGCCACGCCCTTTTCAAAAAGAGGCAGAAGGCCTGACGCTTGGCAAAAAGACTCCGCTTCCCCACACAGGCTTTCGAAAAGACTCATGAAACGCCTTCTCTTTCGTCCTCTTCAAGGGTACAGAATTTGGTATACTGTCCGATCCAACCCATTTTGACAGAGCCGACCGAGCCGTGTCTGTTTTTGGCCACGATGACTTCGGCCTGGTTCGAATTTGTTTGCTCGTTATTATTGTTTTCGCTCTGATCCTTGTAGTACTCGTCGCGGTAAAGGAAGAGAACGACGTCGGCATCCTGCTCGATAGAGCCCGAATCACGAAGGTCGGAAAGCATCGGCTTTTTCACGGTTCTGCTTTCGTTGGCACGCGAAAGCTGTGCGCAACAAATGATCGGCACACCGAGATCCTTCGCCGTCAGCTTCAAATGACGCGAAATTTCACCGACTTCCTGCGCACGGTTCTCAATATTCCGTCCGCTTTGCATAAGCTGCAGATAATCAATGAACACCAGGCCGAGGTTTTTGATACGGCGCAATTTTGCTTTCAGATCGGTGACCGTCAAGCCTGCCGTATCGTCAATATAGATATCGCATCCGCTGAGCTCTGCCGTGGCGGTTGCAATTTTTTCCCAGTCCTCACGCCGGATCTCGCCGCTTCGAAGCGCATAGCTATCCACCATGGCCTCACTTGAAAGCATACGGTTCACAAGCTGCTCGCCCGTCATTTCAAGCGAAAAGACGGCAACGGCCTTCTTTGTGCTTTTGGCAGCGTTGACTGCAATATTCATCGCAAAGCTCGTTTTACCCATACCGGGACGCGCACCGACCAGCACGAGGTCGCCGGGCCCCATTTGCACAAGCACGCGGTCAAGTGCCGAAAAGCCCGTACGCGTGCCCGTAATGGCACCCTTGTTTTCGGCAAGCTCCTGAAGCGATAGATAAACGTTTCCGATGATTTCACGAATATGGCGAAATTCCTTGGAATCACGGTTCTGCGCAATATCAAACATGCGCTGTGCCGCTTCGTCAACGATAGCAGAAACCTCACCCTGCTCGGCATAAGCGCTTTCGTGGATATCGTCACAAGCGGTGATCAGTCGGCGCAGAATGGCCTTGTCGTGCACAATGGTGGCATAATCCTTGATGTTGGCCGCCGAAGGTACCATACGCGCGATCATCTGCATATACTCGTAACCGGCTTCTTCGTTGTAAATGCCTTGGGTAACGAGCGTATTGACGAGCGTTACGGCGTCAACGTTTTTGCTCATCAGAAACATATCGCGCATGGCAGCAAAAATGTGACGGTGCTCTTCTGTATAAAAATCGTCTTCCTGCAAAATCGAAGCGATCGCATCGAAGCTGTCGGGCTTGATCAAAATTGATCCCAAAACCGACTGTTCAGCCTCGATGGATACGGGCATTTTGCGAATCAGCTCTTCATTCGTCATAAGGCTTACTCATGCACAACGAGTGTGAATTTCCCGCTGACCTCCGTATGAAGCTTGACATCCAAGGAAAATGTACCGTGTGTTTTGATGGGATCGCTCATGGCAATCTTTCGCTTATCAACGGCAATCGAAAATTCGCTTTCAAGTGCTTCCGCAATATCTTTGGCAGTAACCGCGCCGTAAAGGCGGCCGTCTGCGCCTGCATTTCTCTGAATCTTGACGGTCACACCTGCAAGGCGCTCAGCAAGTGCTTCCGCTTCTTTACGGATCTCGTCAAGCTTGAACTGCTTGGCTTCGTTTTTGCCCTTCAGCTCGGATGTTGCCTTGTTATCGGCAATCACCGCCAATTTTTTGGGAAGAAGGAAGTTTCTCGCATATCCGTCCGAAACCTCGACGATCTGATCCTTTTTGCCGTGTCCCTTCACGTCGGCAAGTAAAATAACTTTCATTTTGTATATCCTTTCTGTATGTCCTCAATCAAAATTGTCAATCTGCATCAAGCTGCGCATCGATCGACGAACGAAGCGCAGTCAGCACCTCTTGCATGGTCATATCCGCAACCTGTGCGCCCGCGACGTCATAGTGACCGCCGCCGTTCAGCTTTTCAAGGATCAGCTGAACGTTGACGTTGCCGTTTGATCTCGCGGAAATGTGAATAGCGCCATCGATCATGACAAGCGAGAATGCCGCATCGACACCGCGCAGATTCAAAAGCTTATCGGCGGCCTTGGCGGCCACTACACGGTAGCTGGCATCCGTTTCGCCTTCGCAGGTTGAAAGCGCGATCCTATCACGGTAAAGGACGACGTTCGTATTGAAGCGCGATTCCTTGACGAGATCGTCAAGCTCGCTCTTAAAAAGCTCGCCCGCGTTACTCAAATTGGCACCTGCACTGCGCAAGAAGGATGCAACCGAGAAGGTGCGCGATCCCGTGTTACGGGTAAATTGCTTGGTGTCCAAAAGAATTCCCGAAAGAAGAATCTCGGCTTCGGTTTGGGAAAGCGAATTGGGAGGCAGATGCTGTTGAATCATTTCGCTGACCAGCTCCGAAGCGGAAGACGCAGAGGGCTCGATATACTCAAGAAGAACCTTTTCATCAAATTCCGCCGTTTTACGGTGATGGTCGATCACCACGATCCGTTCCGCCCTCGCAACTGTTTCAGGGCTTTCCGCGTGATTGAAATTATTCACGTCTGTGACGACCAAAAGCGTATTGGCATTCATCATATCAAGACTTTCGGCCGCATCAACAAAGATGCCCTTATACTGCGCAACGTCGGCAATCTTTTCAAAGCATTGCGCGAGGTTTTTATCGCGAAGATTGGCAACAATATGAACGTTTACGTTGCAAGCCATCGCAAAATGAGCCAAGCCGATCGCCGAGCCGAAGGAGTCGAAATCGCCAAAGCGGTGTCCCATGATCAGCACGTGATCCGAACGCACCATGTATGCCGCCAACTGAATGGCCACCACGTGGGCACGGATATTAGCACGCTTAAAGCCTGTCTTGGTTTTACCGCCGTAAAAGGAAACCCCGTCATCGGATTTATACGCCGCCTGGTCACCGCCTCGCAAAAGCGCCATATCAAGTGCCATCTGTGCCGCGCGGTCACGCTCGGCAAGCGTTCCTTTGATATCCGAAACACCCACCGAAATGGTGATCGGCAAGCCGTCACCCACTCGTACGGTTCGCACACGGTCGAGAATGTCAAAGCGTTGCCTGCAGGCCTCCTTCAAGGCTTCGGTGGAAAAGAAGATCATGTAGCGGTTGCGCTCATAAGCACGAAAAACGCCCTGCATTTTTTCCACCCATTCGCGTACAAGTCTTTCTACGTCCAAGGCCTTGGCATGAAACTGCTCCTGCACGGATTGCAGCGTTTCATCAATATTATCAATGGCAACGTACGCCACGACCTCACGCTCGCGCCGATAGAGATCGCGCCAGAATTCGCGGTCAGTGCATTCGCACAGCAAAACGAATTTATAGTTTTTCTTTTCAAAAACTGCAGGTACAGATTCACAAATAAAGGAAGACGTACCGATTTTCAGGACAAGCTCGGTGTGCTCCGTTTCTTCTCCGTCGGCTTCATTTTCTGTTTTGATCGTTTCGGTACGCATCATCGAGGAATCGAAAATATCCGAAACGTGCGTTCCGACAGCCAAGCCGTCCCCATAAACCTTTTCGAGAAACGCATCGTTTGCCCAAATAAGAAAGCCTTCGTCATCAAGCAAAAAGGTCGGCGAGGAAAGCGAGGTCAGAACCGCGCCAAACTCACTGTTCGTCAGCGAATCGAGCACAGACGGCACATTGGCACTCGTTGTTTTACGGCGGAAAGCCGCCCAAACGCTGACAGCCAAAAGATAGATAATGGCAATCGGCATTGCCGCGTACAAGGGTGAAATGCCCGTATACTTGACAAGCAAAGCGAATGCCGCCGGGATCATACAAGCCAAAGCAATGCAAAATATCAGGTCGCCGCGCGTGGCGATACGGTGATGCTCGGCCGTAAACGATTGTTTTTTCATATGAATCCCCCTTTCAAATTGTCAAATTGAATTACTTCTCTGAATTCTCGCGGCGGAATGCGCCGATGATGACCCTTACCGCAGTGACTGCGGCAATGATCTGCCAAACGAGAACCGAATAGCTTGAAAAGCCAAGAAACAAGACGGAAAGAACACAAAAGAATCGTGAAGACACGCGCGGAAACGCACGCGTAAGAGCCGCAATCAGCATGGATGTGCCGACAATGGCAATAAATACAGACAAAAGAACTCTCATGTTTGTACACATGATGAAAAACGCATTTTCTCCCGAAACGAAGAAGGAAAGAATCAATAAGAAGAGATAGAAGGCGGCAAAGGGCACGCTGACCGAAAAATGCCATTCGCTTTGCGAAAGCCCGTCCTTCATTTTAAAAAGACGGCAAATCAACTTATAAACGCCGATGACGGCGCAGGAAAGTGCAAAGAAAAAGATCGCCAAAAGAGAAGGCAACAAAAGCAAAACACCTGCAAGGCTTTCTTCTGTCATGCCGATTAAAAGATCAATCTCCTCTTGCGAAATGTTCGCCGTTGCGCCCGCGCTTTCAAACCAGGAACGCAATTCGGAGATCACAGTCTTCTGAAAGGTTTCAAAAAACAGACGCAGGCCTTCCACGCTCAAGGCATTCTGCTTCCAAAGCCAAAGCGAAAAAGCAGCAAGCGCAGCAACGATAAAGGCAACTGTCATGGCGGAAACCGTTACGTTTTTTCCGATATGCTTTGTTTGCGCCAAGCGCAGAATCCAACCGATCGCCAAAATCAAGGCACTGACGATCAAAGCAGCTTCAATGCCGTAAAGAAGGAAAAGAATCGGCAAAATAATCACCGTGGGCGCAAGGGCAAGCACGGTCGGCTTCGAAAGACGGAAAAGGCACGCTTGCAAAGCGGCCGCAATGATCAAAGCAATCGGAAAAAAGCCAAAAAGCAAAGCGAAGAAAAGAAGCAAAGAAAAGACGCCGATATAACGTCTTCGCGCTTCTTTCATTGTAAAGGTCGTTTCCTGTGCCATTGATACCACACCGTCTTTCAAAATTTCTATACGTTCAAATGCGGAATGAAAATTATATACTACCACATTTATATAGTATAGCAGAAAAAATTCAATTTGTAAACAGTCTTTTGAGAATTAAAATAAAAAATTCAAAAGATTCACAAAAATATAAAAAAATGTTGCAAATTTTGACGAAATAGTGTAAAATAGTTTTATAGTTATGCAAATTCTGAAAAAGGAGAAGGCAGCATGGATGAAAAGACTCCCGTTACCGCGCTGAAGGGCGTGGGTGAAAAGCGAGCCGCCGCTCTTGCCAAGAGCGGGCTTTTAACGCTTGGCGACCTTTGTGCATTCTATCCGCGCAGCTATGAAAACCGCCAAAACGTCATGTCGCTTGCCCGTGCCGTCGGTCTTGAAAATGCTGTTTCCTTTATCCTTACCGTCGGAACTGCGCCCACACTTGCACGCATTCGCAAAAACATGAGCATTCTGAAATTCCGTGCCTTTGACGAAACCGGCACCATTGACGTTGTTTTTTTTAACGCCCCCTTTCTGAAAACTGTTTTTGCACCGGGCATGCAGTTCCGTTTTTACGGAAAGCTGACAATTTCAAAGACCAAACGCGTTCAGCTGGTTTCCCCCAAGTTTGAAGAATATGCAGACGGTGCCATTCTTCCCGATATTGTGCCGATCTACCGTGTACCCGACGGCTTTTCGCAAAAATCGATTGCCCTGACGGTGAAAACCGCGCTTTCACTTGCTTTGCCATCGGTCACTGATCCTTTTTCCGAAGAATTTCTGAAGCGCTACGGATTACCGAGCAAGAAAGAGGCCTTGAGAAAAATCCATGCGCCTAAAGACATGGAAGAGGTGGAAAAAGCGCTCCGCCGCACGGTTTTTGAAGAGCTTTATTTCTTTGCGCTCGGTCTTTCGCTCTTTCGCTCAAACGAACGCGCCATGACACTTGATGCCTTCCCCGCCACTGATCTTGCGCCGTTTTTACAAGCGCTTCCCTTCACCCTGACAAACGCGCAAATGCGGGCCGTTTCGGACTTTTCGCGTGACATGTGCCGCGAAAGAAACGAAAGGATCGCGCCCATGACGCGCATTCTGGTGGGAGACGTTGGCAGCGGTAAGACGGTTGTGGCCGCCGCCGCCGTTTATTTGACCTTAAAAAACGGGCGACAGGCCGCCATGATGGTGCCAACCGAAATTCTTGCACGACAGCATTACGAGGAACTTGCGCCGCTTTTTGAAAAATTCGGATTTAAAACTGCTCTTTTGATTGGCTCGATGACCAAAAGGCAAAAGGAATCGGTCTACCGTGCGTTAGAAGCAAACGACATTGATTTTCTGATCGGCACGCATGCGCTTTTGAATGAAAACGTACGCATTCCGCGCCTTTCGCTGACGATCACTGATGAACAGCACCGATTCGGCGTGATGCAACGCGCGGCACTCAAGCAAAAAAGTGAGACCTCTCACCTGCTTGTCATGAGCGCAACGCCGATTCCTCGCACCCTTGCCCTCACGATGTACGGCGACCTTGATCTCTCTTTAATTGACGAAATGCCCCCCAACCGTCAGCGTGTAGACACCTTCACCGTCGATACGACCTACAGGGAAAGGCTTTACGCCTTTATCCGCCGTCTGACCGATGACGGCGGCCAGGTATATATCGTCTGTCCTTGTATTGAAGAGGACGAGGAGGGCGAAAGCGAGCTACTCTCTGCCGTTGCCTACGCAAAGGAGCTGGAAGAGCAAGTCTTCCCCGATTTGCGCATTGCCTTTTTACACGGAAAAATGAAAAGCGACGAGCGCGAAAAAATCATGCGCGCCTTTTCCTGCCACGAGCTTGATATTCTCGTCTCGACCACCGTCATCGAGGTCGGTGTCAACGTGCCGAATGCTTGCCTGATGATTATCGAAAATGCCGAGCGCTTCGGTCTTTCACAGCTGCATCAGCTGCGCGGACGGGTTGGCCGCGGAAGCCGCAAGTCTTATTGCGTTCTGGTTTCCGACACGCAAGGCGAAAGCGCGCGTGCGCGCCTTGAGACCATTCGCACGACCTACGACGGCTACAAAATTGCCGAAGCCGACCTTGAACAGCGCGGCCCCGGTGACTTTTTTGCCTCTATGTCCGACGGTGAATTTCGGCAAAGCGGCGGCTTTGCACTCAAAAGCGCCCATCTGTGCAACGACCGCACCTTGATGGAAAACGCTTTCGCAGCAGCCCGCGAAACGCTTGCCGCTGACCGCACGCTCTCATCGCCCGAGCACAAAACGTTACTTGAAGAGGTCAAGTGCCTTTTCGACTTCAGACGCGATACACTTTCATAAATAGTAAAGGAATCAACCATGGCCTATCAACCTTTGGCAGATCGCATGAGACCGAAAAGCTTTGACGACATGGTCGGTCAAAGCCACCTTTTCGGTCTGCGCGGCACCATTCGCCGCCTGCTTGAAAACAACCGCTTTCCCAACATGATCTTCAGCGGCCCGCCCGGCACGGGCAAAACAACGGCCGCCAATATCGTGGCCTCCTATTCGGGGCTTCCCTTTCACAAGCTGAATGCCACGACCTGTACGCTGACCGACGTCAAAAACGTGATTGCGGAATCAAGCCAATTATTCGGCTCGGACGGTATTTTACTCTATCTCGACGAGATCCAATACTTTAACCGTAAGCAACAGCAATCACTTCTTGAGTGCCTTGAAAGCGGCCGCGTTACACTCATTGCCTCAACCACTGAAAACCCTTATTACGCCTTATACAGTGCCCTGATCTCGCGTTCTGCCGTGTTTGAATTCAAGCCCGTCTCGCCCGAGGATTGTACCCCTGCTATTGTGCGTGCCTTTGATTTTCTTAACGAAGAAAGCGGCAAAAGCATCAAAGCAAATCAAGACATTTTCAAAAAGATCGCCATGTACGGCGGCGGCGACGTGCGCCGCAGTCTGGGCATACTCGAAAATGCCTATTACGCTTCGGACGACGAGATCACGGAGGACGTGCTTTCCGAATTGGCGCCGAGCTACGTTGGCAGCTTTGATGCGGCAGGCGACGTTCATTACGATTTGCTTTCCTGTTTGCAAAAATCTATACGCGGCTCCGATCCCGATGCCGCGCTCTTCTATTTGGCGCGTATTCTTGCCGGCGGCGATCTTTTGTCTGCATGCCGCAGACTGCAAGTGATCGCCTCCGAGGATATCGGCGCTGCCTATCCCTTGGCGGCCGTCATTGTCCGTGCCTGTACGGAAAGCGCAAAAGAGCTTGGCTTGCCTGAAGCCGCCATTCCGCTCTCCAATGCCGCCGTCATGCTGGCAACCTCGCCAAAATCCAATGCCGCCCACATTGCCTATGAAGCGGCGCTGGCCGACGTCAAGGCAGGGCTTGGGGTTACCGTTCCCGAGCACTTGAGCTCTCCGCTCTTTCGAGGTTATCAGTATCCGCACGATTTCCCGCATCACTACGTCAAGCAACAATATTTGCCGAACGATCTCAAAAACAAGAAGTATTTTACGTTTGGAGACAGTAAGCTCGAGCAGCAAGCCAAGGCTTATTTCGATATGATCCACCAAAACACGAAAAAGAATTGAGATTTTGACATGAAACACATTTTTATCATCAACCCTGCGGCAGGCGGCGGCCTGGAAATTGCCTCGCTTGAAGCAAAGATCTCGGAAACGTGCGAGGCACGCTCTATCGACTACGTCATTCACAGAACCGAAGTGGCGGGGGACGCCACCGCCTTCGTTCGCCAGTTTGCCGAAGAAAGCATTCCCGCACGCATTTATGCTTGCGGCGGTGACGGCACGCTGAACGAGGTGATCAGCGGTGCGCCGACGGCCCCCCATCTCGCCTTCGGACTGATACCGCACGGCACGGGCAACGATTTTCACCGCAATTTTGAAAATGGCGATGCCTTTTTTGATATCGACGCGCAGCTCGACGGTGAAATCCACCCCATTGATTTCTTCAGCTGCAACGGCAATTACGGCATCAATATGATCAACATCGGCTTTGACTGCGACGTCGTCGAAAGAACCTCTTTATTGCAAAAGAAATATCCGATTCCGCGCAAAATGGCCTATATTGCAGGTCTTGTGCAGATCTTTTTCCGCCGCATCGGCGTTCGTTTTCGGCTTGAGCTTGCCGACGGCGAAAAATTCGATAAAAACATGACGCTTTCACTTGTGGCAAACGGCAGCTTTTGCGGCGGCGGCTTCAAAACCGCCCCCTTGGCCTCGCTCAACGACGGCTTGCTTGACGTTTGCATCATCGACCGTGTTTCAAGAGCCAAATTTCTTTCTGCGGTCGGTGCTTATAAAAAGGGCGAGCACCTTGACGAAAAGCATCATTTTGATTTCATTTCTTATCGGCAAACGCCTTCTCTGCGTATCAAATTCCCCAAGCCGCAAAAATACTGCGTAGACGGCCAGATTGACCTTGCCAAAGAATTGAAAATCGAGGTTCTGCCCTCGGCCTTGCGTTTCATTTATCCCAAAAACAAATAAAGGTTGTCCGATTCATGCTCTTCAACAAGCAACAAAGCATTTATTTTCGCCGTCCTCTCTTTTTGTGCTTCACCGCGATTCTTGCCTCCTTTGCCCTCACCGTTTTCCTTTCGGGCAAAGAAAAAATAATTTGTGCGCTCACCTTGAGCGCACTTTCTCTATGCTCGCTTCTTCTCTTTTTTCTGCCGTCGATCAGAAAAAAGACGGTTCTTTTCGTAGCTTTTACACTTTTTTTGACCTCGGTGCCGCTTTCTCTTTCTTATTTTCAAATTGATCGGCGCGCCGATTCATTTTCTTGCGACGAGGTGCAAGAAGTCACGCTTTATGCAAAGGAAATGCTCTCGGAAAATTCCTATGGCGGCACTTATCGCGTGCATCTGACAGAGATCGGCGGAAGCGCTGTATCTTGTGATGCACTCATGTTTATTGACAGCGAAAACAAACCGAAGAAAAACGAAAGAATCAAGCTAACAGCCAAGATCAGCGCTTTGAGAGATGAAGATTTCGGCACATATTATTTGGCAGATGGTCTTTTAGTTGAGGTGAATGCCGAAGAATTTCTTTCTTTTGAAAACTGCGAGGGCGAATACCTTTCACTGCAAAAGCCCTTCGTGGCAACCGTGCTTTCGAGCATCTATGAAAAGACTTTAGGTGAAGAGGAGGGCGCTCTTGTCAGTGCGCTCTTTCTCGGTGAAAAATCAGCCTTGCACGAAAGCACGCAGCTTGACGTTCGCCGTTTGGGCATTTCGCATCTGATTGCCGTCAGCGGTCTTCATATCTCGATTCTGATTTACGGACTTGAGCGTCTTTTGCGCCGCTTGACCGTCCATCGGCATATCAGAAGTGTCGCTTGCGTGCTCTCGCTTTTTGCTTATCTTTCTGTCATCGGCTTTCCTATTTCTGCCGTGCGCGCGTCTCTCATGTATTTGCTGATCCTTCTTTCCTACTATCTTGGCAGCCGCTATGATTCGATGAGCGCGCTTGCCTTCGTGGCGGTGCTTTTGTGCTTCTCTTCGCCGTATACGGTTTACGATGCGGGCTTCTGGCTTTCCGTGATGGCAACGGGAGGCGTTTTGGCAGTCGTTTCGAAAGAGGAAGCGAAAAATCCCAATGCCCTGCGTGTGCCTGAAATTCCGATCAGAAATTTGAAAACCTTTCTTTTTCGCGTCCTCAAGCCTCTGTCAACTTATATCAAAACCTCTTTTCTCATCACGTTCGGCGCGATCTGCGCAACCTTTCCGATCACCGCCTTTCTTTTCGGTGAAATGTCGGTCTTTGCCGCACTCGCAACGCTTCTGCTTTCACCGCTCGTCACCGTCTTGCTTTACGGCGCAATCCTACTGCCTCTTTTCTCATGGGTTCCGCTCGTTTCCTTTCTTTTGAAAATGACGGCAAAATGCGCGCTCACCGTCATCTCTTATTTTTCTTCCTTTGATTTCGCGCTGATCTCACTGAAAAATCCCCTTGTCAGCTATTCGATCCTGTTTCTCACCTTCGCTTTCGTTTTTATGAAAATTCTGCCGCTTCGAAAGAAAAAGCACAGCCGTATTCTTGGCGGTGCTTTGGCATTTGCGCTGATCGCGGTCATTACGCTGACCGTCACACTTCCCATGCGCGAAAAAAGCGTTGTCTACGAGCGAAACGGCTCGAAGGAAAGTCTCTTCTTAAGCGACCGCGGCGAATACTCGCTTTTTCTTTTCGACACACTTGAAAGCCAATCGACGGTTGCCTTGTTGGATTCTCATGAGCGTACCTATTTGCACCGCCTCCTCCTGACGAATTACACAGAAACGCTTTATATCAAATTGGAGCGACTCGTTTCGTCTGTCAAAACAGAAGAAGTACTCCTTCCTACGCCATCAACAGCTGTAGAGAGCATGATCGCAGAACGCGTTCTATCTTCCCTTACCCCTCACGGTGTCCGTCTTTCCTTTTATGAAAAGAACCGACCGCTTCTTTTGAAGGACAGAGTTTCCTGGACGGATTTTAACTATTCTGACAACCGCCAGACCTTTTCGCTTGAAGTGCGTGGCTCACGCATCGTTTACGCCGTCCCCCGAAAGCTCGATGCGGCCGTATCGGTGAAAGCGCAAAAGCTGTATGCCGAGGCCGATTTGCTGATCTTCGGCCGCCGCTGGGTTGAAAATGACGAATCCTTCAGAACCGATACCGCCTTACCGAGCTTAAAAATACTGATCAACGCCAATTCATACGGCAATGTCAGCATCCCCGACCGCGACGAATCCTCTTTTGAGTATTATAAAGCGCCGATCTCTGTGCGCTATCATCTCCCTTGATAAAAACAACCGAAACGGATCGCTGTCCGTTTCGGTTGTTTTTTATCGTTCAAAAAAGGTATAGGCGCGCGCGATCTCCTCTTCTGTCGTATCGTCTATCTCGGCAAAAGGAAAATCAATGCCGAGATTTTTATATTTCTCAAGACACAGCCGACGGAACGGCAAAAGCTCAATCCTTTGAATATTCGATCGGCCGTCGAGCAGCTGCGCACTCTGCTTTAAATCCTGCTCGGAATCGTTTTTGCCGCGAATCAGCACCTGGCGGATCCATGCGGGAATCCCTCGTGCCTCCAGGCGGTCTAAAAAGGCAAGCGGAGCGGATAAAGCGCATCCGACATAGCGCTGATACTGCGCCTCGCTTGCATATTTGAGATCAAGCAAGACGAGATCGGTCACGTCAAGAAGCTCTTCTATCTGCGCATTCAAAGAACACCCCGACGTATCGAGGCAGGTGTGAATCCCCTCATCACGGCACAAGGCAAACAAAGCGCGCACGAAAGCGGCTTGCATCAGCGGCTCACCGCCCGAGACAGTCACACCGCCCTCACGGCCGAAATAGCTTCGGTAGCGCAAAAGCGTATCGAAAACCTCACCCGCCGTTTTCTCTTCACCGCCGTCAAAAGACCATGTTTCGGGATTGTGACAGCACGCACAGCGAAGCGGGCATCCCTGCATGAAAACAACGTAACGGATGCCGGGGCCGTCCACGGTGCCAAAGCTCTGCAGCGAGGCGATACGGCCAAGCTCCGAGCGCAAGGTCACGTCAGATACGCTCATGGAAGGTACGCTCAATCACTTCGCGCTGCTGTTCGCGCGAAAGCTTATGGAAATTCACGGCATAACCCGACACGCGGATGGTCAGATTCGGATAATCCTCGGGATTTTCATACGCCTTCATCAGGGTTTCGCGGTTGAGCACGTTCACGTTCAAGTGATGCGCACCGCGGCCGAAATAGCCGTCAAGCATGGAAACGAGATTGTCAATGCGCTCGGAGTCTGTCTTTCCGAGTGCACTCGGCACGATCGAGAAGGTATTCGAAATACCGTCGCGGCAATCGTCATAGCTGATCTTGGCAACCGAATTGAGCGAAGAGAGTGCGCCGTTCTTTTCTCTGTTGTGCATCGGGTTGGCACCCGGGGCAAAGGGTGCGCCTGCGGCGCGGCCGTCGGGTGTTTCACCTGTGTGCTTGCCGTACATCACGTTCGAGGTAATGGTCAGAACAGAGAGGGTATGAATGGCCTCGCGGTAGGTCTTTGTCTTGCGAAGCTCTGTGATCATGCGGTGCGTGAGCTCAACCGCCATGCTGTCCACGCGGTCATCGTCGTTGCCGTAGGTGGGAAACTCACCCTCGGTCTCAAAGCCAACAATATAGCCCTTTTCATCGCGTTTCGGGGCAACCTTGGCATACCGGACGGCACTCAACGAATCGACGATGACGGAAAGCCCTGCCACGCCGAACGCCATGAAGCGTTCAACCGTCGTATCATGCAGCGCCATTTGCGTTTTTTCATACGCATATTTATCGTGCATATAGTGAATGGCATTCATCGTATTGACGTAAAGCTTAGCGAGCCACTCCATATACACATTCAAGCGGCTCATGACCGCATCGTAATCAAGCGTTTCACCTTCCATGACGGGCATGGAAGGACCGACGGATACACCGCTTGTCGTATCATAGCCGCCGTTTAATGCAAGCAAGAAAAGCTTGGGCAGATTACATCTTGCGCCGAAAAACTGCATTTGCTTACCGACCTTCATGGCCGAAACACAGCATGCAATGGCATAATCGTCTCCATAAAGCGGACGCATGAGATCGTCGTTTTCATATTGGATCGAATCGGTTTCAACCGAAACTTTAGCACAATAACGCTTGAAATTTTCGGGCAGAGCCTGCGAATACAAAATCGTCAGGTTGGGCTCGGGCGAATGACCGAGCGTATACAAGGTGTGCAGAATACGGTAGCTCGACTTGGTGACAAGACTGCGTCCGTCAAGTGCCATACCGCCGACGGCCTCGGTGATCCACATGGGATCGCCGCCGAAAAGCTCCTGGTATTCGGGAGTTCTCAAATGACGTGCCATGCGGAGCTTCATCATGAAATCGTCAAAGAGCTCCTGCGCACCCGCTTCGTCAAGTATGCCGAGACGGATATCGCGCTCGATATAAATATCAAAGAAGGTGCTGACACGGCCAAGCGACATAGCGGCGCCGTTTTGCTCCTTGATGGCACCGAGGTATGCAAAATACGTCCACTGAATGGCCTCGCGTGCGTTCTTGGCGGGCTCTGAAATATCATAGCCGTACATGGCTGCCATTTCCTTCAGATAGCCAAGGAAGGTGATTTGCTGGAAAAGCTCCTCCGAGGCACGCATACTTTCCACGCCGTAAGCATCACAGCCCAGCGCCTTTTTATCCTTTTTCTTTTCGGCGATCAAGCGGTCGATACCGTAAAGCGCCACACGGCGATAGTCACCGATGATACGGCCTCGGCCGTAAGCATCGGGCAAGCCCGTGATCAGGTGGGACTTGCGCGCAGCACGCATTTCCTCGCTATAGATACGGAACACGCCGTCATTGTGCGTGGTGCGGAATTTGAATTCATCTTCAATTTTATCACTCAAGCGATAGCCGTGCGCCTCGCAGGCCTGACGTGCCATACGGATACCGCCAAAGGGATTGACACCGCGCTTTAAGGGTCTGTTCGTCTGCAAACCGACGATCAACTCCTTCTCGCGGTCAATGTATCCGGGCTGATAGCTGGTCAGCGACGAAACGGTTGTGGTGTCAATATCCAGAACACCGCCCAAATCGCGCTCCAGCTTCAAAAGTGCATCAAGTCTTGCGCGAAGCTCGTTGGTGCGGGGGGTAGCATCGGCAAGAAAGCCTTCGTCTCCGAGATATTCCGAATAGTTTTGCGCAATGAAATCACGCACATTGATCTCATTCTTCCAGGTGTTTCCCAAAAAGCCTTCCCATTGTTTCATTTCCATAGTTTCCTCCTAAAAGCATCACGGTCCGCCTAACAAAAAGAAAAAGGGCAATCCTCTCGATAAAGCGGATCTGCCCAGACGGTCGGCTATATTCGCAAGTGCTCCCCTGTGGTGATCCCACAAAAAACCGTCAGTCACACCTTGCGTTTATCTTCTACACCTATATCATACAATATTTTTCTTCATTTGTCAACAGGAAAAATGATTTTTTATGCTTTTTTATTTTTTGGTTTCTCTTGCTTGACAAAAGAATCAAAATGGTATAGAATGAACATAAATAATATAAATAACGATGTATGATAGGAAATAGGTACCATGCTTACACAAGAAGAACTTTCACTCGCCAAAGCTGCCTGCGAAGCACGAAAGAACGCCTATGCCCCCTACTCGCACTTCACGGTAGGCGCGGCACTCTTAAGTGAAAACGGACAGGTTTTTTGCGGCACAAACGTTGAAAACGCCTCTTACGGCGCCACCCTTTGTGCCGAGCGCACGGCTTTTTCCTATGCTGTCAGCCAAGGCTTTCGCCGTTTCACCGCTATCGCCATTGCGGGCGCAAAGCAAGGTAAAAACGCAACGTCTTGCGCACCTTGCGGCATCTGCCGCCAGGTCATGGCAGAATTTTGCCAAAAGGATTTTAAAATCATTCTTGTCAACCAGAATGATCCAGCCTCCTCGCTTGTCAAAACGCTTGACGAGCTTCTCCCCGCTTCTTTTAACCAAGCTTTGCTTTGAAAGGATAGCATTGCCATGCGCATGTACGATATCATCAAAAAGAAAAAAGAGGGCGGCAAGCTCTCGCGCGAAGAAATTGAATTTTTCGTCAACGGCTATACAAACGGCCTGATTCCCGATGAACAGATCTCGGCACTTCTGATGGCCATTTGCTTTCGCTCGATGGATATGGAAGAAACCGCGATGCTCACACAAGCCATTACGAGCTCGGGTGAGGTGACCGACCTTTCACCGATCGAGGGCATCAAGGTTGATAAGCATTCCTCGGGCGGCGTGGGAGACAAAACCACGCTCATCGTCGCGCCCTTGGTGGCCGCTTGCGGTGTGAAGGTTGCCAAAATGAGCGGCAGAGGGCTCGGCCATACGGGCGGCACGATCGACAAGCTGGAATCAATTCCGCATTTTCGCACCTCCCTCTCCCCTGCCGAATTTTTTGATGCCGTCAAAAAGGCAGGTCTTGCGGTGGCGGGACAAACAGGGGATCTTGCACCTGCCGACAAGAAGCTATACGCTTTGCGCGACGTCACGGCAACCGTCGACTGTCTCCCTCTGATTGCTTCAAGCATCATGGGTAAAAAATTGGCATCGGGTGCAGACGCCATCGTGCTTGACGTAAAGGTCGGTAACGGTAGCTTCAACAAGACAACCGAAGACGGCTTGGCGCTTGCCGACGCCATGGTCGAGATCGGCACGCGTGCCAGCAAAAAGATGATTGCCGTGATCTCGGATATGAGCCGTCCGCTCGGCCGTCAGATCGGTAACGCCCTTGAGGTCAAGGAGGCCGTATCCCTGCTCCG
Organism: Clostridia bacterium; assembly: GCA_017501005.1. Classification (GTDB taxonomy): domain Bacteria; phylum Bacillota; class Clostridia; order Oscillospirales; family CAG-272; genus UBA1740. Next base: position 17,084 of record JAFVXT010000070.1, read on the forward strand.
CGCGGAAGAGGCCGATCCCGCTCTCAAGGAGCTTTGCCTCACGCTTGCCGCTTCCATGCTCTTTCTGGCGGAAAAAGGTAACGAAGAAGAATGCCGCATGCTTGCCGAAAATGCCCTTCTTTCGGGCGAGGGCTATCTTGCCTTGCGCCGCATGGTGGAAGCGCAGGGCGGTGATGTGCGTGCACTTGACGATCCTTTGCTTTTGCCGTCGGCTGAAGGCTATGACGTGCTTTCACCGGCCGAAGGCTATATCACCGATATGAATACCGAACGCTACGGCACCGCTGCACTGATGCTCGGCGCGGGCAGAAACTGCAAGGAGGACAAAATCGATGCGGCGGCCGGCATCACGGTTTACAAAAAGACGGGCGATTACGTCAAGCGCGGCGAAGCGATTGCACGCTTGTATGCGTCTGATACCGCACGCTTTGAGGATTCCGAGAAAACGCTTCTGAACGCTCTCTCATTCGGCACGACCAAGCCGAATCTGCCGCCGATCATTCATCGGGTAATCAAAGGAGGCGCTCTTTGATCACAGTTCATACAAAGGAAGAAGTTTCTTTTTCGCTGGCACTCCGTCACGTCACTCTCTTTCGCACACAGCCGATTCACTTCGTCTTTCGTGCACCGACGGGAAAGCAAGTGCCGATTCGCAAAAGAAGTGCCTCTCCTTTTCACACGTTGCTTTTCGGCCAGCGCGGACATTTCCGTGTGCACCAAAATGACCGCACCTTTCTTCTTGCTCCGCATTCGCTCTTGCTGATCGAGGCAAGCTGCCCCTTTGCCATCACATCAGAAGAGCACGCGAATGCCTCCTTTCTTGCCGTTGAATTTGAAACGTTTCCAAAGGATTTCCACTTTGATATCACGAAAAACGGTATCCTCTTTCTTGAAAACGCAAAAACTCTTGAGTGTACTTTTGATGAGCTGCAAAGCCTTTCGGATCATCGTTATGCTTACGGCGAGGCGCTTTTATTAACGCTTTTGGAGCATCTCGGTCGCGCAGGACGGGAAAAGGATCATCCGCAAAAGCTCTATCGGCACGCGCTTGCCTACATACGAAGACATGATGCCGATCCGCCGACAAGTGCGCTGATCGCATTCGGCACGCATTACAGTCCCGATCATCTTTCGAGGCTTTTAAAAGACTCGCACGGTCTTTCGCTTTCTTCGCTGATCAAGCGCGAACGCTTGGAAATTCTGAAGAATTATTTGCGATTCACCTCCTACACGGCCGAACACGTTGCGAAAATCCTCGCATTTCCTTCTGCTGCCGCCATGCTTGCCTTTTTCAAATATCATACCGATATGACACCAAACGAATACAGAAAACATATTTGCCAAAATGAGATGAAAAAACAGTAGCCCCTTGCAATTGATGGAAAAAGAGCGTTGTGAAGCAAAGCCTTCGCAGCACTCTTTTCTCTTTTTTGGTAAGAGCAAAATAAAAAGAAAAAAATTCAATTGACTTTTTTCGTATTTATTGTTATAATAGAAGATGATATCATGTGGAGGTCTTGTCAATGAACGATTTTTTTCCGTCAATATACGGTAACGACGACTTGCGTTCACGGCTTGGCTCTTCCGTGATACAAGGACGTTTTCCGCACGCCCTGCTGATTGAAGGCAAGGAAGGAAGCGGCAAAAAAACCTTTGCCACGCTCCTTTCCGCCGCGCTTTGCTGCGAAAAGAAAAACGCCGATGCGCTTCCCTGCACGTAATGCCCCGCATGCAAAAAAATTTTAAACCGTCTTTGCGTTGACGTGACGTACGTCGACCGCGAGGACCGCGCCACCATCGGGATTGAAAAAATCCGTGACATGCGTGCGGACATGCACTTAAGCTCCACCGAGATGCAAAATAAAATCTATATCGTCGATCACGCCGAAGCATTGACGACCGAGGCGCAGAACGCATTGCTTGTCAGC
>JAFVXT010000071.1 GCA_017501005.1 Clostridia bacterium
AAATTTGCATTTTTTAAAAAGCAATCCTTCATTTTTGGGGCTTTTTATGCCTTGAAACGAGGCAATAATGAAAGAAGAGGGGTATTGCCGGGGCAAAATGAAAAAGCAGCCGTTCCGGGCACGCGAAAAGTAAAAGAAAAATCCTTTCGGTCGGGAAGCACCGCAATACCGAAAGGAGATTATAAGGTCAGATAGATCATTGAAAATGATTTGTCATCAATCAGAAGGATTCCGGGAAAATACACGCTTGCACGTGATATCGTGCTGCGTGGGGTGTAGATTACATACACGCTTGCGCGTGATGACGTACCAATCCTTCGGATTGGATAAAAAAACAAGCAACCCGATTGGGTTGCTTGTTTTTTGGAGCTGCTACCCAGATTCGAACTGGGGACCTCATCCTTACCAAGGATGTGCTCTACCAACTGAGCCATAGCAGCGTCCGACATTGCTTATTATATCAAAAAAAAGGCTGAAAGTCAAGAGCTTTTTCGCATTTTTTTCAAGAGTTTTTATCTTTTTTTGATTTTTCATGATAATTGTTAAAAATGTATAAATTTTGAGAAAAATTTTAATTTTTCTATGTACTTTTGCACGATAATATGCTATAATATAGGCACAGGAAAGAAGATCTTTCTTTCGTGAATCCAAAAAAAGGCGGTACAAAGTAATGAAAATGACCATTAGCGGACGTCAGATGTCGGTTCGGAACAGCTTGCGCGAATTGATCGAGGCCAAGCTTGCCAAATTCGAACGCTTCTTCGGTGATGATGCCGAAGCATACGTCACGTGCAGTAATAAAAATAACAAGCAGACCGTCGAAGTGACCATCATTTATGCGGGCACTGTCTTCAGAAGTGAAGAGCAGGGCTCGTCCTTCCCGAACGCAGTCACCCGTGCGGTTGATGCGCTTGAACGGCAGATCCGTAAGAATAAAACGCGTCTTTCGCGCCGCTTGCGCGACGGCGCTTTTGCAGAGATTGAGGCAATGCCCGAGATCGAAGAGATCGAAGAGGAAAGCGAATTCAACATACGCGTAAAATCCTTCCCCGCAAAGCCGATGGACGTTTCCGAAGCCATTTTGCAGATGAACCTTTCGGGACACACGTTTTATGCCTTCCTCGATGCTGAAAGCGGCAAGCACGCCGTTGTTTATCGCCGCAATAACGGCGATTACGGTTTGCTGTTGCCCGACGCATAACCCCATATTATAAAGAAAAAAGCGCCGTGAGGCGCTTTTTTCTTTATATGAACAAATTGACAATGGGAATCCCCTTTTTTTGCGCATAGGCAACCGTGTAGGCCGTGCCGCCTTTCGCGCCGTCCTCGAGATAGGCAATGCAAAACGCACTGTGGTCAACAAGAAAGCGGTTGCGCTCGTGCATGCACTGCGCGGTGTAGCGGTCCGAAACGTACACGTGCTTATCGCAGGCGGCAAGAATCCTTTCATAGCGCGCGATATCCTCTTGCTTCCAGGCGCGCGTCTGCTCGGGGCAGGGGAGCGCAAGCAGAAGCCTGATCTGCGGATATTCTTCTTTGAGGGCAAGAACGGCTTCTGCCGCCAGCGTATCAAAGCCGAGAGCACCGCCTGCGATAAAATTGACGACTCCCGCCTCTTCGATCAGCCGTTGGACGGTCTCCTTGAGGCGCTTTTGTAAAGAGGCGCATGAACCGACAATGCGGCGGTGGCCTGTAAAGCAACAGCTTTTTTGAATGGCAGAGAGTTGAAGGTCGGTCACGGCAATTTCCTTTCATGGGCTTTGATGCGCTTTCGATGCTCTTTGCTATGATTATACCAAAAAAACAGATGCTCCGCAAGGGGGTGCGTGCATTTTGTTTTCTGCACTTTTTTCTTTTGGTGGCATATAATAAAAAATGAAAACCGACGGTCGGAGTGCAAACGGCCGCAACTATGCTTATGAAGGAGAGAAGAACTATGTGTTCTATTGCAGGAATTTACAGAACAAGCGGCTCCGTATGCGAGGAGGATCTGACGCTTCTTGCATCGATGAATCGCTCGATGCGCCACCGCGGCCCCGATGCAAACGGTACATATCCGTCGGCATTTTGCGAAAGCGGCATACATACGCGATGCGCTCTTGCCCATAACCGCTTGGCTGTGATCGATCTGACGGGCGGCAAGCAGCCTATGCAAATTACATACGGCGGCCGCCATTACGCCATCACCTACAACGGCGAGCTTTACAATACGGAGGAGGTGCGCACGGAGCTCTTACGTGCGGGGATATGCTTTCAAACGAGATCGGATACCGAGGTCATTGCCTATGCCTACGCCTATTGGGGCGAAGAGTGCCCCGCGCACCTGAACGGCATTTTTGCATTCGGTATCTATTGCGAGGAGGACGAAAGCCTTTTCCTTGCCCGTGACCGCTTCGGTGTGAAGCCTCTTTTCTTTACCGAATCGGCAGGCTGCTTTTATTTTGCATCCGAGCTAAAGGCGCTGTTTTGCGTGCGCAAGCCGTATCTCGACCGCGTGGGGCTCTGGCAGCTCTTTTTCCTTTCGCCTGCCTCGCTTTCGGGGAGCGGCATTTTCAAGGATATTTATGAATTGAAGGGCGCGGAATCTGCCACCGTGACACCGCACGGCCTATCCCGCCGTACCTATTGGCAATTGGAGGCGCACCCTTGCTCTATAACGCGTGACGAGGCCCTTCAACATACGCGCGAGCTTCTTTGCGATGCCGTGGAGCGTCAGCTCGTGTCCGACGTACCGCTTGCATGCTTGCTCTCGGGCGGTCTTGATTCCTCTGCTATCAGTGCCATTGCCGCGCGTGCTTACCGCCGCGAGGGACGCACCCTATCTACATATTCCTTCACTTACGAGGACATGGACAGCTTTCGCGCCAACCTCTTTCAGCCGAACAGTGATGATGAATATGCCGTGTGGCTCGCACGCGAACTCGGCTGTGCTCATACCGTTCTGACTGCCAAAACCGAGGACGTGGTGAGATTGCTTTCCGATGCCGCCCTTTCGCGCGATATGCCGGGACAGGCGGACATTGATTCCTCACTTTATTATTATTGCGGTGAAATGAAAAAGCGGCACACGGTCGTGCTTTCGGGAGAGTGCGCGGACGAAATCTTCGGGGGGTATCCGTGGTTCTACCGTCCCGAGATGCTCGCGCGCGATTTCTTTCCGTGGATCCATGAGCCGCGTGCGCGCATTGGCCTTCTGCGTCCCGAGATCGCACACGAGGAGGAGGGCTTCGACTATATGCGTTCGGTGTATCGTCAGAGTCTTGCAAGCGTACCGACACTTGAAGACGACAGCGATGCCATGCGTCTTTCACGGCGTGCCACCTGCCTTTCCGTACAGTATTTCATGAGCAATTTGCTTGAACGCAAGGACCGTATGAGCATGGCGCACGGCCTTGAGGTGCGCGTGCCGTTTGCCGACCACCGTTTGCTTGAATGGGTGTATAACGTGCCGTGGGAGATCAAATTTGAAAACGGTGTGGAAAAGGCCATGCTTCGCCACGCCATGGCAGGCATTTTGCCCGAGAAGATTCTTTGGCGCAAGAAAAGCCCTTATCCGAAAACGCACAGTCCGATGTACGAGCGCGCGGTGCGTGAGCGGCTCGCGGAGCGCATGGAGGACGAAGACTCGGTGTTGCACCGCATTTTGAACCGCGCTGCTCTCACCGCGCTTTGCGAGGGGGGAAATGCCACGTGGTACGGTCAGCTCATGTCCACACCGCAGCTTTTGGCATGGCTTTTGCAATTTGATGTTTTCTGTGCGTATTACGGACTTGAACTTTGTGAGGAATAAGTCTTGACTTTTTTTGATTCGTCTGCTATATGGATATGTGATAAATGATCAAGCTAAAAGGAAGTTAAACGTATGACCGTGAAAGCGTTGTTGAAGGGGCGCGTCTGTCTCATTCGTGAGGCGGTGATCGAAGAAGACGCACTTTCAAAATCCGCTCTTTGACAGCTGTTTTTTCGCACGTTATATACCACAAGGAGGAATACTTATATCTTAAGCTCTTCAATTCCGCCGCTTCAAGCGGCGGCTTGTTTTCGCTATACAACAGAAAAAAATGGGCACTGTGACGGCAGTACCCATTTTTCGCTATGAAAAGGACCTTGCAAGCCGAGGCTTGCAAGGTCCTTTTCTTGTCCTTGAAGGACATGACAGAAATTATTTCTTATCGTTGATAGCTGCCTGAGCTGCTGCCAAACGTGCGATCGGCACACGGAAGGGCGAGCAGGACACGTAGTCAAGGCCGAGCTTGTGGCAGAACTCAACAGACGTCGGGTCACCACCGTGCTCACCGCAGATACCGATATGGAGAGCAGCGTTGTTTGCGCGGCCTTCCTAGCAAGCGAGGTTCATCAGCTTGCCAACACCGGTCTGGTCGAGCATTGCGAAGGGATCGTTTTCGAAGATCTTCGCATCGTAGTATGCGCCGAGGAACTTGCCGGCGTCATCACGGGAGAAGCCGTAGGTCATCTG
>JAFVXT010000072.1 GCA_017501005.1 Clostridia bacterium
TACAAATTTAAGTTTATAGATTAGTTAGATTATACCATAAAAACGGCAACAAGTAAATGGGACGGAGGAAGAAAATGAAATCACCTACGGCGATGAAATCCGCAAAAGCGGATGAAATCTTCACTACGTTCAGATGAAATCCGAGGCAAGCCTCGGGTGATATGAAATCTGCCACCATAACCCGACGAAGTCGGATTTCATCGCGATAGCGATTTCATCCACGTAAGTGGATTTATTCTGCCACAGGCAGATTTCATTGCACCTCAGTTCGTCCAAGAGATAACAAAAAAATGCTCTGCCGAAGCAGAGCATTTTTTGATTCGACCAAAGGTCGAAGGTTATCTCTTGGAGAACTGAGGTGCACGACGAGCAGCCTTCAAGCCGTACTTCTTTCTTTCCTTCATACGAGGGTCGCGCGTGAGGAAGCCTGCCTTCTTGAGCAAGGGCTTATAGGTTTCGTCAGCGAGGAGAAGCGCACGGGAAACGCCGTGACGGATTGCACCTGCCTGGCCGCTGATACCGCCGCCGCGAACGAGGGCAACGATGTCGAACTTGCCTGCAGTTTCGGTAACACCGAAGGGCTGGTTAACGATCAGCTTGAGGGTTTCAAGACCGAAATACTCATCAATGCTTCTGCCGTTGATGGTGATTGCGCCGGTACCGGGATACAGGCGAACACGAGCTACAGATTTCTTTCTTCTGCCGGTGCCGTAAAAATACGGTTTTGCACTTGTATACATTCTATTCGCTTCCTTTCTGTAACTTAGTCAACAGCGATGGGCTGCTGAGCCTGATGGTTGTGATTTTCGCCAGCGAAAACCTTCAGACGGGTGATCGACTTGTCACCGATCGAGTTGTGAGGGAGCATACCCTTCACTGCGAGAGTCATCGCAAGCTCGGGACGGTTTGCCATCAAATGACGGTAGCTCTCTTCCTTCAAGCCGCCGATGTAGCCGCTATGACGGCGGTAGAACTTCTGATCGAGCTTCTTACCGGTCAAAACAGCCTTCGATGCGTTGATGATGATGACGAACTCACCGCAGTCAACGTGGGGGGTGAATTCAGGTCTGTGCTTACCGCGAAGAATGTTAGCGGCAGCAACTGCAGTCTTACCGAGGGGCTTGCCTGCAGCGTCAATGACATACCATTTACGAGAAACGGTTTCTTTTTTTGCCATGAAAGTGGACATTCTGTTTCCTCCGTGAAATTTCTCCGATTTGATCGGATCTTTTTATTCAAGCATGGGATAGTATACCACATTGACAGATAAATGTCAATACCTTTTTTGAAAAAATTTTCAAGAAATTAATTTAGCAAATGCAAAGCTCTCGTTTTCTCGTTTTTTCTCTCGTTTTCTTTCGTTTTCTTTTTCGCCATGCACGATTATTTTTAATTTTCTTTCTTCAAGGGGCGGTTCATGATGGCAGAAAGGGCCTCTGACGGCTCTTTCTTTTCATAAAGCACCGCATAAATGGCCGAAACGATGGGCATTTCGAGGGCAAGTGCCTTGGCGTCCCGATAGATGGTCAAACAGCTATGCACGCCTTCCACAGTCTCACGGCTTTCCGAAAGCGTATCTGCCGAATTTTGGCGGCCGATGGCAAGCCCTGCGCGGTAATTGCGCGAATGAGGGCTGAAGCAGGTGACGATCAGATCACCAATGCCCGTCAAGCCGATAAAGGTTTCGGCGCATCCGCCCTTCGACACCCCATAGCTGACCATTTCACGCAAGCCGCGCGTGATGAGTGCGGCCTTGGCATTATCACCGTAGCCAAGCCCTTCGAGAATGCCCGAAGCGATGGCAATCACGTTCTTCATGGCCACGCCATACTCTGCCCCCGCCTCGTCGTTTAAGGTATACACGCGGATATACCGATTGGAGAACAGAGTTTGCACGGTTTCCGCGGCCGCTTGGTCGCAGGAAACGGCACAAAGGGCGGTCAGCTTACGAAGAATGACCTCTTCGGCATGGCTGGGGCCGACAAGCGACACAACCCCGCCATAACGGCATCCCTCAAGTTTTTTGCGGATATAGACCGAAAGCCGCTCGTCCGTATCCCATGAAAAGCCCTTGGCAACGTTGATGATGAGCGTTTTTTGTGCAAGGAAGGGCTTGATCTTTTCGATGGCATCTGCAAAAAACTTGGTGGGAACAGCAAGCAGAAAGGCATCGGTGTAGTCTGCAAGATCGCGCACGTCAAGCGTTGCATGCAAGACCTCGGCAATTTCCACATCACCGAAATAGCAACTGTTTTTGTGGTTTTGGTTGATATCATTAATCTCGGACTCTTTCACGCCGTAAAGAAGGACGTCATGTCCGTTATCCGCAAGCACCTGCGCGAGAGCCGTGCCCCAGCTTCCGCTTCCAATCACTCCTATTTTCAAAGCAATTCCCTTTCTTACGCTTCCACGTTAAAATTGATTTCCAGCTTTTCCTTTTCAACTTCCAATTTGGTCAGCTGAATGCCCGCGCTGCGAAGCATTCTTTTAGACGCATGCGTGGACGGGGTATTTGCATATTTATCCGAAAGATAAATGACCTCGCGGATACCGCTTTGAATGATGGCCTTGGCGCACTCGTTGCAAGGAAAAAGCGCGACGTACAGACGCGCACCGACGAGATTTTTGCCGTGCGCGTTCAGAATGGCGTTGAGCTCGGCATGAACGACGAAGGGATATTTTGTTTCCTCGCCCGTGCGATCCCAAGGGAAATCATCGTCCGAGCAGCCTGTCGGGAATCCGTTATAGCCTGTTGATAGGATGCGCTTTTCGGCATCAACGATGCAGCAGCCGACCTGCGTATTGGGATCCTTACTTCTCATAGCGGCAAGAAGTGCCACTCCCATAAAATATTCGTCCCAGGAAATGTAACCTTCTCTTTTCATTTTGATAGTCCTCCAGTCGAATCCTTTGCACTGATATCGTTTTTGTAGGCCTGCTCCATCACCCACTGCACGTGCGCACCGTCCTCAAAGGAGGGGGAGGCTTCTCTTCCCTCCGCCACAGCGGAAAGGAAGGAATACATAGAGCCAACGTGACCGCGAAGCCAGCCGACGGGTGCGCGCATACCGGGAAAGCTGCCGCCGGGTGCGGGATAGCGGCCGACGCATTCGATGGCCTGGTAGCCGCGCTCACCGCCGAGCACACCGTCCTCGCGCGTAGCATCGTAAAAATAGAGGAAATTGGGATCCATCAGTGAAAAGCGGAGCGCGCCCTTTTCGCCGCGGACCTCGATTTTCAAGTCATCATTCGAGCCTGCCGCAACCTTACTGACCTCAATCGTTCCCATGGCACCGTTTTCAAGGCGTGCCAGCATGTAAAAAGCCTCGTCGGCATTGGTTTCCCAAGGCTGACCGTCACTGCCCACACGGCGGGGGAAGGCGATCTGCGAAGCCCCGACCACCGAGGCAAAACGGCCGCAAAGATAATAGATCATATCGATGACGTGCGAGCCGAGATCGAAAAGCACGCCGCCGCCACAGATATCGCGGTTTTGCTTCCAGCCGATCGGGCGGTCGGCAAAGATGGCGCTGGTATGAAGATATTCGCCACGGAAGGAAATGATGCGTCCGAGCCGTCCTTCCTCGATTAAGCGGCGCGCGCGGATCGCCGCACCCATGAAGCGGTTATTGAAAACGATTTGTACCGTTTTTCCGCTTTTTTGCGCAAGCTCTGCCATTTCACGCGCTTGCGCATAGGTGACAGAGAGCGGCTTTTCGCAATAAACGTGCTTGCCTGCGCGCAAAGCTCGGCAAACGGTATCGTAATGAAAAATATTGGGGGTGCAGATGTCGATCGCGTCAAGCGTCGGATCGTTGATGATTTCTTCTTCACTTTCGGCCGTATGCGGAATGGCATAAAGCGAGGCTGCCCTTTGCGCGCTTTCCTTGTGCGCCGTCACAAGCGAGGTCACACGCGCGGAAAAGGTCAGATCTTTATAATAAAATGGAAGATTGTTCACGGCATACAAGTGTGTTTTGCCCATGGCGCCAAAGCCGAGCAGACCTATGCGTATTTCTTTCATATGATGCGATATCCCCTTTAATAAGAAAAGAGGGGTTGTCGTTTATGCGACAACCCCTCTGCTTTTCATGATTAGTCAGCAATGCCCGAGCGCCAATTGAGGAGTGCGCCTGCAAGGGTGAAATTCGGGCTTCTTGAAATAAATTCTTTTTCGTAAAGACCAAACGGCGTTCCGTTCGAAGTATCGCCATTCGAGAAGAGCGGATTTTTGGCCATCTCCTCGCGAATGCTTTCGATTTCGAGAACCAGCTCTTCGCTGGTTTCGCAAGCGTTGATGCGCTCCATATAAGTTGCCGAATAAGCTTTTGCATCCGAAACGACACCCGCGGCAATTGCCGTTGCCTGCACGCGAAGCTCCTCGACTCTTGCCGCCACGACATCCGAAACCTGTGCTCTTGCAACTGCCAATTCCTCTTCACTGACAGGATTGCCCTTGTCTATAGCCTTGGCAAGCGTGGGGTAGAGCTGCTCAAAATAGAGACTTTCAAGGCTTTCGATGTAAAGCGCAAGATCGGTGATGCCCTGACCGTGCTGGTAAGGACCTGCGTAGCCGTTTTTATCGTTCAACATCGGTCTGATCAAGCAGACAGTCTGGAAATCAATGAGCGAGGTCTCAAGCGTTTCCCACATATCCGCAGCGGTGAAGCCGTAGGTAGGAGAACGGAGTGCTTCGTTGTTCTGAATCATGCCCTCTTCCCAAACGGTGGGCGACTGTTCGTCCGTCATGCAAGGATATGCCATGAATGCGTTGCCCGTGTGATCAAGCGACATCAGGTAGTCGCTATTCAAGCGATTGACCACGGTTTTGCCATCCACTTCATCATAGGAGAAGTGCGTTCCCTCTTCTCCGTAGAGAAGAATGTTACGCAATTCCTGGTTGGTGGTCAGCTGAGAAATGATCTCCATTGCACGGTCGGAGCTTCTTGTGTAGCTCGAAACCGCCAACATGGATTCAAACATATCGTCCTCTTCAAGACGAGGGGTATCAAGGATCATGCACAAGTAATCCTCTTCATACTTGTGACGCAAACCGTAATCGCCCTCCATCACGGCAACGGCGAAATCCTTCGCACCCTCGGGTGCCTGATCGTAGCCGTACGTCTGATTATCCAGCATCAGCTTCAGATAGTCGACGTAGGACTGCGTGATCAAATAGTTTTCGTCGGTCTGAATGTTAGAGCCGAACGGATTGATGACGGTTACGTAATCGCCGTGCTTTGTATTGGCATCATAGAAGGTGGCATAGATGGATGTGCTGCCATCCTCCATCCAGAATTCGGTGGTCGGGAAATCGAAGGTGGAATAGAGAGGAATCAAGGGCTCATAGTCCTTCAGCTTCTCGTTATTCGGATCCTGCGCCTTCAGATTGTTCATCGCCTGCGTACCCTTCAGCAGCTCCTTGATGTTGTTGAAGTTCCAGGCGGTACGGCTGTGTGCACCGTAGGCCGTACTGAAGTGAGCGGGGCCGATGTGGTTAAAATCGGCAACCTGCTTGTTGACGAAAAGATACGTATAGCTGCCAAGCACCTTATTGTTGGGAACCGAATACCAGCGGCCGTCCAACGCAACGCTGCTATAAAGGTCGGTATTGATATAACTGCGGAGCACCTTGAAATCACCGTCAAGCTTTTCGGTCAGATCAAGCAAACGGCCTGCACTGACGTAATCGGTGAGCATTTCCTTGCCCGTGACCAAAACGATATCGATCTGACCTTCCTCGATCTCGGGATATTTCACCTTCTGCTGACCGAGCTCGTCGATGTAATATTCAACGGCACCCTGCGTGGTATCAATCTCACCGGGAACCTGCACCTCACCGTTTTCAATCGCGGCAAAACGCTCTTCCATCATTTCCGCATATTCGTCTGCCGTACACATGATGAATTCAACGTGCGTTCTGAATTCAAGTTCGCTATACGCATTGAACGCGTCCTGCATCTTCAGGCGTGCTTCATCGGTCGTACGCGCATCGGTGATAATAAAGAAATTCAAGGATACTGCCGCACGCGTATTATCGTCGGCCAATTCAATATCCTCGGGATCTATCTCGTCGTCGCCGCACGAAAAAAGTGACAACGCTGAAAATGCCAGCACAATACTCAGCACAAGATAGGCGAGTCTTCTTTTCATCATTGTTTTTCCTCCTAAAGGTATTGCCGCGAATGGTTCTCATTCAAGCATAAAATAATACTAATATATTTTACTATATTTTGCTCACATTGTCAAGCCATTTTTTCACCAAAAACCGCACGATCACGTCTTTTTTTCAAAAAAGCTTTTTCTCCGCGTGCTTTGTGCACAACAAAGAGAATGCCTATTTATTGCAATTGTACAAAAAACTATACAAAACAACCAAAAACATTCTTTCTTTTTTGTTTCGTTTATCAGATTTCCAAATAATCCTTCAGCGTTTTGGAACGGCTCGGATGGCGCAGCTTGCGAAGGGCCTTTGCCTCGATCTGACGGATACGCTCACGCGTGATGCGGAACTGCCGTCCGACCTCCTCAAGGGTACGGGTTCTGCCGTCATCAAGGCCGAAGCGCAGACGAATGACCTCTTTTTCGCGCAAGGTCAGCGTATCGAGAACCGCATCAAGCTGCTCACGGAGCAAGGAATAGGAAGCGGTTTCGGACGGAGACGGCGAATCGGTATCCTCCACGAAGTCACCGAGATGGCTGTCCTCTTCCTCGCCGATCGGTGTTTCGAGCGAAACGGGATCCTGCGCGATCTTCATGATCTCGCGCACCTTCGAGCTTTCCATATTCAGCTTTGCGGCGATCTCGTCTGTGGTTGCCTCACGGCCGTATTCCTGCAAAAGAAGACGCGCGGTACGCGAGACCTTATGAATGGTCTCCACCATATGCACGGGGATACGAATGGTTCTTGCCTGATCGGCAATGGCACGGGTAATGGCCTGACGGATCCACCAGGTTGCATATGTAGAAAACTTGTATCCCTTGCGGTAATCAAACTTCTCTACTGCCTTCATAAGGCCGAGGTTGCCCTCCTGGATCAGATCGAGGTAGAACATGCCCTTACCGACGTGGCGCTTGGCAATGCTGACGACGAGACGGAGGTTTGCCTCCACCAATTCGTCCTTGGCCTGCTTATTGCCGAGGCTGATCTGCTCAGCCAGATACATCTCGCGCTCGGGTGTCAGAAGCGGAATCTTACCGATCTCCTTCAGATACATCTTGACAGGGTCATCGATCACAATGCCTTCCTGTGCGAAAAACTTTTCAAGCTTTTCGGGTGTTTCGAAGATCGTATTGTCAATTTCCTCAGGAATCTGCTCGTTATCCGAATAATTTTCGTCCGCAGCTTCGTCTAACGGCTCGTACTCGATGTCGTAATCGATATCCTCAAGAGCCTTCATGATGTCGCTTTCACCAATCAGACTGTCACCCTTTCCGAGATCGATCAGTTCATTGACGTCCATCTTCTTTTCATCCATACCTTTATACTTCCTTTCTCTTCATAAGAAATTAAAGTGCTTAATTCTCTTCTCGGCGCCGCTTCAAAAGCTCGTTGAAGCTTTCCCTGCTGACACCGGATTCCTGTGTTGTCTTTTCCGAAACCAAACGGCGAAGCTTGCTGACCGCATCCGAAAAGACCTCACGGCCGTTATCGGTCAATTGCATTCTGCCAACGCGCATGCGGGCAATGCGTCCCATTTCTTCGGGCGAAAAGGCCTCGGACATCATACTTTCGCTAAAGCCCTCGCCCGCTTCGGCATCGCGCATATAGGTAAACACGCGCCGTCCGAGCTCGGTAAAAAAGTCGTTTTCTGTCAGTACATTCTCCGAAAACGCATAGCTTCTGTGGTCGGGATAGAGCAAAAGCAAGCCGAGCACCGCCTCTTCACTGCGCGCAATGGCGGGATTCTTTGCATAGTCGGGATTGATGCGGTCGGCATACCCGATTGAGCTTTGCATGAGCTGCTCCTTGTTCTTTTTGACTGCCGAAGAATAATTCTTGCGCGTGGCTCGGTCAACGTCCTGCTTCAAGCTTTTCGGATCGATCTCCAAGCGCTTGGCTATGGCGCGGATATAGACGTCGCGCTCGGCCGCCATGGAAAGCGAGGCAATTTCTGCCGCAAGCTCGGCAATGGCCTTGATCTTTTCCTGGGGCTCGGCCACGTTGTATTTTTCAAGCACGCGCTCGAAACGGTAATCGAACTGACTCCGACTCTCGCCGAGAAGCTTGGAAAATGCCTGTGCGCCGAATTTTTTGATATATTCATCAGGGTCCTTAGCCCCTTCCATGCGCAAAACGCGGACGTCAAGTCCGACCTGCTCCAGAAGGCGCATCGCCTTCACGGCGGCATTCTGCCCTGCCGTATCGCTATCGTAGGAGATGATGACCGACTTTGTGTATTGGCTCATCAGACGCGCCTGCTCGGCCGTAATGGCCGTGCCGAGCGTTGCCACGGCGTTTGTAAAGCCTGCGGCATGCAGGGCGATGACGTCCATATAGCCCTCGCAAAGGATCATTTTCTCCGCGCAGCTTTGCCGTGCGTAGTTCAAGGCAAAAAGATTGCGCCGCTTCAGAAAGACAGGGGTATCCGCAGAGTTTTTATACTTTGATGCCGCGCTCGCATCCATGATACGGCCGCCAAAGGCAATGACGTTGCCGCTGACGTCGATGATGGGAAACATCACGCGATTGTAAAAGGAATCGTAAAGCGAGCCGTCCTTTTGCGAGCGGCCGATCAGAAAGCCCGCGATCATTTCATCGTCGGTAAAGCCCTTTTCGCGCATATAGCGATAGAAAACGCCTCTTGCGGAAGGGGCATAGCCAAGCCCGAAATGCTTGATCGTCACCGGGGAAAGACCGCGCTTTTCGGTGAGATAAGCGCGCGCTTCGTTCGAAGCGGGAGTATCGTCAAAGAGCCGTGCGTGGAAAAAGCGGGCGGCCTCGCGGTTCATTTCATAGAGCCTGCGCCGATCGTAGCGCGGTCCGCGCTCGCCCTTATCCTCGGTACGCCGAACCGTAATGCCCGCACGCTTGGCAAGAAATTCCACCGCTTCTTCAAATTCGAGATTTTCAATGCGGCGCACGAAATTGATGGCGTCGCCCCCTGCACCGCAGCCGAAGCAATAGAAGTTCCCCTTGCCGCCAAAGACGGTAAAGGAGCCTGTTTTCTCGCTATGAAAAGGACAAAGGCCCGTATAGTTGGCACCCGTCCTTTTGAGTGTGACGTACGAAGAGATCAAGGCAACGGTGTCCGTGCGTGCCACAACCTCCTCCACCGTACCGCGGTCAATCACGAGACGGGACCTCGCCAGACCTTCGGCACAAAGAGATTCTGATAAAGCTCAACGGCGTAGCGGTCGGACATGCCCGCCACGTAATCGCACACGCAGCGCTCCTTGCCGTCGCGCTCGATATTGCGGTAATAAAGCGCGGGCATTTTGTCAAGGTGTGCAAGAAAATATTCATAAAGAGAGATCAAAAGCTCCTGCGCCTTCGACTCTTCCTTTTTGGCAATCGAATGGGTATAAACGCGATCAAAGAGGAAATCGCGGAGTGCGTTTGTGGTCGCACCGACCTCCTCGGTCATGGAAATCACGGGGGAATCGGCACTGGCCTCGATCACCGCGCGAACCATGGTGTTGATGCGGGCGCTGTGGCTATCGCCGAGCACCGCGCGGATTCTTTCGGGAATATCCTCATTTTTGAGAATGTCCGCACGCTCGGCATCGTCGATATCGTGATTGATATAGGCAATGCGGTCGGCAAATTTGACCACCACGCCCTCAAGCGTTTCGGCCATATGCTCGCCCGTGTGGCGGAGAATGCCGTCCCTGACCTCGTAGGTCAGATTCAGCCCCGCGCCGTTTTGCTCAAGAACGTCCACCACGCGCAGGCTCTGCTCGTAATGCGCAAAATGCGGATCAAAGCAACGGCGCATGGCCACCTCTCCCGCATGGCCGAAGGGGGTGTGCCCGAGATCGTGTCCCATGGCAATGGCCTCGGTCAGATCCTCGTTCAGACGAAGCGCACGCGCAATGATGCGCGCGATCTGCGTCACCTCCAGCGTATGCGTCATACGCGTTCTGTAGTGTTCGTCCTGCGGCGAAAGGAAAACCTGGGTTTTGTGCATGAGTCGGCGGAAGGACTTGGAGTGAATGATGCGGTCGCGGTCACGCTGAAAATCGGTGCGCGTATCGCACGGCTCACAGCTTTTTTGTCTGCCGCGGCTGTTGCGCGTCAGGCAGGCGTAAGGGGAAAGCGTTTCCTCTTCCCGCTTCAGAAAGATCTCGCGGATATCGTCCATGGCCGTCAACTCCTCTCATTCGAAATCAAATACTTTTACGGCTTACCTTGCGCCGTCAAAGCGTTCGCCCGTCACCGAAAAAACGCTTCGTCCGCCCGTCAGATTGGAAAGCTCCTTTTCAAAGCGCGCAAGAGATTCCTGCAAAACGGCCAGGCAAACCGTCACCTCCGCACCGAAATCGGTGTCATCTAAGAGAACGCCGAACTGCTCGAAAAAGGGCAATATTTTTTGATAATCGGCATAACCGACCGTGACGCGGCATTCGCAAAAGGGTTGGTAGGTCACGATCCCCGCCGATTCAAGCGCGGCCTTGGCAGAGGCGGTATAGGCACGGACGAGGCCGCCCGTACCGAGCAACGTGCCGCCGAAATAGCGCACAACGACGATGCCCGCATCGGTGCAGCCCGTCTTTTTCAAAAGATCGAGCGTTGGCATGCCTGCCGTTCCCTGCGGCTCGCGGTCGTCGCTATAGCGCGTCAGATTGTTTTCGCGTAAAAGATAAGCATACACGTGATGCCGTGCATCGGGATAGGCACTCTTGATCTCCGCAATGAAATCAAGTGCCTCTTTTTCAGTCGCAAGCGGTCGGGCAAAGCCGAGAAAAACCGATTTTTTCTCCTCATAGCGCCCTTCTCCCGCGCCCTTTAAGGTCGTATACGGCGTCACGCTTCACGCTCCTGCACGTAGGCACGGTAAGCACCGAGTGTCGGTGCATCGAGAACGGCGCGAACGCGGATGCCCTCGTTTTCGTAATCGAGCGAAAGTATTTGGGCGCAGTCGTAAAGTGCGCTGACCTTGGCCTGCGCCGTGTACGGAAAGCAGAGATTCACCTCGCGCTTCCCTGCGCGGACGATGGAAAGC
Source organism: Clostridia bacterium (assembly GCA_017501005.1). Lineage (GTDB taxonomy): Bacteria > Bacillota > Clostridia > Oscillospirales > CAG-272 > UBA1740. The sequence continues at coordinate 11,166 of JAFVXT010000072.1, forward strand.
AACGCCGCAAGGAGCTCATTCACCCCTTCGCCCGTGGCGGCGGAGCAAGCAACCACCGCACTCATATCGCGGTATTCCTTGCGCGCGCGCGCGTTTGGCAGGTCGGATTTGTTATAGACGAGCACCGTGGGCTTGCCCGATGCGCCAAGCTCGTCGAGCAA
>JAFVXT010000073.1 GCA_017501005.1 Clostridia bacterium
AGCGCTGACAGCGGGAAACGATGGTGGTGGGCAGCTTATGAAGCTCGGTGGTCGCCAGAATAAAGATTACATGTGCGGGCGGCTCTTCAAGCGTTTTCAAAAGCGCATTGAAGGCATTGACCGAGATCATATGCACCTCATCGATGATGTATACGCGGTAACGAAGCTCAGCGGGACTGAAAACGATCTCTTCCTTGAGAGTACGGACGTTATCAACGCCCGTATTGCTCGCCGCGTCCATTTCGGTCACGTCAACCGCACTGCCCGCATCGATCGAACGGCAAGCGGCACATTGATTGCAGGGATTACCGTTACGCGGATTTTCGCAGTTGACGGCTTTGGCAAGAATTTTGGCACAGCTTGTCTTTCCCGTTCCGCGCGAGCCGCAGAAAAGGTAGGCATGTCCGATCCTTTTTTCGGCAACCTGAAATTTGAGAATGTCGGTAATCTTATCCTGGCCGCACACTTCATCAAAATCAGCAGGACGCCATTTACGGTACAAAGCGCGATAATCCATCAAAAAGAGCTCCTTTCTTCAGTCTATTCGGCATAAAAAAAGCATGTATGAAGGGCAGAACACCATCCGTACATGCAAGGCAAGCCTGCCGAACAAGCCGATCCGGATGTCAGATAAGACCATACACCGCCGTGTCGAGCTGACGCTTACATATGGTAACCGCAGCACTTGCTCCGGAAAGGCTTCCCTGCGGCACACAGAAAAAACTGCTTAATGCTGCTCGGTTCCCCGCCTGACATGGTTCACAGGATTCTGTTGCGCAGGACCCATCCTTCAACACAAGTAACTACGGTGCAAACTACACAAACGCAGTCCTTCATGGCGGAATTAGCCCCTGCTATAGCGGATTGCAGGTACAAGGAGCCGCTGCTTCCCCGGTTAGTATGGTCCTATCTGACATTCGGATTCAATATGCTTATACACTTGTTATATAGTATAACAGAAAATCATTTTTAATGCAAGTACTTTTTCAAAAAACTTTCATTTTTTTCACAGATTTTTTGGTCATGCTCCTTTGCCGCACTTTTTTTGTGATTTTTTCAAGAACTTTACGAAAAACTATAGAAATTTCATTTGTTATGTGCTATAATAATGTAGATTAATATAATATTCCGCGCGTGTTCCGTTTTTCAGGGATACCGCTTTACATGTGAGGTCCTTTTACAATGTCCAATTACATCGAAACTGCTGAAAAAACCAGCCTTCCGCTTCTGCCCCTGCGAGGCGCGATCGCATTTCCGAACGTCCAGCTGACGCTTGAGATTCTGCGTCCTTCTTCCTTGCGTGCTTTTGGAGAAGCGGCATCCAAAAAGGCTTTGATGTTTCTCGTATCTCAATCCGATCCGTCTGTCGAAGAGCCTACGGCTGAGGATTTTTACAAAATGGGTACGATCTGCCAGATCCGCCACGTCACCAAGAACCCCGACGGTCATCTTTCGGTAACCTTCGAGGGCATCTGCCGTGCAAGCACAACCTCGATCACCTTCTCAAAGGGCTTTTTCCATGCCGAGGTCGTCAAGCGCGGCGTTCATCTCGGCACCGTCTCCTCCGCCAAAGCCGAAGAGCTGACCGAGGAGCTCTTCGATCTGCTCGAGAGCATGAAAGGTGCGCATCCCATTATCAACGATGAATTGATTCTGGCTGCACGCGCCTTGAAATCGCCGTCTGTTCTTGCGGATTTTGTGGCATCGGGTGCGCTTTTGCATTATCAGAACAAGCAAGCCATTCTTGAAAAGCTCAACCCCGTCAACCGTCTTGATAAGCTTTGCACCCTGCTTACGCGCGAAGCCGACGTTCTCCATTGCGAAATGGATATCCGCCGCCGCGTGCACGAGCGCATTGACGAGCAGCAGCGTGATTATTTCCTGCGTGAGCAGATCAAAGTGATCCAGCAGGAGCTTGGCGAGGATTCAGATGAGATCGAAGAATATGCCACCCGCATCAATGCGCTTTCCTGCCCCGACGATATCCGTGAAAAGCTGAAAAAGGAGCTGAACCGTCTTTCCAAAACCCCCTTCGGCGCCGCTGAAAGCACGGTGATCCGCAATTATCTCGATACCTGCCTCGAGCTTCCCTTCGGTGTCAAAACCGCCGAGCAGTTTAACGTATTGGAAGCCGAAAAAATTCTTGAAAACGACCACGACGGTCTTACGAAGGTCAAGGAGCGAATCCTTGAATTTGTGGCAGTCAAGCAGCTTTCCCCCGATGTCAAGAATCAGATCATCTGCCTGGTCGGCCCTCCCGGTGTCGGTAAAACGTCGATTGCCGCATCGGTTGCCCGCGCACTGAAAAGAAGGTATGCGCGCATTTCGCTTGGCGGTGTGCGTGACGAAGCGGATATCCGCGGACACCGTAAAACATACATCGGCGCTATGCCCGGCCGCATTGTCGATGCAATTGAAGAAGCAGGCAGTATGAATCCCGTCATCGTCCTTGACGAAATCGACAAGCTCTCACACAGCATCCAGGGCGATCCCGCCTCGGCTCTGCTTGAGGTGCTCGACCCCGAACAGAACAAGCATTTTCGCGATCATTTTCTGGAAATTCCGCTTGATCTTTCGGATTGCCTTTTCATTGCCACCGCAAACGATTACGACGGTATTCCCTATCCCTTGCTTGACCGCATGGAAATGATTGAGCTTTCCGCTTATACACGCACGGAAAAAGCGAAGATTGCACGCAATCACCTTCTTCCCAAGCAGCTTGCACGGCACGGTCTCAACAAACGCCAATTCAGAATGACCGACGAAGCTCTTTTTGAGGTCATTGATTTTTACACGCGCGAGGCGGGTGTGCGTACCCTTGAAAGAACGCTTGCTTCTCTTTGCCGCAAGGTAGCCAGAAGAATTGCCGAAGGCAAGGCCAAGGGCATGACACTTCGCGAAAAGGAAATCGGCGAATTGCTCGGCAAACGCAAATTCTTTGAAGAGAGCATGGAGAAGACCGATCCTGTCGGTGTTGTCAACGGCCTTGCCTATACGGCGGCGGGCGGCGATCTTCTGAAGGTTGAGGTGGCCGTTCTCGAAGGCAGCGGCAACATTGAAACCACAGGCTCGCTTGGAGATGTGATGAAGGAATCCGCCAAGATTGCCGTCAGCTTCATTCGTTCTGTTTCCGATAAGCTCGGCCTTGCTCCCGATTTTTATAAAACGAAAGACATTCACATTCACTTTCCCGAAGGCGCAGTTCCCAAAGACGGTCCTTCTGCGGGTG
>JAFVXT010000074.1 GCA_017501005.1 Clostridia bacterium
CCGCAAAGAATACCGAACACGCGGTCGCAATCGTAGATGATGAAGACGGCCTTTCCCGTGCTCTTCAAAAAATAAACGTAGTGATTTTTCGCCATGTGGCGCATTTCATCGGGGTTGCCGATGGCAAAGGTTGCCGCCGCAAAATTGATAAAGTAATCGCGGTCGACCACCGCTTCAAACTCCTTCTGCGTCAAGCCGCGCTTGTTCAATACCTTCAAAAGATTCTTAAGCGACTCGTGCGTGGAGGTTTTCTTATTGGTTTTCAAATTGTAATTATAGAAAACGCCGGTGTCCTTGTCTTCAATGCCGTACGTGCAAGCAAGCTCATACGTGCTTCTCTGCCGAAGAGAAGAATCGGTCTTGTAAAGGTCGCCGCCCCAATCCTCCTCGGGGAGATTACGTTCGATAAAGATCTTATCGATCGGCTCGACCATCTGAAAGAGCCCCATGTGCGTTTCGTTGAAGTCCATGCTGGCAACGTTCGATTGCGGGGCAAGAACACCGTAAGAGCGCATCATCTGATATGCGTAATACTCGCGCACGTGCGTGCTGTCGTGATTCATGAACCATTTGAAATCCAGCTCCTCGAGAGTGGCAAAGGTTCTCGACTTGCGCATCGCACGCGCCAGCGTATCTGTCCAGACCTTCGCTTCATCACCGTAATATTCGATCTCGTCAAAGGTTTCGTCAAAACTCAATTTGAAGTGCACCGCATTGATATAGCCGTTCTTGCCGTAGAAATCGCGGCGGGAAATATCGCCCTTCATACGGAATCCGACCTCTTCCACGCGAAATTCTTCGCCGTTGATACGCACGATCAGATCGGCCTTGCGGTAAATGGGGGATTTACTGTCCATTTTCACGGTGTATTTTACATAGTCGGCCTGGATCTTCCAAAGCTCCTCTTCCTCAATGTCAAGGAAAAGCTCGATCTTGTTTTCAATATTGAAAAGTGCATCGTAAAGATCGTATTCGTCGGTTGGCGCCGCCGTCGGCTCGGTCGGCGTATCGGTCGGCTCCTCGGTTCCCTCGGTCGGCTCGGTCGGGATTTCCGTGGGAGCAAACGAGGTGCCTTCGCTCGCCGCCTCGGTTTGTACCTCGGTCGGTGCGGTCGAAGCGCTTTCACTCGGCGCTTCGGTCTGTGCTTCGGTGGCTTCGCTCGCACTTGCCGATTCGCTTGGAATTTCTACGGAAGCACTTTCGCTTGCCTCTTCTGCAGGTGCAGAGGCGACCTCGGATTCGGTTTCTTGCAGTGAAGGTGCTTCTGTCGCTTCCAACGAAAGCCCCTCCGTACCTCCCTCGGTCGGCGCCGCCGTTTGTTCGTCTGTCGGTTCAGACGAAAGGTCGGTTCCACCCGATTCGGTTGTGGGTGCGAGTGTTTCCTTCGCACCACTTCCGCAAGAGGCAAAAACGCAGAGAAGAGAAAGGCATAAAAGAATGGAAAATATCTTTTTCATCGTCTTGATCTCCTTGTGTGTTTAAAATAATAAGGTAAAATCCGTTTTACAGAACTTGCACGTCCACGTGCCGTTCAAGGTCATCGGCACCTCCCATGCACCTGATACGCCGGATGCGGAATCGAATTGTCCGCCATCTGACGGTAATCTCCAAGGCCGTAGCCGATGCGGCCGTTGATCAGGCAATCGCTTTGGCATTCTTGAATTTTTACATGCTTTGTTCCATAACGATCACACTCCGAAAACAGAAGATATAGATCGTTTTTATCATTATATCACATCATACGAAAAAAATCAAGTAGAAAAATGCGCCCCTCGCGCTACCGCGCTATGCAAAAGGATATGTATATGGTCGGGGCATGCTTGTGCTGCGTGTATTGCTACACCTTTGTTTTCGCATATACAACAAATTATGATCTTCGTCACAATCGAGTTGGCTCATATTCCCCGCAAATCTTTCCGCTAACGAGCAAGAGGAAAAAGACAACAAAATTACGCAAGTAAAAATGACACATAACAGTTTTTCATTTTGCGTTCTCCTTTGCGGTTTTGCAAGATGCGATCAGCATTCGTCTAATGCGACCACAAATATTTCTGTGGTTTTTATCCGTTTCTTCATCAATACTGTTTGTGTTGAATAACAATTGCAACCAACCTTCCGCTTCGCTACATTCTTTTAGAGCTATTTCAAATTTTGAAAGCATATCCGCTTTACTCTGTCCGTAATTGGCTTCACGGATATTTGCATACACACTACTTGAACCGCTTAGTTTGTCAAAACTGCGTTTTGGCAAACTGGCAACCCGCTCTTCATTGTTTAAATATTTAATAGACAACGAAGCGGTTTGCTGGCAGCTTCTGCGTATTCCTATCACGCGTACCAAGCAAAAAAGCACCGCGAGGGTGCTTTTTTGCTTGGTACGGGCGACAGGACTTGAACCTGCAAGGAGTGATCCACTGGAACCTAAATCCAGCGCGTTTGCCAATTCCGCCACGCCCGCATATATTTTTTCATCTTGCATTATATTAACACAAAAGAAACGAAAAGTCAAGGGGCGGAGAGAAATGATCATAAAAACGGCTTTCCCTGCATAAACTCTTTTCCTTTGGTCGAAGATGATAGTGGATTCAATCATTTTCAATCAAAGGAGTTATCATGAAAGCTGAAAAGAAAATTTTTACTTATGCTTTGACCTTGCTTTGCGCGACGCTGATTCTGGCAGTCGTGCCCGTATCGGGCGAAGAGGCGCTTTACGACAACGTCCTGCGCCTGCACGTGATCGCCAATTCGGACAGCGACGAGGACCAGGCGCTCAAGCTGGCGGTGCGCGACGAAATCCTCGCCGTATACGGCGACCGACTGGCCGACTGCACGTCGAAAGAAGAGGCAGAAGAAAAGGTCTCTCTTCTTGCCGCCGAGATGACCGAAACGGCGCAAAAGGTGATCTCTGACCGCGGTTACAGCTACGGCGTACGCCTGACCTTAACGCGCGAGGACTATCCGACACGCGTTTACGAGGACGTGACCATGCCTGCGGGCGAATACTGCTCCTTGCGGATCATCATCGGCGAGGGGGCGGGAGAAAACTGGTGGTGCGTGCTCTTCCCGCCGATGTGTGTTTCGAACGCCATCGGCGAAGAAGCTGACGGCTCGATTCCCGTTGGGCTTTCCGCCTCACAGTACAAGCTCATTTCAGGCAACGGCCGTTATGCCGTACGATTCAAAATTCTCGAAATTGTAGAGGACATTTTTAATTAAATAAGAAAGACGGCTCAAGCGTTTCAGCTTGAGCCGCCTCGTTTCACGACTGTTACTGCTTAGGCAACGGATTTTCCTTGCTCGGATCGGCATCAAAAAGGCGGAAGCCTGCGGTTGCCGTGACGGGCATGGAAAAGAGAATGGTATGCGCCTTGGATTCGATGCCCGCATCACGCATGACCGCTTCCATGATGTCTTTTTTCTTATTGACGTGCGTGACGATGAAGATCATTTCCTTTTCTTCGGCAAGTGACACGCCGAGGAAGGTTGCCTCCTCGCCCTTGCCCGTACCCTTGGCACGAATGACCGTACCGCCGCCGGCACCTGCCGCACGCGCCGCCTCCATCACCTCGTCCGTATATCCCTTTTCGATGATCGCAACGATCAATTCATAATTGTTCATACCCTCTGTTTCCTCTCTCTCAAGCAATTTCGGCTCTTCTCCGAGCAGCTGGCGCATGGCACTTTTGCCGCCCATGCTGGTCAGCGGCACACCGATACCGATGCCGCGGTCGGGCAAGTCGATCTGCATTTCGGTGGTCAGATCGTGAATAATGCCGCGCATTTGTTCGCCCGTCATAACCGAAAAGATCATACTTTTTTCGGTCTGTTCAATGCCGAGCAGGTCAAGCGTTTTGGAGCGAACAGTACCCGCGCACGGGGTACTGTAGACAAGATTCGCTCCGTGATGGCCGAAGAATTTCAGAAATTCATCGGTATAAATTCGTTGTGTAATGGTGATAAACAAGCATACGTCTTTCATACTTTCAGCCTCGTTTCTTTGGGGAATACCGTTAGAAATCGATGATCTCTTCGATTTCGACGCCGACGCTTTCTTCGACTACGGTAGCCTTGCTTGCTTTCACACGGTAGATCACACCGAGGATCTGCACCGTGATCAAGGGTGTCATGGCAACCATAGCGACAACGCCGAACGCATCTGCCGTGATATTGCCGCCTGTTGCGCGGCAAAGGCCAATGGCAAGCGGCAAAAGGAAGGATGCCGTCATCGGGCCCGATGCAACGCCGCCCGCGTCAAAGGCAATGGACGTGAAAATCGGCGGCACGAAGAAGGAAAGCCCGAGCGCGATCACGTAACCCGGGATCGCCAGTGCCATGAAGGGCACACCGAACAGAATCCGCAAAAAGGCAAGTGCCACAGACACGGAAACACCGATCTCAAGCGACAGGATCAGCATTTTGCCCGAGATTGCGCCCGCCGTGGCATCCTCCACCTGCTTTGCAAGCACATGGACCGCAGGCTCTGCCTTGACAATGAAATAACCGAGCAGCATGCCGATCGGCACCGCCAGATATTTAAAGCTTGTGCCAAGCTCCTCACCGAGCATCTGACCCATGGTCAGAAAGCCGACGTTTGCACCCGTCAGGAAAAGGACAAGGCCGACGTATGTATACCCGACACCGACGGCGATCTTATAAAGGCTTCGCTTTTCAAGGCGTCCCGCAAGCAACTGATAGATAAAGAAGAAGACGGCAATGGGAGCAAGAGCGCGCGCAATTTCCAACATATAGTGCGGAATTTCGCGAAGATAGACCTGCCCGAGCATGCGGCTGTCGAGAACGCTTGCCAGATAATCGCCGCTTGACGATTCACCCGCCGCACCGCCGGCGAACAAGGAAAGAATCATGATGGCAAGGATCGGTCCGACAGAACAAAGCGCCACAAGACCGAAGCTGTCTCGGTCGGCACCGTCGTCCGAGCGCACCGACGATACACCGACGCCGAGTGCCATGATAAACGGCACGGTCATCGGGCCCGTGGTCACACCGCCCGAATCAAAGGCGACTGCCAGAAAATCAGGACTGACGTACAAAAGCACCCCTGCCAGCGCAAAAACAAGCGCATAGAGGATCAAGAGCAGGATCTGCAGCCGAATACCGAGAAAGATGCGCAAAAGCGCGATGGCGAGAAAAAGACCGACACCGATACCGATCGTCATGATGAGAAGCGTGGAATCGATGGAGGCAACCTGCGTTGCAAGCACGGAAAGATCGGGCTCCGACACCGTGATGAGAAAGCCGACGAAGAAGGCAATGAGAAGCATGCGGAAAAGCTTACGTCCCGCCGTGATATGCGCGCCGACGTATTCACCCATCGGCGTCATGGCCGTTTCCGCGCCCAACGTGAAAAGCCCCATGCCGAAGATCAGCATGGCGGCGCCGAGCAAAAAACAAAGAAGCGCATCATTTGTGACAGGTGTTAAGCTAAAGCACATCAAAAAGACGATGACCGTGACAGGCAATACCGCCGCCACCGACTCCTTGACCTTCTCCTGAAGAATTGTCCTTGTCTGCTTCATATTCTTCTCCCGAAAATTTGCCGTATCGCACAAAGGCCTACGCTTTCGCGGCCTTTTTTACATATTAATAATATTATATATGATTTTCCTTGCGGTGTCAAGATTCAATTTTGCTTTTTTACTCCGAACCCTCGCTTTTGAGAATTTTTTTCGCACCTGTTGACAAAAAATCCACAGATGTGTTATAATTAGAATGTAAAAGTTTATCAAATGGCAGATACATAAAGTTAGTTTGCCGCCGTGAGGCGGTGGAATGGAGAAAAAAATGAGCGATTTTTTAAAAGAAACGCAACCCTTTATAAAGCCCGAGGAACGTGAAAATGCCATTCAGTCGGTTCTTTGCGGCGTTTACGACGCATTGCTTGAAAAGGGCTACAATCCCATCAACCAGCTGGTCGGTTATATCATCACGGAGGATCCGACCTATATCACCAACCACAAAAACGCAAGAAGTCTGATCCGCAAGGTTGAACGCGACGAAATCCTGGCGTTTCTTCTTCGGAGTTATTTATGCGACAAAAAATAAACCCTTGTATTCACCAGATCACGCTGCGCAAGCCCTCCCCCGACAAGAAGGGCTCTTGCGTTGCGCTCGGCTTTTTTGACGGAGTCCATATCGGTCACCTCGCCCTGTTTGACGAAGCACGCAAGCACGCCGCCGAACAGGGCGCCGTCTTTGCCGTCTTCACGTTCAGAGACTGCGGCGACGGTACCTACAAGGCGGGCGCGCCCCGCTTAACCGAATGGAACGAACGTCTTTCACTTCTCCGTGAGGCGGGCGTCGAGCGCGTATACGCGGCGGATTTCGAATCGGTGGCCACACTCTCCCCCGAGGAATTTGTTGAAGAAGTGCTGATCAAGCGTCTGGACGCCGTTTTTGCCGTTTGCGGCTTCAATTTCCGATTTGGCCACCGCGCGGCGGCCGATTCTTCCGATCTTGACCGTCTCATGCGCGCACACGGACGAGGCTGTCACATACTGCCCCCCACCAAGCAAAACGGTGTGACGGTCAGCTCAAGTGCCATTCGCGCGGCCATTGAGAACGGAGAAATTGAGCTTGCCAACAGCATGCTCGGCCGTCCTTTTACCATCAATTTCCCGGTCATTCACGGCAAAATGCTCGGCCGCACCATCGGCGTGCCCACCATCAATCAGGCCTTCCCGTTCGGCTTTGTGGTTCCGCGCCGCGGCGTTTATGCCTGCCGCTGCGATATTGACGGCGAGATCCTCGGCGCCGTTTCAAACGTCGGCGTGCGCCCGACGGTGGAGCATACCGAATCGGTCAACTGTGAAAGTCACATTCTCGATTTCGACGGTTGGCTGTACGGACGGCGCATCCGCGTTTCCTTTTTGCATTTTCTGCGTGAGGAGCGACAATTCAATTCGCTTGACGAGCTGATCGCGCAAATTCAAAACGACATCGATTCGGCCAAAAGCCGACTGAATCTTCACTGACTGTAAAAACGATCGAACATACAGAAGGAGAGCCGCACAAGCGGCAGATATCAAAATGAGCACAAACATCGAATGGACCAAGGTCACGGCAATCGGCGCGCACGCCTTGCTTGACGATATGATCGCCGTCATGAGCATGCTGGATAACGGCCTTATGATCGAGGACTACAGCGACATCGAGCTGAACGGCATGTATGGCGAATTGATCGACGAGAGTATCTTGAACGCCGATAAAGAAACCGTACGCGTTTCTCTTTTCGTACCGTCGGACAAGCCGTTGCCCGATTATCTGCATTTTCTGAAGGAACGCTTCACAGCCCTTGCCCTTGATGTCACGATTGAATGCGAAGGCATGCGCGAGGAGGATTGGGCGGAATCGTGGAAGCAATACTATAAGCCGATCAAGCTCGGCCGCATCTCAATCGTGCCCGCGTGGGAGGATTACACCCCCGACGAAAACGAAGCGGTAATCCGCATGGATCCCGGCATGGCGTTCGGCACGGGCACGCACGAGACCACGCGTCTTGTCATGGAGCTTTTGCAGGACGAAATCCGCGGCGGCGAGTACGTTCTGGACGTCGGCTGCGGCAGCGGTATTCTTTCGCTTTGCGCCTCCAAGCTGGGGGCAAAGGCCTGTGCAGCCTACGACATTGATCCCGTGGCTGTGCGCGTCACGCGCGAAAATATTGAAGCCGACGGCGCCGACAATATCGTGTGCGGCGTTTCCGACCTTCTGAAGGGCGTTGACCGCACGCACGGCCCTTTTGATTTCGTGGTGGCCAACATCGTTTCGGACATCATTTTGCGCATGGCGCCCGACCTTGGCGATTACATCACCGACGGCGCACGCGTGATCCTTTCGGGCATCATCGGCGAACGTGCGGAGGAAATTCGCACGGCCATGACCTCCCTTTCCTACACGTTCGAGCGCGAGCTGACCGACAATGACTGGTACGCCATGCTCTTCACCTACAAAAAATAAAACGGGGATTCAAGTCATGCCTCTCTTTTTTCTACCGAACGCAGAGCCCGAGGAGGGTACTCTCACGCTCCGCGCAGAAGATTCTCACCATATTGCCCTCTCCTTGCGCATGGCCTGCGGTGATGAAATTACAGTCTCAAACGGCCTCGGCACGCTCTTTTCCTGCACGCTTGAAAGCATCACCCCCGAGCAGGTGCGGGCGCGCGTTCTCTCCATGGCAAAATCCGAAGCCGAGCCGCCCTACCGCCTGACGCTTTACCAAGCAGTTCCGAAAAGCGACAAGCTGGAGCTGATCATTCAAAAGGCCGTTGAGCTGGGCGCGACCGAGATCGTGCCCTTCGTCTCCTCCTTTTGCGTCAAGCGACCGCACGAGGACAAATGGCAAAAGCAAAGCGCACGGCTTGCACGGATTGCCGAGGAAGCGGCCAAGCAATGCAAGCGCGGACTGATTCCCGCCGTCGCACCCCTGCTCGATTATGAAGAAATGCTCGAAAGAGCAAGTGCGGCAGAGCTTCCGCTTTTCTGCTATGAGGGTGAGGGCACCGAGCCGCTCCCCGCTTGTCTGCCTCCCGCACCGCCGCGCTCTGTTTCGGTGGTCATCGGCTCGGAGGGCGGCTTTTCCGAAAAAGAAGCCGAGGCGGCACGCGCGCGCGGCATGCGCCTTTGCGGGCTCGGGAAACGGATTCTCCGTTGCGAAACCGCACCTCTTTTCGCCCTTTCCGCCTTGTCCTTCCAATACGAAATTTGATAAAAGGCCAAACATTTGACTTTTGGCAAGCACTGAAATACCCGAACGGTTTTTTGGTCATCATATGGTGAACTATCACAAAAATTTTTAGGATTTTTAGAATTTTTTTCAATTTCCCTATTGAAAAATAACAAAAAATAGGGTAAAATATAGTACAGTATTACCAAAAGCCGTAATGCAGAACTGAAAGGGGCATTTTTTATGTCAAACCGTTTATTCCAAAATGTGATTCATCAAATGAAGGACGCAGTCGAGCGAGTGATCGGTGTTGTTGATGAAAACGGCATCGTCATTGCGTGCAGTGAGCTTCAGCGCGTTGGTGAAACCAATATGCAGCTTCACGAAGAAATGAATTTTTCTTCCGAATGCATGACGCTGAACGGCTATACATATCGTTATATCGGCGGTCAGAGCAAAAATGATTCGATCGTATTCGTTGAAGGCGTTGATTCGGAAGCCGCAAAGATTTCCGCTGTCCTTGCCGTGTCGCTCGGCTCTCTGAAAACTCTGCACGACGAAAAATACGATAAGGCCTCCTTCATCAAAAACGTGATGCTGGATAACATCCTGCCCAGTGATATTTACGTCAAGAGCAAGGAGCTTCACTTTGAGACCGATCAGCACCGCATCATTCTGATCATCAAATTCCACGGTCACTTGGACGTTTTGCCCATCGAAATGATGCAGAACATGTTCCCCGACCAGGCTTGCGACTATATCATCAACATTGGTGAGCAGGACGTGGTTCTCGTCAAGGAAGTCGGCGAAGAATGCGACATGGACGAGATCGAAAATCTTGCCGAAAGCATTGTTGAAACGCTGAATACCGAATTCTATGCCAAGGTGTCGGTCGGTATCAGTACGATTGCCGAAAACCTGAAGGATCTGGCGCGTGCCTATAAGGAAGCGCGCATTGCCCTTGAGGTCGGCAAGGTCTTTGACACCGAGAAAAGCATCATCAGCTATGAAAACCTCGGCATCGGCCGTCTGGTTTATCAGCTGCCGATCACACTTTGCGAGATCTTCTTGCAGGAGGTTTTCAAAAAAGACTCACTCGATTCGCTTGACCGCGAAACGCTCATGACGGTTCAAGCATTCTTTGAAAATAACCTGAACGTCTCCGAGACCTCAAGAAAGCTGTTCGTTCACAGAAACACGTTGGTCTATCGCCTTGAAAAGATCCGTAAGATCACAGGCCTTGACCTGCGTGAATTCGACCACGCCGTTACCTTCAAGGTTGCCTTGATGGTCAAGAAATACCTGACCAACCGTCCGACGAAGTTCTGACAGTAAGCTCCTTTGGCTTCGCCGCACACGGACCGTCATGATGAGAAAGAAGGTGCCGTTCCCTTGCGTATGATCCATTTAAAAAGATTTCTCGCTGCTCTTTTGCTTTCACTGATCCTTTTGAGTGCGAGTGCCTGTGCGTTTCTCGACCTCGGCCAAGACTCCTATTTCACCGAGCTTTCCGAATCCAAGGCAGTTTTAGAGCAAGACAGTATTCTTCCCCGAAACAAGGATTGCCAATACGCAAGTGACTATCTCGCCTATTGGGGCATGCCCTCCTTTCAGCCGACCAAGCTGATCACGGTTGAAAAGTTTTATCATGACTATTATATCGGTACTCTCCCCGAGCTTTACACGCTCTCCGAAGAGGTTTACGATCTTTACCGCGAATATTTCAACGGCCGTCCCGATTTCAACGAAAGAATCCCCGAAAACGTCACCGCCGCCCTGATCTCCTGCTTTCAGGAAGCGGCAGGCGACCGCTATGCCGTCTATATGAACGCCGACAGCTTCGGTGAATACAACGAATCCTTCCAGGGCGATTACGTCGGCACGGGCATTTACGTGCAGCACGATTACGTGCGCGATGAAACCGTGGTTCTGAACGTCTTCGAAAACTCCCCCGCCAAGGATGCGGGCTTGCTCGCCGGCGATATCATTCTCTCTGTCAACGAAGTGCCCCTCTCGGGTGCCACCTACGATCAGGCCTTTGCCATGATGAAGGGCAAGGAGGGAGACCGTGTTACTTTGAGAGTTCGGCGCGGACAGCAAACACTCTCTCTTACCCTCACGCTGCGCAAGATCGAAAGCTACACCGTTTCCTTTCGGCTGCTTGCCCAGGACGAAAGCATTGCCTGCATCAAAATTGAAGAATTTAATGCCAAAACCGCCGAGCAATTCAAAAAAGCCTATGACGCGGCAGTGGCCGCAGGCGCGAAAAAGCTGATCTTCGATCTGCGCGATAATCCGGGCGGCGAGATCAACGCCATTGCCGACGTGCTCGACTATCTCTTGCCCGACGGCGGCCCGATTGCACATTTCCGCTATAAGGAAGGCTCGCCTCTTGAAAGCGAGGACACCACATTCTATGCGGACGACGGCCACAAGTGCGAATTGCCGATGGCCGTGCTCTGTAACGGCGGAACTGCCTCTGCCGGCGAGCTTTTCACGGCGGCATTGCGCGATTATAAGGTCGCCACCGTGGTTGGTGAAACCACCTACGGCAAGGGCACCATGCAAAACATGATCTCCTTGCCCGACGGCTCGGCCTTCACCGTTTCAATTGCGAAATACGATCCGCCCTACGGCGAAAATTATGAGGGTGTGGGCATCACGCCGCACGTGGAGGTCTCGCTCCCCGAGGAGATCGAAGGCATCAATGCGTTTCTGCGCAACGATGAAGACGATACGCAATTGCAAGCGGCGGTGCAAGAGCTTGGCGGGCCTTTGGTATAAAAGCAATGGAAAAGAAACTCACAAAAAAAGCGTTTGCCGCCTTTTTACTGATTCTCGCGGCCGTCACGGTTTTTACGGGACTGACCGTTTACCGTTTTGCCAAAAGAAATTTTGACGAAGAGATGCGCCGCTTGCGCACGCAGCAAGCCGAGGAGCTTGCCTCTCTTGAAGAAGCTCTTTCGGCACAAACCTTTGATCTTGATCTTCTTCTGGCACTCGACCGTCTGTACGCCTCCAACTCTCTTTCGGATACCGATAAGGACGCATTGACCGAATATCTTCTGCATGCGTACGTGAGCGGCACGGGCGATCCCTATTCACAATATCTCTCTGCCGACGACTACACCGCTTATCTTGAAAGACAAAGCAGCCGTTTCGTCGGCATCGGTGTGTCTGTTTCTGCTGATTTTGCACAAACGGATGCGGGGGGCGGTTTGACGGTTCTGACCGTTTATCGGGATTCTCCCGCCGCCGAGGGCGGACTCCTTGCAGGAGATATCCTTTTAGCTGCCGACGGCGTCAGCTTTGACGGCAAAACGAGCGAGGAAGCCTCCGCACTTGTGCGCGGCGAGGAGGGCAGTCAAGTCACGCTCACCTATCTTCGTGACGGAAAAGCATCTTCTGTTACCTTGACTCGGCGCGCCGTCACCGAAGATACCGTCCGATACAAAATGCTTGAAGAAGGCATTGCCTACGTTCTGATCAACCGCTTCTCCTCTGCCACACCAAAGCAGCTTGCCGAGGCGGTGGAGGCTTGCTTACAGTCCGAGGCGCGCGCATTCGTCTTTGACGTGCGCAATAACCCCGGCGGTCTTGTCAGCGCAGTTTCCGAATGCCTCGGGTATTTACTCCCCGACGGCGAGATTGTCTGCGTTGACTATGCAAAAAAGCAAGAGAACAGCTACACCTACAGCACAAAGGACGGCGCACTTCTGCGCACGTCGAAAACGGGCGAGGATACCGTCAAAACCGCCACAGACATGACACATGCGCTCTTACTCCCCATGGCCGTTTTAACAAACGAACACACCGCATCGGCCGGCGAGATCTTTGCCGCCGCCTTGCGTGATTATCACAATCAGCACCTTATTACCTCCCGTCTTTTCGGTGAAAAGACCTTCGGCAAGGGCACAGTGCAAGCCACCTACCGCACAGGAAACGGCGGTGCGTACAAGCTGACCGTTGCCACCTATAAGCCACCGCACGGCGATTGCTTTGACGGTGTCGGCATCACCCCCGACCAAACGGTATCGCTCCCCGAAGAATACCGTGGCCGACCGATCGAGCTGATCCCGCGCGAAAAGGACGCGCAGCTTTGTGCCGCCGTCGACTGGCTTGCATCCCTCATTCGGTAAATCTAAAGCATTCTATAAATCAAAGGAGAAACATCATGTCCAATACGAAAAAAATGACCTATACCAAAGAAGGCTATGCCGCGCTTCAAAGAGAGCTTTCCGACCTCTATGCCGCGCGCGAAAAGAATAAAGAGGACATCGCTCAGGCAAGAAGCTACGGCGACCTTTCCGAAAACAGCGAATACGATGAAGCGAAAAAGGAGCAGGGCCGTCTTGCCGTCCGCATCATGGAAGTTGAGCACATGATCAACAATGCGGAGATCATTGACGACCGCGATATCGACTCCTCCGTTGTCAGCGTCGGCTCGCTCGTCACGGTTGATTACAAGGAAAAGGGCTGTGACGTCGTGTATCACATCGTCGGCTCTTACGAAACCGACCCCCGCAACGGCAAAATTTCGGACGTTTCCCCGATCGGCAGTGCTCTTATCGGCTCTCATGCGGGCGACAAGGTCGAGGTCGAGCTGCCGAACGGCAAGAAGATCCATCTGACAGTCAAGCACGTCGAGCGCGCAACCGCCTGAAAGGCATAACCCAAGAAAGGACGATCAAAAATGGCAGATAAGCAACAAAACGCGCCCCGAGAAGTCAATGCGGCTTCCGAGCTTCAGGTGCGCCGTGACAAATTAAAGACGCTTTGCGAGGAGGGTAAAAACCCCTTCACCATCACGAAATACGACCGCGACACCACGAGCAGTGCCCTGACCGACGAGACCTTTGCCGAGATGGAGGGCAAAACCGTACGCATCGCAGGCAGAATGGTCAGCCGCCGCATCATGGGTAAGGCCTCCTTCTTCCACCTTCTGGATGCCGACGGCAAGATCCAGGTCTACGCCCGCCGCGATGACGTCGGAGAAGACGTTTATGCCGCCTTCAAAAAATGCGACATCGGTGATATTTTCGGTGTTGAAGGCTTCGTCTTCCGCACGCAGACGGGCGAAATTTCCGTTCATGCAAAGGAGATCGTGCTTCTCACGAAGTCGCTTCTTCCCCTGCCCGAAAAATTTCACGGTCTGACCAACACCGACCTGCGCTACCGCCAGAGATACGTTGACCTCATCGTCAATCCTGAGGTCAAGGACACCTTCTTAAAGCGCTCGCGCATTCTGACCGAGATCCGCAACTACCTCGACAGCCGCGGATTTCTGGAGGTTGATACGCCCATTCTCGTGCCGATCGAGATCGGTGCCTCCGCGCGCCCCTTCATTACGCACCACAACACCCTCGATATGGATATGTACTTACGCATCGAGACCGAGCTTTACCTGAAGCGTCTGATCGTGGGCGGTATGGATCGTGTTTACGAGGTCGGCCGCATCTTCCGTAACGAAGGTATGGACACCAAGCACAACCCCGAATTTACCACCATTGAGCTTTATCAGGCATACACCGACTACTACGGCATGATGGACCTGGTTGAGGAGCTTTACAAGCTGCTTGCCGAAAAGGTCTGCGGCTCGACCAAGATCACTTACCAGGGTACCGAGATCGACCTCGGTCATTGGGAGCGTCTGACCATGGCAGAAGCCGTCAAGAAGTATTCGGGTTGCGACTATTACGATTGGAAGACTGACGAGGATGCCCGTGCGGCCGCCAAGGAAAAGCACGTTGAAGTGCCTGCCGACGCAACCAAGGGCACGGTTCTTGCAGAATTCTTCGATGCTTACGTTGAAGAAAACCTCATTCAGCCGACCTTCATTTACGATTACCCCGTTGAAAACAGCCCGCTTGCCAAGAGAAAGCCCACCGATCCCGCATTCACCGAGCGCTTTGAATACTTCATCAACGCCACCGAATTCGGTAATGCCTTCAGCGAACTGAACGACCCGATCGACCAGAAGCAGCGTTTCGAAAGCCAGGTCGAAAAGAAGCGCCGTGAAGAGCCGAACTGCCGCGCCGAGGTTGACTACGACTTTGTCACCGCACTTGAATACGGTATGCCCCCCACAGGCGGCCTTGGCTTCGGTGTTGACCGTCTGGTCATGCTCCTCACCGACTCCGCATCGATCCGCGACGTGCTTCTCTTCCCCACGATGAAGCCTGTTGACTGATTGCATATTTTTCAAAATCGGAGAAACACCGTTGTGCTTCTCCGATTTTATTTTGGCAAAGAATGTCTTTCCTCCACGACGAAAAAAGCAATCTTCTGTGTTTTTCCCGTGTTTATAATTGACAAAGGCCGAGAAAACCTGTATAATAAAGCTGTACTACCAAACAGGAGAGCAATTCATGGACGAAAACAACAAGCACGAAGAGACTGCCGCAAGCGAAAAGCAGGCGGAAGTGACGATAGAATCCCCTGCCCTTAAAAAATTTGAAAATTTCATGTACTATCACAAATGGCACACAGTGGCGGCACTTGTGCTGATCTTTGCGATCATCGTCTGCACCGTACAGATGTGTTCGCGCGAAAGCGGTGACATTTCCTTTTTTTACGTGCACAGCGAAAACCTGAACGAGCCGCAACGCCGTTCGATTTCCTCGGCCGTGACCGACACCCTGATGGCAGACGACGAGGATTGCCGTGTATCCTTTCTTTCACACTATATCGTATCCACTGATATGCTTAAGGAAATGGAAAGCGCGGACACCGCGTATCTCGGCAATACCTCTTTTGAAAACGCGAACGTCTTCCGTACAGAGCTTGCCACCTCGGAGGCCTACATCTGCATTTTCAGCCGCGACGTATACGACCTCTCTCTTGAGTATTTTCCGTATAAAAGAGATCCTGAAAGCGGCGCCTTTATCAGCCAGCTTTACCGCCCGATCTCGGATTTCACAGACAAGGATATCCCCTCAATCGACGGCTATGCCGTCTACTTGAAGGATACTCCTTTGCGCCACATTCCCGCATTCGCATCGCTTGATAAAAACGGCGATACGGTAGTTTGCATGCGCGTGATCAGCTATGCGGCCACCGTGCAGAACAAGAAGCTGGCGAAGAAGCTCTATGCGCGCCACGAGCTTCTTTTCGAGCGTATGCTCTCTTACACACCCGCATCTGAAGAATAACTTCATAAAACAAAAAACGCGGCTGACGGCCATCTGCGAAAAGCAGGTAGTCTTCAGCCGAGTTTTTTACTTTACCGCCCGATTTTAAAAAATCGGCGCAGAATCGGACGGAAAATTTTCGGTGTGCGTATGATGACGATCTTCACGGCAGTTGGCGTTCCTCCTTGCTGTCTTACTTAATGCTTTAATAATGTCATGCAACCGATCGTGATGATGAGCAATGCCAGAATGACAACGAGCACACACGCGGGCAGAAAAAAGGAAAGAAGGATTCCGAGTCCCAAAGCGACAAGCGCAACGCTCGTCATGTAAAACAGATAGTTCCCACGCATAAAAACACCCCTGCTCAAAATCTTTTTTGGCGACGGTATGCCGTTTCGGACAGAAAGCCGCCGTTGCGGCCTTGCCCGACACAGATCCAATCACCGTTTCAGATGATAGACTGTTACTGCATTATATGCGAGGAAAACCCGAAACTTTCCGTCTTCTGTCGAAAAAAAGAATTTTTTTAGGAAGCCGCGCTCTCCTCTTCAAGATTTTTGTTTTCCATGGGCATCTCTTCCTCAATTTTGATGATGACGATGCTGCGGTCGTCTTCGCTTCCGCTTTTCTGGGCGGCGAGTGAAAGAATACGGTTGGCGGCCCTCTGCAAATCGCCCGTCAGCTCATCGTGCAGGGCCTGCAAAAGCCACGGAAGCTCCTCCCCTTCGGGGGTAACGCCGTCCGAAAGCAGAACCACGATATCGCCGTCCTGAATCTCAAAGGAAACAGATTCCCCCGCATAGTCCTTCAAAATGCCGATCGGCGGCGTTTTGGTGCGGATACGGAAAAGACTGTCGCCGCGTTTGACGTACGAGGGCACGGCCCCGCATTTGAGAAAAGAGGTTTGACCGCGCATGCAGTCAAGCGTGAAAAGATCAAGCGTTGCAGAGCTTTCGTCGCTCCGACCGCGCAACAGGTGGTGGAGCATTTCCGCCGTGTGCGGCACGCTGCACCCTGCCGAAAGCATTTGCTCCAAAAAGATGCAGGAAAGGCGGGAGGCTCGCGCCGCACGGCGGCCGTTGCCCATGCCGTCCGAAAGCAAGGCGTAAAAATCGTCGCGGCTGCTTTCAAACCAGGAAACCGCATCGCCCGAGACCTCCCCTTCACGGTAGGAAAGCACGGCCGAAACCGCATGTGCGCGGAAGCGCGGTCTTGCACTTAAGCGCAGCGTGCCGACACGGTTGATCTCTTCAAAGCAGGGATCGGAAAACAAAAAATCCGATTCTTGCTCGCAAATGACACGAATCTCATCTACGGTATCGCCGAGGATCTCGATTGCGCGCGTCCCGACCGTCACCGACGGATGCTTTTCTCCGCGTACAAAAACGGCGGCGTCGGCCAGCTGCGGCGAAAGCTCGGCCAGGCGTTTTTTGATTTTTTTGGCAAGCTCACCGTTTGGCGCGTCCTCCATACCGCTTGTCCGCGCTTCCTCCGAAAGCAAGCGCGACATCATCATATATTCGGCGGCAATCTGCGTGCTGTGCGCACTGCGCCGCTTGCCGCCGCACAAGACGGCTGCTTCGGTGCGAATGGCACGCAAAATGCGATTCTCCTCGGTACAGTACGCGGGGAAAAAGGTCACTTCCCCCACGCGCAGGGTACCGCTATGGCCGAGCTGCTCGGCAATTCTGCCGATCGCGCTGACGCCCGGGCGCTCACCCTCCCAGCAAAGATCGCGGTTTTTGCACGAAGGACAGAATTTATTGCACACCTTATCGCAGACGGCAAAATAGTCGGCAACGTCGGGCAATTCTTCACTCTGCCCTTCGCGGCGAAAGCTATCCGAAACGGCGAGCAAGGCATCGCTGATCAGGTGCAATTGCCGTCCGTCATCACGCCGCCTTTGCATCACCCCCTCCGCCGCATAAGAAACGGCACGGTCGCAAGGCCCTTCCTCCGTCACCGAGTGCGGCACGCCCTCCTTGTTCATTTTGATATACAAGGGCCACGTCAGAAGCGAGACGATGCACGTTTCGGGAATGATGCCGAGCAAGCCAACGGCACCGCCGAAATAAGAGGCGCAAACGGTGGCACCGCCCACACCGAGCGTCAAGGCATAACCCGTACCGTAAGGAAAGAGCGCGCCTGCCCCCAAGCCGAGCAAGGCAAACACGGGCGCATAGGAAGGATATACGCTCAAGCCAAGCAGCATACCCGCCACGCAACCGCGCATAGCGCCCCACCGCCGCGCGATAAAGAGCGAAAAGAAGGCGGCGGCCATATAGCCGAGCGAAAGCCCGAAGAGGTGATAAAAGCAAAGCGCATAGGAAAACGCACAGCAAAGCGTGAGCATACCCACCTGCACGTAAAGAGGTGAAAGTCCCGCATACTGTACCTCACCCGCGGCATACCGCCTTGTCCCCAGAAGATCGTCGGGACGAAGCTCGGCCGCGAAAACACCCGTAAACAAAGCGGCACAGATGGCAGGTGCCACCACGGAAGCCGCGGCATAAAGCAGTGCATAGGTAGTCAGACCCGCCGCCACAATCTGCCAGGTGCCCATACCGACACCGACCAAGATCACCGCCGTGATCTGCAGCTGCGGCAGCTCGTCGAAATAATGCTCGTCCTCATGCTTCGGGTGTGAAAACAGCAGCCGCAAAAGCATTAAAAGCACGTAGGAAAGCATATGCACGAAGCCGTTGCGCCCCATGGTAAAGGCACCGACCGTTGCACCGAGCCAGACAGGCAAGGGATTGCCGCGCACCACCGCCAAAAGAGAAAGCGCCAAGGGATATGTTCCGAACACCACGTGCGCGCGCGCAAAAAGTCCTGCCATCACACCGAGGAAGGGCACGGCCAACATCGAAAGAAGACCCTTCCCCTCCTGCTTTTCAAAAAAAGCGGCAGAAAGTCCGTTCCTTCGCCCCACATCCCTTTCCTTTTCCCGTCTTTTATCCATACCAAATCCTCCTTCTTGACACGTCCGGGCATACACCGCGCACTTTCGTCACGTTTCGCCGCGTGATGCCTTCTGATACGTATTCAGTATAACACGCACACGAAGGAAAATTTTGTCAGAGTGTGAAAAAAATACAGACGACTTTTGTCTTTAAAAGGAAAAAGGGCGCACCTTGCGAAAAAAGCGCGCCCTCGCTCGCCGCCAAAGAAAAAGGAGCTTCGGTCGCCTAAAACCAAAGCTCCTTCTGCAATTAAAATTTGATTCTTTCTATCGCCGTCACCCGCTTCGCGCTCGGATCCAAGGTGAAGATCACACCGTCGACCGAGACAGGGCCTTCTGCCGCTTCGTATTTTTTCGGCAGATGAAGCATACTGCGCTCAATAATCACGTCCGCGTTGATGCCAAGTACACCGCCCGTCGGGCCGCACATGCCGAGATCTGTCACAAAGCCCGTACCCTTGGGTAGAATCTGCAGATCGGCGGTCGGTACGTGCGTATGCGTGCCTGCAATGATCTGAATGCGTCCGTCAAAATAATGCGCGATCGCACCCTTTTCTCCTGCCGCCTCGGCATGAAAATCCAGGATCGCAAAATCATAATGTCCCTCTTCGCGGTCAAGCACGCGGTCGATGGCATAAAAGGGATTGTCAAGCGTGGGCTCCATATGCACGACACCCATCGCATTCAGGACAAGCACGCGATATCCCTGCGCATCTAAAACGGTATAGCCGCGTCCGGGCACGGCGGCGGGATAATTAAGCGGACGGAGCATGCGGCTGTCATTTTCAAGAAATGAGTGGATAGACAGGCGTTGCATGGTATGATTGCCGCCCGTCAAAACGTCCGCACCTGCCTCTAAAAGCGTTTCGGCCAGGATCTGATCCGCACCGCCGATAAAGGAGGCGTTCTCTGCATTGACCGCGACAAAATCGATGCCGAGCCGTTTGCGCTCTTCCCACAAACGTTCTTTAAGATATTGGACGCCCGAAGGATCGGTGACGTCCCCCACCATCAGAATTTTCATCATGTTACCTTTTCTATATAATGTCCTTTAAAGCGCATGGCATTCGCGCATACGAATTGAACGGGCGGTCCGCCAAGGTAGCCGACCGCCCGATTTTTTGAAAACTTATTTTGCGTAATCGACGCAACGGCTTTCGCGGATCATGTTGACCTTGATCTGACCGGGGTAATCAAGCTCACCCTCGATCTTCTTGGCGATCTCGCGCGCGAGGATCTTCATGCGGTCATCATCAACCGTTTCGGGCTTGACCACAACGCGGACCTCACGGCCTGCCTGAATGGCAAAGGTTTTTTCAACGCCGGGAAATTCACCCGCGATCTCTTCAAGCTTCTGCAAACGCTTGATGTAGTTTTCAACGTCTTCACGGCGCGCACCGGGACGTGCCGCAGAGATCGCATCAGCCGCCTGCACGATAAAGGCAATCGTGGTTTCGGGGTCTACATCGCCGTGATGCGCCTCGATGGCATGAATGATCTCTTTGTTTTCATGATATTTGCGTGCAACCTCTACACCGAGCTGAATGTGCGAGCCTTCAGCCTCCTGTGTCAAGGCCTTACCGATATCGTGCAGAAGTCCCGCACGCTTGGCCATGGTGCTGTCCACGCCCATTTCATCGGCAAGAATGCCCGAAAGTAGCGATACCTCGATCGAGTGGCGCAAAACGTTCTGACCGTAGCTCGTTCTGAACTTCAAGCGGCCGAGCAAGCGGATCTCATCCACTGCCAAGCCGTGAACGCCTGTTTCAAAGACGGCTCTTTCGCCTGCCTGCTTGATGCTGTTTTCAACTTCCTTTTGTGCCTTCTCCACCATTTCTTCGATTCTGGCGGGGTGAATACGGCCGTCGGCAATCAGCTTTTCAAGTGCCAGACGCGCGGTTTCACGGCGGATCGGATCAAAGCCCGAGATGGTGATGACTTCAGGCGTATCGTCAATGATCAGCTCAACGCCCGTCAAATTCTCGATCGTGCGGATATTTCTACCCTCACGGCCGATGATTCTTCCCTTCATATCCTCGTTCGGCAGGCTCACCACCGAAATGGCGATCTCGCTGACGTGGTCGGCCGCACAACGCTGAATGGCAAGCGACAAAAGATTTCTTGCCTTTTCGTTTGCCTCTTCCTTGTACTGCTCCTCGTAAGCCGCCAAGCGAACTGCCGTATCGTGCGCGATTTCGCTTTCCACACGCGTGAGAAGCTCAGCCTTTGCTTCTGCCGAGGTCACACCCGAGATCTGCTCGAGAAGCTTGACCTGCTCGTGTACCTTTTCGTCTGCTTGACGGTAAAGTTCTTCAACGTCCTTTTGCTTGTCAAGCAAGGTCTGTTCTTTCTTTTCGATCACCTCGATCTTTGCATCGAGGGTTTCTTCCTTCTGGATGACACGCCGCTCGAGTCTTGACACTTCCTTACGGCGCTCTTTTGCCTCGTTTTCAGCTTCGTTTTTAATTTTCAAAGCATCTTCCTTGGCTTCAACCAAAAGCTCTTTCTTTTTGGTTTCCGCATCGCGAAGCGCACTTTCAACCACTTTGATGGCCTGTGCCTCGGCAGAGCCGATCTTCGCTTCCGCGGTTTTTCTACGGAATCCGTAACCAATGGCGAATCCAATGATGCTCAAAAGCGCACCGACGACAATGGCTACGATAATCATCCAAAGTTCCAATTGCATAACTACACCTCCTTTTTCTTCTTGTTCGTCTTAAATCATCTTTGGAAAGGGCGCGTGCCCTGCTAACATATACAAATGCAAAGGGTATACTGCTGTTTGGATTCTCTCGCGCCGACGTCGCCTTTTCGCATCTGCGCACAAAAATAAACAATACCCCACTGTATCCATACAAAAATTATTATAAACTATTTTTATGAAAATGTCAAGAGATTTGCAAGCATTCAGCGTTTTTTTCTCGCTTTTTTGCCCTTCGACAGGCTTTTTTCTTTTTCGCCCTCCCACGCTCCTTCAAAAAATGCCCGCTCCTCTTTGCTGTCAAAAAACGCTTTTTTGCCGAATTAACAAAATATTCACAACTAAAAATGCGTTTTCGCTTGACATTTCGAGAAAAAAGTGATACATTGATAACAGTGTTAGCACTCGCGATCAAAGAGTGCTAACACCCGATACAATCATCTCTCTGAAAATCGAGGTGTTTCTTATGGAAAACGATCGGTTAAGCGAGCGAAAAAAGTTGATTTTACAGGCAATCGTGGATGCACACATTTCCCACGGCGAGCCTGTCGGATCCAAAGCGCTTCTTGAAAACAAGCACTTGTCTTGCTCGTCTGCTACCATTCGCAACGAAATGGCGGAGCTTGAGGAGATGGGATATCTTGAACAGCCGCATACGTCGGCAGGGCGCGTACCGAGCGAGCTCGGCTACCGCTTTTACGTTGATTCCCTTCTGGAGCGCTACCGTGCAACGACCGATGAGATCGACCGTCTAAACATGTCCTTGCAATCACGGCTGACAGAGCTTGATAACATTTTGAACGAAGCATCCCGTCTTGCCTCTTCGCTGACCAACTATGCCGCCATTGCCGTACGGCCGCGCGGCACGGGCATCACGGTCAGCCGCTTTGAAACCGTTTATTTGAGTGCAAGGGATTTTGTTCTCATCATGATCCTCGGCAGCGATACCGTCTGCAACCGCACCATCCGTCTGGCAACCGACATCACCGAAGACGAGCTGCGTCGGCTGACCTCCATCTTCAATCTGATCATCGCCAACCGCACGGCTGACGAGATCAATCTGTCCATGATCTATGAGATCGAACGCCTGATGGGACGCGCCGCGCCAATCGTCAGTCCGCTTGTCAAGGTCGTTTACGACGCGATGAAGGGGACGGGCGAGGGCGACATCTCGGTGGAGGGTGTCAACAGACTGCTTGACTATCCCGAATTTTCCGATGCCAAGCAATTCCGCGACATTCTCTCTGTCATTGAAGAAAAAACGCCGCTTCTCAATATGATCCCAAGCACCCCCGACGACGACGTACACGTGTACATCGGCAGTGAGACGTCACTTGACGTCATGAACAATTCAACAGTCATCGTCCGTCAGATCCGCCAGGGAGACAACGTCCTCGGCACGATCGGCATCATCGGGCCCCGCCGCATGGACTATTCAAGAGTGATCGCCACGCTTGATTTCCTGGCGAACGGCATTTCGGGCATGCTTTCGGGCGGACCTGCCCCCATTTTACTGAAAGGACCGGATAACGAATCATGAGCGAAATCAAAAACGATACGCAAGCAGAAGAGACCGTCGAAAAGGAAGTCGGGCAACCGACCGAGACGGCCGAAAAGCAAGAAGAGCCGAAGAAGCCGAAAAAAGAAAAGGAAGACAAGAAGGCCAAGGCCGAACTTGCCGCCCTTCGCACCGAGCTCGAGGCGAAAGAAAAGGAGCTTTCCGAGGAAAAGGACAAATACCTTCGCTTGCTTGCGGAATACGACAACTTCCGCCGCCGCTCGCAAAAGGAGCGTGAGGGCATTTATACCGATGCCGTCAGCGACTGCCTCGGCGAATTTCTTCCCTTGCTTGACAATCTCGGCCGTGCCGCCGAGGCATCGG
The DNA here is from genome assembly GCA_017501005.1 of Clostridia bacterium. Lineage (GTDB taxonomy): Bacteria > Bacillota > Clostridia > Oscillospirales > CAG-272 > UBA1740. The sequence goes on from JAFVXT010000074.1 coordinate 23,359, forward strand.
GCGATGCCGAGCAGGTGCGCGTCGGGCTGGAGATGACCAAAAAATCCGCCGATGCCCTGCTTGAAAAAATGGGCGTTGAAGCGTTTGGCGAGGCGGGCGACACCTTTGATCCCCAGCTGCACAACGCCGTCATGCACGGTGAAGACGAAAGCCGCGGAGAAAACGAGATCAGCGACGTATTCCAGCGTGGCTACCGTCGCGGCGACCGTGTGATCCGCTATGCGATGGTCAAAGTCGTCAACTGAGAATAAAAAACAAAAAAATACCATATAAAACAAAAAAGATTAACCGTTACGGAGGATAAAAATCATGGCAAAAATTATTGGTATCGACCTTGGAACAACCAACTCTTGTGTCGCCGTTTACGAGGGCGGCGAACCGACCGTCATTCCCAACCCCGAAGGCTCCCGCACCACCCCGTCCGTCGTGGCATTTGCAAAGAACGGCGAACGCATGATCGGTCAGGTTGCCAAGCGTCAGGGCGTGACCAACCCCGACCGCACCATCATGAGCATCAAGCGCGAGATGGGCTCGGATTTCAAAGTGACCATTGACGACAAGAAGTATTCCCCTCAGGAGATCTCGGCAATGATCCTGCAGAAGCTGAAGGCCGATGCCGAAGCATATCTCGGCACCACGGTTTCCCAGGCTGTCATCACGGTTCCCGCATACTTCTCGGACGCACAGCGTCAGGCAACCAAGGACGCAGGTAAGATCGCAGGCCTTGAGGTTCTGCGTATCATCAACGAGCCGACCGCGGCCGCTCTGGCTTACGGCATGGACAAAGAGGCCGAGCAGAAGATCATGATCTTCGACCTGGGCGGCGGTACGTTCGACGTATCCTTGCTTGAAATTTCCGACGGCGTGTTTGAGGTTCTTGCCACTGCGGGTAACAACCGTCTGGGCGGCGACGACTTTGACGAGCGCATCATCGACTGGATCGCCGACACCTTCCAGAAGGAAAACGGCATTGATCTGCGCAAGGACAAAATGGCTCTTCAGAGAATGAAGGAAGCCGCAGAAAAGGCAAAGATCGAGCTTTCGGGCGTGATGTCCTCAACCATCAGCCTTCCCTTCATCACCGCCGACGCAACAGGCCCCAAGCACTTTGAGGCAACACTCTCCCGCGCAACCTTTGACGAGCTGACGCGCGACCTCGTGGAAGCCACCATGAAGCCCACAAAGCAGGCTCTTGCCGACGCAGGCCTTTCGGCTTCGCAGATCAACAAGGTATTGCTCGTCGGCGGCTCTTCCCGTATTCCCGCCGTTCAGGAGGCTGTCAAGAATCTGATCGGTAAAGAGCCCTTCAAGGGCATCAACCCCGACGAATGCGTTGCCATCGGTGCCGCCATTCAGTGCGGTGTGCTCGGCGGCGACGTCAAGGATCTGCTCCTCCTCGACGTAACCCCTCTGTCGCTCGGTATTGAAACGCTCGGCGGTGTCTTCAACCGCATCATCGACCGTAACACCACCATTCCCGTCAAGAAGAGCCAGGTCTATTCCACGGCAGCTGACGGCCAGACCTCGGTTGAGATCCACGTTCTGCAGGGTGAGCGCGATATGGCGGCAGGCAACACCACTCTCGGCCGCTTCGTGCTCGACGGCATTCCCGCAGCACCCAGAGGTGTTCCGCAAATTGAGGTCACCTTCGATATTGACGCAAACGGTATCGTTAACGTTACCGCAACCGATAAGGGCACAGGCAAGGAGCAGCACATCACCATCACCTCCTCCACCAACATGAGCCAGGACGATATTGACCGCGCAGTCAAGGATGCCGAAAAGTTCGCAGAGGAGGATAAGAAGCAGAAGGAAGCGGTTGAGACCAAAAACCACGCCGAAGCCCTGATCTTCCAGAGCGAAAAGACCTTGACCGACATGGGCGACAAGCTGACCGATGCTGACAAGGAGGGCGTTCTTGCAGCCATTGAAAAGCTGAAGGAAACCGTCAAGGGCAACAATACCGAAGCCATCAAGGCCGATACCGAGGCTCTGGAAAAGGCATTCTATGCGCTTTCCGAAAAGCTCTATCAGGCAGCAGGCGGTGCGCAGGGCGGCGACCAGGGCGGCAATGCGGGCACCGGCAACGACGGCACCTATTACAACGCCGACTTCGAAGACAAGACCAATCAGTAAGTAATATTTTCATCAAGGGGGTTGCCGCGCCAAGCGTTTTTGCGCCGAAGCTGCGGCGCCCCTTTCAAGGGAGCATCCCATGGCAGATAAACAAGATTATTATCAGGTATTAGGCATCGAAAAGAACGCGAGCGAGGACGATATCAAGCGCGCCTACCGCAAGCTTGCCAAGAAATACCATCCCGATATGAACCCGGGCAACGCAGAGGCCGAGCAAAAGTTCAAGGAAGTCAACGAAGCCTACGGTATTCTTTCAGATGCCGAAAAGCGCAGTCAGTACGACCGGTTCGGTCACGCGGCCTTCGAGTCGGGTGCAGGTGCGGGCGGTGCCGGCTTTGGCGGCTTCGGCGGCTTTGATTTCGGTGATATCTTCTCTTCCTTCTTTGGCGGCAGCAGCGGTGGCGGCGGTCGCAGAAACGGGCCGATTGACGGCGACGATATCGGCACGCGCATCTCGATCGACTTTACCGAGGCCGTGTTCGGCTGTAAAAAAGAGATTTCTTACGGACGCATTGAAAGCTGCGGTGACTGTAAGGGCTCGGGGGCTGCCTCCGGTACTGCGCCAGAACGCTGCTCCACGTGTAACGGCTCGGGGCAGGTCACGGTGCAGCAAAACACCATGTTCGGCATGATGCAATCCTCGCGTCCGTGCTCTGCATGTCGCGGCACGGGTAAGTTCATCAAAACGCCGTGTAAGAACTGCCGCGGTACGGGCAAGGTCAAGATCACCAAAAAGATCGAGTTTTCCGTGCCTGCGGGCATTGATGACGGCCAGAGAATCGCTCTGCGCGGCCAAGGCCATGCAGGAACGAACGGCGGTGCCTACGGCGATCTTTTCATCGAGGTGGCCATCCGTCCGCATCCCATCTTTGAGCGCCGCGGCAATCACGTTTTTTGCGAGATCCCCATCACCTTCACCGATGCGGCACTCGGCGCGGAGATCGACGTTCCGCTCCTTGACGGCAGTACCCAAAAATACAAGATCCCCGAGGGCACGCAAACAGGCACGTCCTTCACGTTGCGCGGCAAAGGCATTCAATCGGTCAACAATCCTTCACGCAAGGGCGACTTGACCTTTACCGTAACCGTGGAGGTCCCGCGCAATCTGAATGCGGAGCAAAAGGATCTGCTCTCGCGCTTCGCCGCCTGCTGCGGTGACAGCAACAACACCAAAAAAAGCGGCTTTTTCAAAAAGCTTTTCAAGGATAAGTAATTTTCACGTTTGAGGGAAAGGAGCCACCGATGAAGCATCTGCGCCGCACGCTCTCCTGCTTTCTCATACTCCTCGCCTGCCTCACCCTTGCGGCAGGTCTTTTCCCTGCGCACGTGCAGGCGGCAGAGGCGTCAAACGCGCCGATCCTTCTTGCGAGTGCGGAGAACGGCGAAGAAAAGCAAGGCTCCTTTTCCTACGTTTTGCTTTTGAGCGATCACACCATCGTTGCCGAGCTTCCCGTCAGGCTCTCACGCCAATCGGATACGGTTTCGATCGTGCCCGCACGTGATCTTCAGTGCTATCTTTCCTCAAGCGTCAACGTTGAGCGCGACATCACATTCAAATATCTCTGGGACGTGAAGGAGCTGCGCGCGCCCGTCAAGCTTTCTCAAAAGGTCGGCACGGTGCAGGCGTATCTCGGCGATACCTTGCTTGACGAAACCGATCTCGTCACCAATTACACCGTTTCGAAAAGCCTGCTTGCCGAGCTTTTCGAATACGCAAAATACATGTTCCTTCACCCCGTCACGCTCTTGCTGATTGCCCTTTTGCTCACCTTTTCCATACTGCGTCTTTTGCGAGGCGCACGCATGGCAAGTGCCGCCAAGGCGGGAAAGCTCGTGCCCAATGACGAGCTCGACACGAAAGACGGCGGTATCCCGTCCGAAGAATCCGATCAGTCGGAAAAGTGATAAAGTCCGCCGCTTTTTTTCGAAAAAGGGCTTGACATCAGGCGGAAAAAGTGATATAATACGTCCATCAAATGCGAAGAGCAGAAACCAGTAGGTTGGAAAGAACCTGGAGAGAGTTGCCGGTCGGTGCGAGGCAAAGGGGGCGTCCTTCTCGAATTCATTCTGTTAGCAGTGCGCTGAATAAGAGAAATCTTTAGTAGGATGCAACGGGTGTTCCCGTCACAGAACTAAGGTATGTCCGTACCTGATAAGGCCGCTACCGTGAGATGGCGGCGAATTGAGGTGGTACCACGGGAATTTCTCGTCCTCTGAATTCTTTTTTCGGAATGCAGAGGGCGTTTTTATTTTCTCCCGCACTCCGAAGCAAGAAAAGCACAAAAGGCGTCCGATCAGAGGCGCACAAACACAAAACGGAGGTAAACAACCATGCAAATGAATTTCCACAGAAAGCTCCCCATTCCTCAGGAGGTCAAGCAAGAATATCCGCTGACCACGCGTATGGAGCAAGTCAAGGCCGCTCGTGACGAAAGCATCCGTGCCGTATTCGACGGCCGATCTGATAAATTCATTCTGATCATCGGCCCCTGCTCCGCCGACCACAGTGAGCCTGTCCTGGAATACATTGCAAGACTGCGCCGCATTGAAGAAGAGGTATCCGACAAGATCATCATCATTCCCCGCATCTATACGAACAAGCCGCGCACCACGGGTCAAGGCTATAAGGGCATGCTCCATCAGCCCGATCCCGATGCCAAGCCCGATATGTACAAAGGAATCGTTGCCATTCGCGAGCTGCACATGGCGGCCTTGCGCGATTATGATTTTTCCTGTGCCGACGAAATGCTCTATCCCGAGAACTACCGCTATCTTTCGGATCTTCTCTCCTACGTCGCCATCGGTGCGCGTTCGGTTGAAAACCAACAGCACAGACTGACCGCCAGCGGCATCGGCGCCCCCGTCGGTATGAAAAACCCGACAGGCGGCGATCTTAGCGTCATGATGAACTCCATTGTGGCGGCACAGTCAAGCCATACCTTCATCTATCGCGGCTGGGAGGTGACAAGCGACGGCAACCCCTATGCACACGCCATTCTTCGCGGCTACGTTGATTATGCGGGCAGAAGTGTCTCCAACTACCATTATGAGGACCTTCTCCGCGTTGAAGAGCTTTATGAAAATTCAAGGCTTGCAAACCCCGCGGTCATCGTTGATACCAACCACAACAACTCGGGCAAGAAATACCTTGAGCAGGTGCGTATTGCCAAGGATATCGTGCACAGCCGCAACCAGAACGAAACCATCAAGCGGCTTGTCAAGGGCTTGATGATCGAAAGCTACCTTGAAGACGGTGCCCAAGGTATGGGCGAGCACGTTTTCGGCAAATCCATCACCGACCCTTGCCTCGGCTGGGAAAAGACCGAGCGCTTGATTCTTGACATTGCCGACAAGCTGTAAAAGCGGCAAAATGCCAATACTCTGCAAAAAACGGAGGTTTTCATGATCAGACAAGCCATCGAAAAGGACATTCCGAAAATCGGCGATCTTCTTTCGCAGGTTGACCTTGTGCACCACAACGGCAGACCTGATATTTTCAAAATCGGCAGAAAGTATTCCGACGCCGAGCTGCGGGAGCTTCTCCGTGACGCTGACCGTCCGATTCTCGTCTCGGTCGACGAGGAGGATAACGTCCGCGGATACTGCTTCTGCATGTATCAGCAGCATATAAACAACTCGGTATTGACCGACATCAAAACGCTATACATTGACGATCTGTGCGTAGATGAAGCAATGCGCGGCAAGCATATCGGGCGCGAGCTTTACGAAGCGGCCGTTGCCCTTGCCCGAGAAAACGGCTGCTACAACCTGACCTTGAACGTCTGGAGCTGCAATCCCTCGGCTCTGCGCTTTTATGAAAAGTGCGGCCTGCTTCCGCAAAAGATCGGCATGGAAGTGATTCTGTAAAATGCAAAAAGGGGGCTGATTCAGCAACTCCCCCCCCGAAAAAGAAAAAGCGGATGCTTTTTACCGAAAGGTATTGAGCATCCGCTTGCTTTGTTGTATCATTGAATGACCGCAAAAAAACACGCAAGAAAACGAGATAACGATACAACAACGAGAGATAAAAGTCGATTCTTCACAACAGAATACAACCTCAAAAACAAGGATTTTCACGATCCTCTTTTTTGCCTCGTTTCGAGCTTTTTTCACTTATGTTTTCTGCATAGCAAAAGGCTGAGCCAATCGCTTTCTAAAAAGCTTTTGACTCAGCCCCTTTTTTATTTTTTATCCGTACAATCTCTTTGTTTCCAGAAGGCTTTCCTCGGGCGGGAGCAAGGAGAAATATTCCAGGCCGCAGGCACCGGTATATCCTGCCTTGTCAATGGCATCGAAAATCGCATGGTAATTAATCTCGCCATATTGAAGCTCGTTACGTCCCGGGTTTCCTGCCGCATGCAGATGCGCGATGCAATCCAGATTCTTGGTCACGTTCGAGATGATATTCCCTTCCATCACCTGCTGATGGTAGATGTCAAACACGATCTTCACGCAAGGATGATCCACCTCGCGTACGATGTCGAACGCCTCTGCCGACGAAGTGAGATAGTAGCCGGGATGGTTGATATAGGTATTCAGCGGCTCCAGCATCAAAACCATGCCGTAGGTGTCAAGAATGGGCTTTGCCTCCTTGAGCGTCTGCACGATCGCCTCGTGCTGAACGGCTCTCTCAGCTCCCGTGTCGGGGCCAACCTGCGTGATCAGCTTGCCTACGCCCAGCTTCTTTGCGGCTTCACAGCTCTCCTTAAGCCCTTCCAGCCACAGGGAGCGGAAGGTAGGGTCGGTCATGCGGAACTCGGTGGTGCATATACTCAGCAGCTCCACGCCCGTCTCCTCACAAGCGGCGCGAACAGCGTCCATATCAAGATTCTTCCAATCGTAGGTTTCGACGGCATCAAAGCCAAGCTCCTTGACACGGCGGATGGCGTCCTGAAAGGGCATATTTCCAAAAAAGCATGGAATCGGTACACAAAAACGCATAATTCTTACTCCTTTTCGTCAAAATAGATGACCTGTCCGCTCTCCATGGAACGGTTTGCCGCGAACGCCATCTCCAGAGTCTTGAGCGCATCGGGATAATCCGAACGGATCAAGGACTTATCACCCGTCAGAACCGCATTGAAGAATGCGTGATCCAAGCTGAAGATCGGCTCCATCCTTAGGGGAATATCCCGTGTTTCCTTGGCAGTGGTGATAATGAGGTTGCTGCGCAGACGATAGTCCAAAACCATATCGTCCAGGGTGATGTACAGTCCGTTACGGGGGCGCACATCGCGCGAATAGCATCCGCTGACAAGCGTTGCGGTGAAGTTGTTCTTAAAGCGGTAAACCACGGTGGAATGGTCATCGGTGTCATATTCCGCAGAGGCGGTTTCACCCGGCTTGACAATGCCTCTGGATGCGGTGGCATATACCGAAAGGGGCTCGCCGAAAAGGTAGCGCAGGCCGTCCACGAGGTGGATGCTCTGCTCTACCAGCTGACCGCCGCTAGTGCTCTTCTTCTGCCACCACCAAACGCTGGGAATATCGCCGACCCATGAGCCGTAAACAAGTCCGCCCGGACTGTGCTTGGACAGCTCGTCGCGCACGATCTCTATCAGATCCAGGTATCTGTCCTGGAAGCCGACCGCGGTGATGAGTCCGCTTGCCTCAACGTCCTTTGCGATCTGACGCGCCTCGTCCAGATTCAAGGTCATAGGCTTTTCTACCAGGAAGGGAATGCCCATCTTGACCACACGTGTTTCCAAGTCAATGTGCGCTGTGGGCTCTACCGCGATGATCAAAGCATCCAATGTTTCGAGGCTTTCGTTGTCCAAAAGCTCGTTGTGATCGCGATATAGACGGCTGCATCCCATACGCGCTGCCGCCGCTTTTCTTCTTTCCTCAATGGGGTCGGCAACGCAAACGACTTCAGCACCGGGGAACTCCTCGACCCCATACATATGCCCGATTTGTCTGTTGCCACAACCAATCATTCCCAAACGGATTTTTTTCATAAATATCTCCTCTTTTCTGCAAAAATGCGGAACGGCTATTGACATTTGCGTTCCGTTATAATACAATTATACATGTAAAAAGCCCTGTTGTCAATCAAAATTTATTGATAAAAATAGAAGGATCTTGCAATGTTTGCCGAAATCAACAAAAACGCCGAAAAGAATCTCCCTTTTGTTTCTCACACCATAGGAGCATCGGTGGAGCAAAATAACATCTACCGTCCACGGGGACTGAACGCACATGAGTTCATCTGGGTGGCCTCAGGGCAAGGACTGTTCACCGTCAACGGTGAGCAGCGCGTGCTGAGAGCCGGCGAAGGGGTATTCATCCGCCGCGACGTTCCTCATCAATATGTGGGAACAGGCTACACCACACTGTGGTTCACCTTTTTGGGCTGTGACGGAATATTGGATTTTCTCCACATCAAAAGCCATCTGTTTTTCAAGGTGCCGACCTCTTTGCCCTCTGCCTTTGCCGAGCTTTACTGTGCTCTGCAAACGGCAGAAAGCACGCTGCTAATGCGCTCGGCGTTGGGATACCGCTTTACGGTGGAGCTGTTGGACGAGCTCTGCTCACCCAAAACCGACAAGGCGTACCTCATTCGGCAGTATTTGGAAAAGCACTACTTCGAGCCGCTGACGTTGGACATCATTGCCGCCGCGGTGGGCATGGATCGCTACTCCCTGTGCCGATTCTATCGTGAAGCGCGCGGCCGAAGCGTTATGGACGAGCTAAGGCTCATCCGTCTGAAAAAAGCCAAGCGTATGCTCCGCTATTCGAACGACTCGGTCGAGCGCATCGGCAAGGTCTGCGGCTTTGACACGTCAAGCTATTTCATCAAGCGATTTCGCGAAGAGGTGGGCTGCACTCCCCTTTCCTACCGCAAAGGCAAGGAGCAAAAAAAGAAAGCAAGCGAAAAAACGCAGAATTGATGATGACGGTCGGAGGAGGATTGCCGTCACCCTCGGTGATCGAAACCCCATCAGCAGAATTTTGACTTTCTTATCCATAGTGGCTCTTCATGTCAAAGGTGGAAAGTCGTTTCTGACTTTCCACCTTTGTTTTATTTAGTTTTTCAGAGAATGAATCGGCGCGGGAATGCGGCCGCCGCGCGCAATGAATGCCTCACTGCTTTCTTTGTGCATAGGCATAATGGGCGCATAGCCGAGCAAGCCTCCGAATTCCACCGATTCGCCAACGCCCTTGCCGCAGACGGGAATCACGCGCACGGCAGTGGTTTTCTGGTTGATGACACCTATAGCGATCTCATCGGCGATCAGTGCGCTGACCGTGGCAGCCGACGTGTCGCCCGGTACGGCGATCATATCGAGACCGACCGAGCAAACGGCGGTCATCGCTTCCAATTTTTCAATGGTGAGCGTGCCCTTTTCCACGGCATTGATCATGCCCGCATCCTCGGAGACGGGAATGAACGCACCCGAAAGGCCGCCAACGTGCGAGGAGGCCATGACGCCGCCCTTCTTGACTGCGTCGTTGAGAAGTGCCAGAGCCGCCGTCGTACCGTGCGTACCGCAACGCTCAAGGCCCATGCCCTCGAGAATGTGCGCCACCGAATCTCCCTGTGCGGGAGTGGGGGCGAGCGACAGGTCAACGATACCGTAAGGCACGTTCAGACGGCGGGAGGCCTCGTAAGCAATCAGCTGTCCCACACGCGTGATCTTGAAGGCGATTTTCTTGATGGTATCGGCAAGCGTACCGAAATCGCAATCGCCTGCGCGCTTGACCGCACTTGCCACAACGCCGGGGCCCGAAACACCGACGTTAATGACGGTATCCGGCTCGCCGATGCCGTGAACGGCACCTGCCATAAAGGGGTTGTCCTCGGGAATATTGGCAAACACCACGAGCTTGGCGCAGCCGATCGAATCGCGGTCACGCGTCAGGTATGCGGTCTTTTTCACCACCTCGCCCATACGGCGCACGGCATCCATATTGATGCCCGCCTTTGTGGTGGCAACGTTGACAGACGAGCACACGCGCTCGGTGCAGGCAAGCGCTTCGGGAATGGCATCGATCAGGTGATCTGCCCCCACGGTCATACCCTTTTGCACCATCGCGCCGAACCCGCCGATGAAATTGACGCCGAGCTCCTTTGCCGCACGGTCAAGCGTCTTTGCCAGCATGACAAACTCCTCGCTTGACAAACTGCCGCCGACGAAGGCGGCGGGGGTGACAGAAATACGCTTATTGATGATCGGAATGCAGTATTCGATCTCCATCTGCTCGCACACGCGCACAAGATCCTTGGCCGAACGGGTGATCTTATCGTACACACGGGCAAGCAGACGGTCCTTATCGTCGCTGATGCAATCGAAGAGCGAGATGCCCATGGTGACCGTGCGGATATCAAGCTTTTCCGCACGGATCATATTGATTGTTTCAAGAATATCCGCTGTATTCAGCATAATCTTTTACCTCGCAAATCAGATGCGGTGCATCGAATTGAAAATATCCTCGTGCATGACGCGGATATCAAGAGAACGTTCTTCACCGAGCTTGTGAAGCGTTTCCGAAAAATCTGCAAAGGAAGTGGTCAGCTCCTGAATATCCACCAGCATGATCATGGCGAAATATTCGCGCATAACGCTCTGGCTGATATCAAGAATGTTCGCACCCATACGTGCGCACTCGCCGCTGACGAGGGCAATGATTCCGACGCTGTCCGCGCCGATGACGGTCACAACTGCTTTCATAACGTAAAATCCTTTCAAGCTATATAATCGTTCATCTTACATTATAATGGATTTGCAAAAGAAAAGCAAGACAAAATGAGGATTTTTTCTTTTTTTCGAAGCGCGAAAAAAAGGAAACAAAAAGGCAAAAGAGTTTTCAAAACCTAAGGATTTTCTTTTCATAAGAACTTGAAATAAAAACGCGAATATGATAGAATAGTAAATAAGATTACTTTAATCACGCGCGCGCAAAAAAGCGAGCCGCGGAAGGGAGCAGGAAAAACGGTATGTACGAGGAGCCGACCTACGAAAAAAAGAGCTTTGCCGAGATCAATCTGACGGCGCTTACTCATAACTATACCCTGCTCGCCCGCCGTGTGAAAACGTCGGGGGCTTCGCCGATTTGCGTTGTGAAGGCCGATGCCTACGGCCACGGTGCGCCCGCCTGCGTGCGTGCGCTTGCGGGTGTCGGTGCTGACTTCTTTGCGGTATCAAGCGTGGCGGAGGCACTTGAGGTGCGCCGTGCCGCGCCGACGGCCGACATTCTCATTCTCGGTTATACGCGCCCCGCAAACGCGCCGCTTCTGGCAGAAAAAAACATCACGCAGACCGTGCATAACGCGGCCTATGCGATGTATTTACACACCGCCCTTGACGCCGCCAAGGCGGCAGGGGTGATCCCCACCGAATGCACGCTGAAGATCCACCTCAAGGCCGACAGCGGCATGAACCGTCTGGGCTTTCCTCTGAACGACACCGATTATCAGGACTCACTTACCGACATTCTTTCGGTTTTCTCTTATAAGCATCTTTCTCCCACGGGCATTTTTACGCATTTCGCCTGTGCCGACGAGCCGTCTTCGCCGCTCACCGACCGCCAATACGAGCGCTTTACGCGCATTTGCAAGGATATTGCCGCACGCGGCTACCGCCTGAAGTGCCACGCCGCCAATTCTGCGGCCGCCCTGCGCTTTGGGGGTATGGGATTCGATTACGTGCGTCTCGGTATTGCCCTTTACGGCTTACCCCCCTCGGACGAGGTGCCGTGCGACGGTCTTTGTCCCGTCATGTCACTTTACAGCCGCATTTCCGAAATTCACTTGCTTCGGAAGGGAGAATCGATCAGCTACGGCGCGTGCTTCGTAGCCCCCCGTGATATGCGCGTGGCAACCGTCTCTATCGGCTATGCGGACGGTCTTCTGCGCGGCGCATCAAACGGCGGTTATCTTTTGGTCGGCGGGCGCAAGGCTCCCCTGCTCGGCCGCATTTGCATGGACCAATGCATGATCGGCCTTGACGATATTGAAGCATACGAGGGAGATCTCGTCACAGTCTATGACGAAAACGGCGAGAACATCCGCCGTCTTGCCAAAGCGGCAGGCACGATTCCCTACGAGCTTCTTTGCCTGACGGGCTTGCGCGTTGACAGACAATACAAACAGTAAGATGTGCCGCCGTGCGGCGAAAGGAGCTTTTTATGGCTGATTTTTCTTCCGTTAGCGGACTTTTGCTTCTTGACAAGCCCGAAAATATCACCTCGCAGGGTGCGGTTTCGCGCATCCGCCGTCTTTTGAACGTCAAAACCGCAGGCCATACGGGCACGCTCGACCCGATGGCGACGGGCGTTTTGCCCATTCTTGTCGGTCGCGCGGTCAAGGCAAGCGAATACTTGCTGGAAGGGGACAAGCATTACGATGCCACCCTCCGCCTCGGGCTGACCACAGACACCGAGGATATCACGGGCGAGATCCTCACGAAAAGCGACGAGATCCCCGAAGAGGCCGCGGTTTTGGAGGCTGCTTCCTCTTTTCTTGGCGAAGGTCTGCAGATTCCCCCTATGTATTCGGCCATTCGCGTGGGAGGCAGACGGCTGATGGAGCTGGCGCGGCAAGGGGTGACGGTTGAGCGCGAGGCGCGCAAAATCAGAGTGGACCGTCTTGACGTGACCAGGCTCTCGGACACAGACTACCGACTTTCGGTTTGCTGCTCCAAGGGCACGTATATCCGCACGCTCTGTGCCGATATCGGCGCAAAGCTCGGCTGCGGCGGTACGATGGCAGCTCTGCGCCGTACCGAGGCCGCCGCCTTCAAGATCGGCGACTGTCACACGTTAGAGGAGCTTGAGGGCATGTCAGAGAAAGAGCGTCTGGCCTGCCTCATTCCCACAGAAGAGCTTTTCCCGCTTGCGCCCAGGCTTGATTTAGCGCCCTTTTTCGCACGGCTGGCACACAACGGCCAACAGATCTATCTTGCAAAGATCAGAAAGGATTTCCCGCTCGGCGAACGCGTTCGCCTTTACGATGAAGGCCGCTTCTTCGCGCTTGGCGAGGTGCAGGACTTCGAGGACGGCCGAGCCGTCAAGCCCATCAAACAATTCTGACGGATTTTTCCGCATGACAAAAGTGAGGTATACCATGGCAAGAGAATGGACAGCGGCACAGCGCACAGCCATCGATACGCGCGACAGAACGCTTTTGCTTTCTGCCGCCGCAGGCTCGGGCAAGACGGCGGTGCTGACCGAACGCATCATCAGCTCTCTTCTCGACCCTGAAAACCCTGCCGATATTTCACGCATGCTGATCGTGACCTTCACGAATGCCGCCGCCGCCGAGCTTCGCGCACGCATTACGGCGGCTTTGCAGGAAGCGCTTCGGGAGGATCCGAAAAACGACCGCCTGGAAACCCAGCTTTTACTGCTCCCCTCGGCCGAGATTCGCACCATTGACGCATTCTGCGCCAAATTTCTGCGCGCGAACGCCGCCGCCGTCGGCATTTCGCCGCGCTTCCGTATTGCCGACGAGGCGGAAGGAGAAATGCTTGCCCGCTCTGTCATGCACGAGCTCCTTTCCGACTGCTACGAAAAGGTGGGCTTTGAGAATCCCGAGGGTGCTCCCTCCTACTGTGAAGAAGACTTTCTCTTGCTGGCCGATTCGCTCTCGGCCGCACGTGATCCGCAGGAGGTGCTTGCCGACGCATTGCTCGAGCTTTTCAAAAAATGCCGCAATTTCGAGGAAGGTACTTATCTTCTTGCCGACCGTGCCGCCGCCTTTGGTGAGGAGCTTGCGCATCCCTATGAGGAAAGCACCGCCTACTGCCTGATCGCCGACTATCTTTGCGAGGGCTTAACCCACTACGCGGATCTTTACGAGCAGCTCTTACCCGAGCTTGCCCGAGAGACCGATCCCAAGCTCCTTCTGAAGCACGGCATGACCTACTGCCGTGACGGCATTGCCGCCGCCTCGCTTGCCGCCGCCATGAAAAAAGGCAATACCGAGGAAGCGGCGCACATCATTGACCGTCAGATCTTGAAAATGCCCTTGCCCTCCTGCTCCTCGAGCAGTGCCGCCGACAAGGCGCTCCACGACCTGCGCGGCGAGCTTCACAATTTCTGCGAAACAAAGGTTCTTCCCTTCCTGCTTTTTAAGGAGGAGGACTTTCAAAGCGAGGGTGCAAGGCTTTTGCGCGCACTCAAACAGCTTGCCGCACTTGGTATTGCCTTCGAAGAGCGCTTTGCAAAGGAAAAACGCGCGCGCAATCTCTGCCAATACAGCGATCTTGAAAGCCTGACGCTTGCCGCCCTTTCGAATGAAAAGGGCGAGCCGAGCGCACTTGCACTTGAAAAGCGCGAGGAATATGACGCCGTCTATATCGACGAATACCAGGACGTCAACGAGGTGCAGCACAAAATCTTCTCTCTGCTCTCAAAACCGAGAAACCGCTTCATGGTCGGTGATATCAAGCAGAGCATTTACCGTTTCCGCGGCGCCGATCCGACGATCTTCGCCGCACTGCGTAAGAGCTTCCCCGACTATCGCAGGGACGACCGCGAAAACGCGGCGCAAGCGCTCTTCATGCAATCGAATTTCCGATGCGATCCCCCCATCATCAATTTCACAAACCTCGTCTTTGCCACCCTGCTCGGCGTGGCGGGCGAGAGCATCGGCTACCGCGAAGAGGACAAGCTGCACGTCGGAAAAGCATTGCCCGAGGATTTCGTGCCGCAAAAGGTGCGTCTTCTTTTGACGAAGAATTATACGCCGTCCAAAAAAGAAAAGGAATCCGCCGTCCCTTGCCCGAAGGGGTGCAAAAAGGGCGAGGCGGAGGCACACGCGATCGCCGTTGAGATCGCACGTCTGATCGCGCATGAAAAAATACTGAAAAAAGAAAAGAACGCGCAAGGCGAGGAGGTGCTCGTTGAAGCCCCCATTCTCCCCCGTGACATCACCGTGCTCATGAAATCGGTGAAGGGAGACTTCGCCGCCTCCTTGAGCGAGGAGCTGCTCTCGATGGGGATTCCCACCGAAATTCCCGAGGACGCCGAATTTTTCCTGAACCCCGACGTACTTCTGATCCTCGCGCTTTTAAACGTCATCAACAATCCCCACCGCGATATTTACCTCGCGGGCGTGTTGCGCTCGCCGCTATACGCCTTCACCATGGACGAGCTTGTCAAAATCCGCCAAGCGGGCGAGGACGGCGACACGCTTTACGATGCGCTTCTCCGCCATTACGAGCAGCATGGGGACGACGAAAAATGCCGCCGCTTCTTAGAAAAGCTCAGCCTTTACCGCGACCGCGCGGAGGGTATGCCCGTCTGGCGGCTTCTGCGCTTCATTTATGACGACACGGCCATCCTCGCCCTCTCCGATCTTTCGGAAGGCAGCGGAAAGCGAAGCAATTTGCGCCGTCTTTACCATTATTCGCGCACCTTTGAGGGCTATTCCTTCCAAGGGCTCTACTCCTTTTTGCAGTTCATCAACCGCATCATTCGCGCGGGCGAAAAGCTTCCGACCGATAAGGAAGGGGCAAGCGAGGGAATGCCGTGCGCCTCATGACCATTCACGTCTCGAAGGGCCTTGAATTTCCCGTCTGCTTTGTCACGCACTGCGGCAGCGCACTCAAAAGTGCCTTACACACGCCGAAGATTCTCTTTTCCGAACGCTTCGGCGCGGCCTTGAATCTCTTGACCGACGACGGGCTTGGCCGCATAGCAAACCCGCTTCACCGCGCCGTCTCACTGGAGGGCGAGCTTGCCGACGGCGAAGAAACCCTGCGCTTGCTTTACGTTGCGCTCACACGCGCCTCCCAGCGTCTATACGTCACGTCAGACGCGTCCAGCCTTCCCAAGCTTTTCCGCACGGTGAAGGATGCCGTCCCCTCCCGCTTCTCGATTCTGACGGCATCTAACCTGATCTCGCTCGTCTGCGCTTCTCTGCCGATCAGTGCGCCCGAGGATTGCCCTGATGCGCTTGACGAGTGCGTCACGCTCGCCTCGCTTGACGGTCTTGATATCCTTCGTCACACGGTCACGGGCGACGCACTCTGCACGGTGCCTGCATATACCGAAGAAGAAAGTGACGAAAAAGAAGGTGCCGAAGAAGGTATAGCCCCCTCTGTTTTGACCGAGGAGCTCTTACGCAAGCGCTTCGATTTCGTCTATCCGCACGAAGCCGCGCTCTCCTTGCCCGGCAAGCTCTCGGTTTCGCGCCTCTATCCCGATCTTCTCGATCCCGAGGAGGAGACCGCCTTGCCAACCGAAGCCGAAAGCGAAGGCGACGAGGTGTCCTTCCGCCCGATACGCCCTGCCTTTCTTTCGGAGGAGCAAGAGCCCGACGGTGCCGCACGCGGTACGGCCACGCACCTCTTTTTGCAGTTCTGCCGCTTCGATGCGCTTGCTCTGCACGGCGCGGAAAAGGAGCTGGAGGTGCTGACCGAAAGGAATTTCATCTCAAAAGAGGACGCCGCCCTTGTGCGCCTCTATGAGATCAAGCGTTTTCTGCGCTCCGAGCTTTTTGCCGATCTGCAAAGAACCGAAAAGATCCACCGCGAGCTGCGCTTCCATGCCTCCCTGCCCGCGGCGGACTTCACCGCCGACCAAGCGAAAAAAGAAGCGCTCAAGGACGAACGCATCTTCGTGCAGGGCGTCATTGACTGCGTGGCGGTTTACCCTGACGACAGCTATGACCTCATCGACTATAAAACCGACCGCGTGCCCAAGGATCACGGAGAGGCCGTCCGTCTTTTGCGCGAGCGACACACGCTGCAGCTTTCCTATTACCGTGCCGCATGTACCGAAATGTTCGGCCGTCCGCCCCGCTCTTGCCTCATTTATTCGCTCGCGCTCGGCGAAGCCATAGAGATCGAAACGCGCTGAAGGGCTTTCTCATGCAGAAAGAATATTGCCTCAAGCAAAGGCTTTTGCTAAAAAACCGCGGCGTTTTGCCGAGAATGACACTTTCTATTGACAAACGGCGGAATCGGTGTATAATATAATGGTGAGCACCCCTATTCGACATTAAGAAACAAAGGTTACAAAACATGATTTGCAATACAATCCTTGACGCGATCGGTGATACCCCGATCATCCGTTTACAGCATTTGGCCGAAGAAGACTGCGCCGAGATCCTCGTCAAATTCGAGGGCTTGAACGTCGGCGGCTCAATCAAAACCCGCACGGCCTACAATATGATCCTCGATGCCGAAAGAAAAGGCCTTCTCCATGAGAATAGCATCATCGTTGAGCCGACAAGCGGCAACCAGGGCATCGGCCTCTCGCTTGTGGGCGCGGTGCGCGGCTATCAGGTCAAGATCATCATGCCCGATTCGGTCAGCGAAGAACGCCGCAAGCTGGTCGAGCATTACGGCGCAGAGGTCATTCTCGTCCATGATGACGGCAATATCGGCCTCTGCATCGAGGAATGCCTCGCCCTGGCCATGAAAATGAAGGCCGAAAATCCAAACGTTTTCGTGCCCCAGCAGTTTGAAAACCCCGCCAACCCCGAAGCGCAGAGAAACGGCACCGCCGATGAAATCCTGCGCCAGGTGAACGGCCCGATCCACGGCTTTTGCTCGGGCATCGGTACGGGCGGTACCATCACAGGCATCGGCGAAGCACTCAAGGCCAAAAATCCCGATATGACTATTTGGGCCGTCGAGCCCGAAAATGCCGCCATTCTCTCGGGCGGCTCGATCGGCACGCACGTGCAGATGGGCATTGGCGACGGCGTGATCCCCGCCATTCTCAATTGCAAGATCTTTGACGATATCTGCATCATCAAGGACGAAGAAGCCGTCCGCATCTCCAAGGAGCTTGCCTCGCGCGAAGGCATCATGTGCGGCATCAGCAGCGGCACGAACGTCGCCGCCGCCCTCCGCCTCGCCCGCAAGCTCGGCCGCGGCAAAACCGTTGTCACCGTTTTGCCCGATACCGCCGAACGCTACTTCTCCACCCCTCTTTTCGGCTAAAACACATCATCATATGAAAATTCGTTGAATTTTCACCGCAAAAGACCGCTTCTCTGCCATTTTGGCAGAAAAGCGGTCTTTTTTGTGTTCTTCTTGCGTTTCGCCCGCGCATACGTGCGCCGACCTCTTTAAAGCTGCTTGCGCTTCATTTTCTTTTTCGTCATCTCAAAGCTGATGCCCACAAGAAACTGCACCACGTCCGCCGGCGCGTCGGGCAGCAGCACCGATACCCAGTGCAATTTGTTCATGTGATAGGCGGGATACACCCCGTCGGACGGGCCAAACGAGCCCTGCATGTCGATCGGTATCTTCAAGTTGACCACGTCGATCACCTCGTCGCAGTCAAACCCGAACCGCCGCCGCGATACGCGCATGCAGATCGCGTACCACTTGCGGTTGTCTCCATGCCGCAAAACCGCCGTCTCGAAATCCTCGTCAAACGGATAGTCCGGCACCGTGCCGTACGTATCAAGGCAGAGGGATAAAAATGATTCTTTGGTCATGGTGTGTTTCCTTTTTCATTACGCCGCCGCATTTTCATTGATGCTCTCAATAATTTTTCTGATTTCAAACCAAACCGACAAATCCGTGAAGACTTCGACAATACTGCCTTTATCGGTAAACGGAGGCTCTTGAAGAACAGAAAGATCTTTCATGACACCGTTGCGGACGATATACTCGACAATCTGATTGACAAAATAGATCTGACTTGCATCAAGCGAAACGTTATCCAAATATTCCGCAAATGCCTCTTTTGCCGCCGCCATATCGAGTCCGACGATCTCGCGCACAAATTCGCCGAGAGGCTTTTCGCCGTATTCCGCTTCATAGTCTTTTTTGCTGCCAACCTCGCTCCACAAAATGTGCTCGAGCGCTTTGATATCCTCTGCATCTAAAGGAATATTGCTCCGCAATTTGGCAATGGCCGCTTCATTTTGATGCTGACGGATATAAAACTCTGCTTTTGCTTTATAGTTCTTCAGATCATCATTTTCAAGGTTGGAATCGTTCCATTCGGTAGAAAGAATCTCATCATCAAAATTGGAGATGTATTTTACGCTTGCTTTCGGAATATATTTCATCAGCTCGCGGAGATTCTCACGGATATGCTCAAACTCATTGATACCCGCATTCTCCAAATAATCGGTATGCAGGATCTTGTTGATCAAATCAGATTGCGCCATGATTTCGGGAATGTTCGCCACACTCGCAATGCCGCTGACCTTTTTATAAAGATCAGTGCATGCACGGTTATATTTTTTTCCCGCAAGATAAGCAAGTTCGATTCCGTATATCAAAGCATCAAAGCGAACCGCCGATGCCTCATCCTCATCGGGGATGATCAACGGTGCAAGCTCTTCCGCCATCAATAATGTATCTTCATAGGTAAGCGAATTGTAATTGTCAGGATTTGCATATTGCTCAACGTAGCGCAAATGCTGACGAACGGCAAAATTTTCGCGGTTCAGTTCACGCACTTTGCGTACCATATCGTCAACCAAGACTTTACGGAATGCAATTAAATCGTCCGTTTGATAGGCGATATCCTGCAATTTGAAAGCAATTTGCGCCTTTAATTTGAAAATTGCGCCTTGCAAAGCAAGTTGACTTGCCGTCGGGCGACCGCTCGACATACGGAAAAACTCAAAATTCCCGCAAAAATCAAAGATATAAAATTTATCCTTATCCTTGCCGTCGATAAGCCCATCGCAACGGCGTGTGCCGCGCCCGATCATCTGCCAGAACTTTGCTTTGCTCATCACCTTTTTAAAGAAAACAAGATTGAGCACTTCCGGCACGTCAATGCCCGTGTCGAGCATATCAACAGAAATCGCAATCTGCGGTAATTTCTTTGGATTTGAAAACTCGTCAATCGCGCTTTGCGCATAGGTCATGTAATTGTCGATAACCTTGGTATAGCCGGGAAGATGGGGATATTCCTTCCCGAATATCTCGTGGATCTTTTCGGCATGCTCATGATTTTTGGCAAAAATGATCGTCTTGCCGAGCTTTTCTCCATAATCAATACGCAAGCCGTCGTTCATAAGTATATGTAGCACTTGACGGATCGTATCTTCGTTAAATACCCACTCGTTGATCGCAGACGAAGAAATGCTTTCGGGCAGTTCGCCGTTCTCGTTTTCAAACGTATTTTCATAAGCTTCTTTGTCGGATTCGGAAAGATCGTCGTAAACGATGCCTTGTTCAATAAATTTCAGTTTGCTCTCGACAGACATGAAATCGACAAGAAAGCCGTCGGTCACCGCTTGCGAAAGCTCGTAGGCGTATGTCGGTACGTTGGTTTCAAGCTCGAAAATATCGTAAGTATTTTTATCAATCTCATCTTTGGGCGTGGCGGTAAGACCAACCAAAGGCGCGTCGAAATAGTTGAAAATATCTCTATATTTATTGTAAATAGAACGGTGCGCCTCATCCACGATCACAAGATCAAAATGCCCCACGGTAAAGAGCTTTTTCTCGTCCTCGTCCTTCACCGTATCAATGCAGTTCATCATCGTCTGATAAGTCGAGAAAACACACCGCGCACCAAAATTGTCTTTCTCTTCGCAAAGATTGGTGACAGAAAGATCGGGCAGCATATTCACAAAAGCGCGCTTCGCTTGCGTAACAAGCGAATTGCGGTCGGCAAGGAAGAGAATGTTTTTCACCCATCCGTGATCAAGCAATGCTTTGCAAAGCGCAATCACCGTTCTCGTCTTGCCCGAGCCCGTTGCCATCACAAGCAACGCTTTGCGACGATTCTTCTTATCAAACGCCTCGCATACTGCCTTGATCGCGCCCTCTTGATAGTAACGGCCGGCAATCACCTTATCCACTGTCACGTTTTTCAGGCTCGTGCGCATCGTGTGCAAATTGAAAAGCTTTTCAAGGTCGCGCTTGGAGTAGACCGATGCCACCTTGCGTTCGGGATAATACCGATCGTCTATAATGCGTGTATCAAAGCCATTCGAAAGAAATATGATCGGTCTGCGTCCGTATTTCTTTTCCAAAAGATCGGCATAAAGTTTGGCCTGCTGTCTGCCCTTTGAAACGTCCGCACAAGTGCGCTTGGCTTCAAGCACTGCAAGAGGCTTGCCGTCGTCGCCAAATAGAACGTAGTCGGCATAACCTACCTCGCTCTTGTTGGGCATACCGTAAAGCTCGACTTCATTCAGCCAGTCCTTCCCTTCAGTCCAGCCAGCGTCTTCGAGCATAAAGTCAATATAAATTTTTCGCGTTTTGTATTCAGACAAGTCAAGCGGCTTCGGCACGTAGGTCTGCTGCTGCTCGGCACGTCGCGCGGTCAGCTCGTCCTTGAGTGCTTTGTTTTCCTCAATCAGCTTGGAAATATCAATCTCGTTTTCAGGAACGAAGGAGAGAGCCTCGTCAACGGTAAGCTCCAGCAAGGATTTGTCAAAATGCTGCTCGGTGTATTCGGGCGCGTAGAAATACGCCACACAGTCAAGGAAGACAAAGAGATTTTCAAGGCACAACTC